>NZ_DASXJS010000147.1:0-30215 GCF_036497245.1 Actinomycetospora sp. | reverse complement strand
CGACGTGACCGCCAGTCTGCTGGCCCGTGCCCGGGCGGCCGGGTTCACCGTCCTCGTCGTCACCCTCGACACCTGGACCCTCGGCTGGCGCCCCCGCGACCTCGACCGCGCCTACCTGCCGTTCCTCCGCGGGGTGGGCACGGCGATCCCGTTCTCCGACCCGGCCTTCCGCGCCGGCCTGGCCCGCCCCCCGGAGGAGGACCTGGGGGCGGCGGTCCGCCACCGGCAGCGCCTGTTCACCGGCACCGCGTGGGGGTGGGACCGGTTGGACCGGATCCGGGCGCAGTGGGAGGGACCGATGGTCGTCAAGGGCATCCAGCGCGCCGAGGACGCGCGGCTCGCGCTGCACCACGGGATCGACGGGGTGATCGTCTCGAACCACGGCGGCCGGCAGGTCGACCGGGCGATCGGGGCGCTGTCCGCACTGCCCGGCGTCGTCGCGTCCGTCGCGGGGCGGGTGCCGGTGCTCTTCGACTCCGGGATCCGCACCGGCGCCGACGCGGCGGTCGCCCTCGCGCTGGGCGCGGACGCGGTGCTCGTCGGACGCCCGTTCGCGTTCGGGCTGGCGCTGGGCGGCCAGGCGGGTGTGCACCACGTCGTGCGCTGCCTGCTCGCGGAGCTGGACACCACCCTCGCCCTGGCCGGCTACCGCGATCTCGCCGACCTGCGCGCCGCCGAGGACGTGGTCGCCGGCGCGCCCTGAGGGCGCGCCGGCGCGGCGTCACAGCGCGGCGCGGACCTCCCGGGCGGCCTGGCCCATGTTGCGGAGCTTCGCGTACGCGGTGGTGCGGCTGAAGTAGCCGAGCCCGCAGTCGGGGGCCACCAGCAGCCGATCGGCGGGGATGACCTTCAGTGCGCGCCGGATCCGGTCGGCGATCTGCTCGACCGGCTCGACCATCGTGTTCTTCGCGTCGACGACGCCGACGCCGAGCACCTTGTCGCCGGGGAAGTCGGCGAACGCCTCGAGCTCGACGAAGTCCTTGTTCGTGAACTCCAGGTGGATCACGTCGCAGGGCGACTCCCGGAACAACGGCATCATCCCCGCCGCGTGGTTGTCGAAGATGTCCCGCTGGCCGTCGACGCTGCCGTAACAGACGTGCCAGAACTTGGTCATGTGGATGCCCTCGAACATGATCTGCTGGCACTCGATCTGCCACATGTCCTGCGTGTAGGGCGGCAGGACGTCGATGAGCTGGACGGCCTCCATCCCCATGTCCTGCAGGTAGTGCAGCTCCTTGTTCAGGGCGCGGGCGATGTCCTTGGCGAGCGCGACGCCGTCGCCGTAGTGCTGGTCGTTCAGGATGATCGACTGCTGCGCCGGGCCGAGCATGGCGACCTTGAAGGGGCGGTCCGTGGCGTTGCGCATCGCGTAGGCGACGGCCTCGAAGATCGGGCGCACCCACTCGACCTTGCTGTGCACCGTGCCCTTGTAGAACGGCTGGTACTTCGCGCCGTCGCCGGGCGGGCCGAAGTTGTCGATCCCGCCGAGGTTCTCCGGGATGAAGTGGAAGATCGGCTCGAGCTGGAAGCCCGGTGCCTCCCACTCGTAGTACTGGGCGCCATCGCACAGGATGTCGAGCCCGGCCAGCTCCTGCTCCCGCGCGGTGAGCTTGCAGGCGTCCTCGTAGGCCACGCGCAGGTTGTGGCTGCGGTAGGTGGGCTCGGTCCCGCAGCCGAGTATCCGTCCCTGCAGCCAGTGCGGCCTCGGGAAGGCGGACACCGCCGATACCGGCAGCAGGACATCCTCGTTCCGAATCCGCATGGTCTGTCTCCTCAGGCTCGGGCTGTGGTTGCGGCTGGGATCCGTCCCTCGAGCAGGCCCCGGGCGGCGGACACGACCTTCTCGGTCGACGGCATGACCGCCGCCTCCATGGCGGCGGCGACGGGCAGCGGGACATTGCCGCCGGAGACCCGGACGATCGGTGCGCGCAGGTCGTCGAACGCCTCCTCGGCGAGGATCGCGGCGACGCCCGCGCCCCAGCCGAGCTGGCCGGGGTTCTCCTCGACGATCACCACGCGGCCGGTGCGCCGCGCGGACGCGAGGACCGCGGCCGCGTCGAGCGGCACGAGGCAGCGCAGGTCGAGGACGTCCGCGGCGACCCCGTCCTCGGCGAGCGCGGCGGCCGCCTGCTCGCACATCCCGACGGTGCGGGCGAGGCCGATCAGCGTGACGTCGTCACCGGAGCACCGCAGGGCCGCCTTCCCGAGGGGAACGAGGTGGGGGTGCTCCGGCCGCTCGGCCTTCGTCCCGAACAGTGCCTTGTGCTCGAAGACCAGGACCGGTTCCGGGTCTTGGATCGACGCGGCGAGCAGGCCCCACATGTCGTCGGGGGTCGACGGCGAGACGATCTTGATCCCGGGGACGCACATCGCCCAGTTCTCGACCGACTGGCTGTGCTGTGCGCCGAACCCGAGCCCGCCGCCGTTGGTCCCGCGGATGACCAGCGGCATCCGCAGCTGGCCGCCCGTCATGTAGCAGGCCTTGGCGATCTCGTTGGCGACCTGGTCCCAGCACGTCGCGTAGAAGTCCGAGAACATGATCTCGGCGACGGGCCGCAGCCCGGCCGCGGCCGCGCCCATCGCGGCGCCGGCGATGGCCTGCTCGGAGATCGGGGTGTCCCAGACCCGCTCCGGTCCGAAGCGGTCCTTCAGCCCGGCGGTCGTCTTGAAGACCCCGCCCGACCCGACGTCCTCCCCGAGCAGCACCACGGTCTCGTCGCGCGCCATCTCCTGCTCGAGCGCCGCGGCCACGGCCTCGCGGTAGGTCAGTTGCGCCACGTCGCCCCTCCGTCGCTCCACATGCCGGTCCACGCGTCGGCGGCGTCGGGGGTGGGCTCGGCGAGCACCCGCACGGCCATGGCGTCCATCTCGCCCTTGACCTGCGCGACGAGGGCGTCGCTCTCCTCGACGGCCATCGCGCCGGACTGCGCCAGCTCGGTCGCCAGCCGCACGAGCGGGTCGCGGGTCCGGGCGGCGGCGACCTCGTCGGGGTGGCGGTAGGCCCCGCCGTCGGCCACCGAGTGCCCGCCCAGCCGGTAGGTGACGGCCTCGACGAGCGAGGGCCCGTCCCCGCGGCGGGCGCGCTCGACGGCGGCCAGCGCCATCTCGCGGACCGCGGCCACGTCGTTGCCGTCGACGACGAGCGGTTCCAGGCCGTAGGCGGGGGCGCGGTCGGCGGCGGGCCGCTCGACCGGGATCACGTCACCGATCGGGGTGTACTCCATGTACAGGTTGTTCTCGCAGACGAGGACCACCGGGAGCTTCCAGACGGCCGCGAGGTTCACCGCCTCGTGGAAGGCGCCGATGTTCGTCGTGCCGTCGCCGAAGAAGCAGGCCGTGACCATGCCGTCGCGGCGGATGCGGCTCGCCCACGCCATGCCGACCGCGGTGGGGATGTGCCCGCCCACGATCGCGTACGAGCCGTAGTAGCCGTGCTCGACGCTGGTGATGTGCATCGAGCCGCCCTTGCCGCCGCAGATGCCGCCGACGCGCCCGAGCAGTTCGCGCAGCACCGGCTCCTCGGGGGCGCCGCGGGCGAGGGCGTGGGCGTGTCCGCGGTAGGTGCCGAGCGAGTAGTCGCCCGGGCCGAGCGCCGAGGCGACGCCGACGGCGATGGCCTCCTGCCCGAGCCCCAGGTGAGCGGGCCCGCGGACCCGGCCCTGGCGGTAGAGGACGTCGACCTTCGCCTCGAACTGGCGGATCCGCAGCATCCGCTCGTAGAGATCCCGCAGGTCGGGGGCCGCGCGCTCGGCTCGGACGGCGGTGACCTCGGGCGCTTCCACCTGGCCGAAAATAGTGACGCACGTCGCACGGGGCATCGTCCACGGAAGCCAACAGATCGGGCGACCTTCGCCCCGCCGGGCCGGGTCAGGCCGGCACGGGGAGCCCCGCCGCACGCTCCAGGGCCGACTCGACGTCGGCCCGCGACACGTCCCGATGGGTCACGAACCGCACGCCCGGCCCGAACGGGACGGCGCGCACCCCGACGTCGGCGAGGCCGGCGACCACGGGTGCCGGGTCCGACGTCGTGACCAGCACGATGTTGGTCTCGGGCGTCGACACCGGCCAGCCGCGGGCCGCCAGCCCCTCGGCGAGCAGGCGGGCGTGCTCGTGGTCGTCGGCGAGGTCGGCCATGCCGTCCAGGGCGACGTGCCCCGCCGCGCCGAGCACCCCGCCCTGCCGGATCCCGCCGCCGAGCATCTTGCGCAGCCGCCACGCCCGGTCGACGAAGGCCGCCGACCCGGCCACGACCGACCCCATCGGCGCCCCGAGCCCCTTCGACAGGCAGACGCTGACGGTGTCCGCGCCCGCGGTCAGGACGGCGGGCTCGACGTCGAGGGCCACCGCGGCGTGCCAGAGCCGGGCCCCGTCGAGGTGGACGGCGAGCCCGGCGTCGTCCGCGGCCGCGACGAGCGAACGGTGCTCGGCCGCGGGCGTCACCGCACCGCCCGCCGCGTTGTGGGTGTTCTCGAGGCAGAGCAACCGGGTGCGCAGCCCGAAGTAGGGTCCGACGCCGCCCGCCGCGGCGGTGATGTCGGCCGGGGTCGGACGGCCGGGGCCCGCGGAGTGCGGCAGCGGCGCGGGCAGTCCGCCCGCGAGCCATGCCGAGGTGCCGAGCTCGGCCTCCAGGACGTGGGCGCCCGCGGGGGCCAGGAAGCGGTCGCCGCGCTCGAGGTGGTCCATGAGCGCGATGGCGTTGGCCATGCAGCCCGTCGGGGTCCACAGCGCCGCCTCGAGGCCGAGCAGGTCCGCGACGCGGCGCTGGAGGCTCGCGAGGGTGGGGTCGCCGTCGAGGACGTCGTCGCCGACGTCGGCGCCCGCCATCGCCTCGCGCATGGTCGCGCCGGGGCGGGTGACGGTGTCGGAGCGCAGGTCGACCGGGGTCACGGCGTCAACGGAGGTCACGGGTACCCATCCTCACCCGTATCCTCCGGACACGTGATCCCCAATGTCCTCGCCGCCCGCTACGCCTCGCCCGCGCTGCGCGACCTGTGGTCGCCGGAGCGGAAGGTCACCGCGGAGCGCGAGCTGTGGCTGGCGGTGCTCACCGCCCAGCGCGACCTGGGGATCGACGTCCCGGACGGGGTCCTCGACGACTACCGGGCCGTCGTGGACCGCGTCGACCTCGACTCCATCGCCGCCCGCGAGCGGCGCACCCGCCACGACGTGAAGGCGCGCATCGAGGAGTTCGACGACCTCGCGGGCCACCAGCACGCGCACAAGGGCATGACGAGCCGCGACCTCACCGAGAACGTCGAGCAGCTGCAGATCCGCGACTCGCTGCGCCTCGTCGCGGACAAGACGGTCGCGGTGCTCGCGCGCCTGTCGCGGCTCGCCGGCGAGCACTCCGAGGTGGTGATGGCCGGCCGCAGCCACAACGTCGCCGCCCAGGCGACCACGCTGGGGAAGCGGTTCGCCTCCGCCGCCGACGAGACCCTCGTCGCGTACCGGCGCCTGACCGAGCTGATCGCCCGCTACCCGCTGCGGGGGATCAAGGGCCCGGTGGGCACCGCGCAGGACATGCTCGGCCTGCTCGACGGGGACGCGGGCAAGCTCGCCGAGCTCGAACGCCGCACGGCCGCCCACCTCGGGTTCTCCGAGGTGCTGACCAGCGTCGGGCAGGTCTACCCCCGCTCCCTGGACCACGACGTCGCCTCCGCGCTCGTCCAGCTCGCCGCGGGGCCGTCGTCGCTGGCCACGACGATCCGGCTCATGGCAGGCCAGGAGCTGGTCACCGAGGGGTTCCAGGCCGGGCAGGTCGGCTCGAGCGCGATGCCGCACAAGATGAACACCCGGTCCTGCGAGCGGGTCAACGGCCTCGCCGTGGTGCTCCGGGGCAACGCCTCGATGCTCGGCGAGCTGGCCGGCGGCCAGTGGAACGAGGGCGACGTGTCCGACTCGGTCGTGCGCCGGGTCGCGCTGCCGGACGCGTTCTTCGCGGTCGACGGTCTCCTGGAGACCTTCCTGACGGTGCTCGACGAGTTCGGGGCCTACCCGGCGGTCATCGCCCGCGAGCTCGACCGCTACCTGCCCTTCCTCGCGACGACGGCCGTCCTCATGGCCGCCGTCCGGGCGGGCGTGGGACGCGAGACCGCCCACGAGATCGTCGCCGAGCACGCCCGGGCAGTGGCCCTGGACATGCGGGAGAAGGGGATCGAGGGCAACGACCTGCTGGCCCGGCTCGCCGCCGACTCCCGGCTCGGGGTCTCCGAGGGCGACCTCGCGGCCGCCGTCGCCGACCCGGCGGCCTTCGTCGGCGCGGCGGGCGCCCAGGTCACCGAGATCGCCCGGCGGGTCGCCGAGATCGCCGATGCGCGGCCCGAGGCGGCGGCCTACGCGCCCGCCCCGATCCTCTAGCCTCGCCGCCCGTGACCACGCTCGCGGACTACCCGCACCTCGCGTCCGGGAAGGTCCGTGACCTCTACGAGGTCGACGGCGAGACGTTGCTGCTGGTGGCGTCCGATCGGATCTCGGCCTTCGACCACGTGCTGTCGACCCCCATCCCGGACAAGGGACGGGTGCTCACGGCGCTGTCGGTGTTCTGGTTCGGGCTCCTCGGGAGCGGGCCGGGCAGCTCCAGCAGCGACGCGGCCGCGCCGCCCGCCCACCACCTCGTCGCCGTCCGCGACGAGCGCATCCCCGAGGAGGTCCGGGGGCGGGCGCTGCTGGTCCGCCGCCTGGAGATGGTCCCGGTGGAGTGCGTGGCGCGCGGCTACCTCGCCGGCTCCGGCACGACGGACTACCGGCGGGACGGCGCCATCTGCGGGGTCCCGCTGCCCGACGGGCTCACCGAGGCCAGCATGCTGCCGGCCCCGATCTTCACGCCGGCGACGAAGGCCGCCGCCGGCGAGCACGACGAGAACGTCAGCTTCGCCCACGTCGCCGAGCAGGTCGGCCCGGATCTGGCCGGTGCGCTGCGCGACGCGACCCTCTCGATCTACGAGCGGGGATCGGCGTACGCCGCCTCGCGGGGGATCATCCTCGCGGACACCAAGCTCGAGTTCGGCGTCGATCCCTCGGGGGCGCTGGTGCTCGGGGACGAGGTCCTGACCCCGGACTCGTCCCGGTTCTGGCCCGCCGACGCCTACGAGCCCGGCGTGCCGCAGCCGTCGTTCGACAAGCAGTACGTCCGGGACTGGCTGACCTCGGCGGAGTCCGGCTGGGACCGCCACGGCGGCGCCCCGCCGCCCCCGCTGCCCGAGCCGGTCGTCGAGGCGACCCGGGCGCGCTACATCGAGGCCTACACCCGGCTCACCGGGGCGCAGTGGCCGCCGCCGATGTGATTTCCCGGCCCGTAGCGCCAGAGTTCACACGCCGGTCCACCGGCCATCACGTCGGTCGGGCCTGATGGCGGGGTGCCTCTTCTGGTCTCCGCCTCCGGCCTCGCGCCCGGCGCACCCCTCGCCTCGGCGGTCCGGCTCTGCGACGCCCTCGACGCGCGCCGGGTCCCGCTGACCCTGCTCGTCGGCCCGAGCCCCCACCCCGAGGTCGCCGCCTTCGCGGCCGCCCGCCGTCGCGCCGGGGACACCGTTCTGATGCGCGGTACCCGCGAGGCCCACGACGGCGGCCGCCCCTACCGCAGGCTGCCGGTGCTGGAGGCGCGGCTGCGTCTCGCCGGGGCGATGCGCTCGGCCGAGGCCCTCGACCTCGGCGTCGACGGGTTCGCGGCGCCCGGGTGGTCGGTCTCCGACGGCACCCGGCGCGCCCTCGCCGAGGCGGGCCTGGACCTGCTCCTCGACGACACCGGCGTCCACCGGCTCGGCCCCGACGGGACGCCGACGGCGGGGCTCGCCGGCCCGGTCGTGCGGCCCGGTGTGCCGGCCCCCGTGCTGGCCGGGCTCCGTCGCCGCGTGGTCGATCCCGCGCTGCGCCACCTCGCAGGCCACGTGGCCGACGGCGCCCTCGTCGGCGCGGTCGACGCTGCGCTGGCCTCCGGTGCGGTCCCGGCCGGTGTAGGCGACCTGGTCGGGCGTGCCCGCCGTCCGCGCCGCTCGGCGGACGGCTCCGTGGACCCGGAGCGGTGGTCGACGACCGCGTAGGGGGCCTCCGGCTCACGAGCACGAAGCGCACCTCTGTGGTGCACTCCACCTCATGCCGGTGGAGATGGATCCCGAGGTGGCCGCGGCGCTGGCGCCGATCGCCGAGGCGGCCGCGGCGCAGACACCGCCGCCGGCCGGAGACTGGAAGACCCGTCGCGCCGTCGTCGACGAGCTGATCGGCGCGGCCACCGCGGGCTGGGTCCCGCCGGCCGACGTCACGGTCACCGAGCACGCCGCGACCGCCGAGGACGGCACGCGCATCGGGATGCGGCTCTACCGGCGCGACGGTGACCAGCCGGGCTCGCTCGCGGTCTACGTCCACGGCGGCGGGATGTTCCTCTGTTCGATCGACACCCACGACCCGGTCTGCCGCGACTACACCCACCTCTCGGGCGTCCCGCTGCTGTCGGTCGACTTCCGTTTCGCGCCCGAGCACCCGTACCCGACCTCGGTCGAGGACGTCTACGCCGCGCTGCGTTGGACCGCTGATCATGCGGCCGAGCTGGGCGTCGACCCCGCGCGTCTCGCGATCATGGGCGACAGTGCGGGAGGCGGGATGGCGGCCGCCGTCGCGCTGATGGCCCGGGACCGTGGCGGGCCGGCCCTGGCGTCCCAGATCCTCGTCTACCCGATGCTCGACGACCGCACGACGACGCCCGACCCGGAGATCGAGCCGTTCGCCATGTGGTCGACCGACGACAACATCACCGGCTGGGGCTGCCTGCTGGGGGACACCGCGGGCGGGCCGGACGTCCCGACCTACGCCGCACCCGCACGCGAGCGGGAACTGGACGGCCTGCCGCCGGCGTTCATCGACGTCGGCCAGCTCGACATCTTCCGCGACGAGGACGTCGACTACGCGGCCCGGCTGCAGCGGGCCGGGGTGGCCGTCGAGCTGCAGCTCCATCCGGGGGTGCCGCACGCGTTCGAGGTGTTCGCCCCCGACGCCGCGGTCAGCCGCCGCGCGATGGCCGCCCGGGTGCGTGCCCTGCGGTCGGTGTAGCGGGCCTGCGGCCTCGTGAGCCCCGCATCTTCCCGGCGGGCCCGATCCGTGGACCCGGTACCGTGGGCCGCGTGGCTCGCGTGATCGTCGACGTCCTCCCGAAAGCCGAGATCCTCGACCCCCAGGGGCAGGCGGTGGCCCGTGCGATGGGGCGCCTGGGGGTCTCCGGCGTCGCCGACGTCCGCCAGGGCAAGCACTTCGTCCTCGAGGTCGACGACGGGGTGCCCGACGCCGAGCTCGAACGCATCGCCGGGACGCTGCTCGCGAACCCCGTGATGGAGGAGTGGGTCGTGCGGCGGGTGTCCGACGCGGACGCCACCGCCGCCGACGTCCCCGGGACGCACGCATGACCGCGCGCGTCGGGGTCATCACCTTCCCGGGCACGCTCGACGACGTGGACGCGGCCCGGGCCGTGCGCTACGCGGGCGGCGAGGCGGTGTCGCTGTGGCACCGGGACACCGACCTGCAGGGCGTGGACGCCGTCGTCGTCCCCGGCGGCTTCTCCTACGGCGACTACCTGCGTGCCGGGGCGATCGCCGCGCGCTCCCCGGTGATGGGGCCGGTGGTCGAGGCCGCCCACCGCGGGCTGCCGGTGCTCGGCATCTGCAACGGCTTCCAAATCCTCTGCGAGGCGGGGCTGCTCCCGGGTGCGCTGGTGCGCAACGCCGGGCTGCGCTTCATCTGCCGCGAGACCCGGCTCCGCGTGGAGAACATCACGACGGCGTGGACCTCCGGGCTCGCCCCGGGCAGCGAGATCACCGTGCCGCTCAAGTCCGGGGAGGGCCGCTTCGTCGCCGACGACGAGACCCTCGCCCGCCTGGAGGACGACGGCCGGGTCGTGTTCCGCTACGCCGAGCCCGCGCCCAACGGCGCGCTGCACGACATCGCCGGGGTGTGCTCCGACGACGGGCGCGTGGTCGGTCTCATGCCCCACCCCGAGCACGCGATCGACCCGCTGACCGGTCCGGGCACGGACGGGCTCGGGCTGTTCACCTCGGTGCTCGCCCGCCTCACGGCAGCAGCGTGACCCGCAGCTCCCAGAGGTCGGCGTAGATCATCAGCATCCGACCGCCGAGGTGCAGGACCAGCCCGCGCATCTCGTCGGGCCGCTCCATGTGCCCGACCACGCGGTCGACGTCCTCCAGCGCGTCGCCGACCACCTCGTCGAACGGGGTGCCGTCGCCGACGTCCTGTCCGTCGTCCTGCTCGGGAGCGGGCGCGGGGAGGACCGGCACGATCGTGTCCCCGCGCGCGCCGGGCGCGACGGCGAGGACGACCGGTCCGGAGGGCCCGTCGAACACGAGCTCGAGCATCCCCTGCGACACGTCGACGTACGGCGCGACGCTCGCGGGCACGCGCCCCGCGACGTCGAGCCGGTGGCGACGGACCTCGGCGAGCGGACGGTCGAGCACCAGGGACAGGGCGGCGAGTGGGTCGGGCCGGGTGGGCCCGGCGGCGTCCTCGACGGGCGAGGAGGCCGCCGTCGGCGCGCTGGAGCTCCCCGCCACCGGGGCGGTAGCACGTGCCGGCTCGGACCCGACCCACTGTGCGCGGACGGAGGCTGCGGTCATGGCGTCATCATGGATCCGGGGTCTGACAATCTCCGGGATTCGCCGACACGGCACGCGGACATCTCGCCGAGACGTCGTAGTCACACCACGAACGGCCACTCGATCGAAGGACACGGAGCGCGACTGAGATGTGCGGTCGGTGACACACGACGAGTGACCTTTCGAACACTGACCAGCCCCGGAGAGCTTCGATCAGGTCGATTGCGCCACGTTCGTCGTGGGGTGCGGCACGCGCGCCGCGAGGCCCCACGCGCGTGCGTAGGGTCGAGGACGTGACCGCGCAGGCCGCCTCCGGAAACGCCCCCGCCGGATCCCCCGCTCCCGAACCCGCCCCGGAACCGGCCGACACCGTCGAGTTCGCCGTCGCCACCCCGGAGCGTGACCAGCCCTACGCCGCCCTCGGGCTGCGCGACGAGGAGTACGCGCGCGTCCGCGAGATCCTCGGGCGCCGCCCGACCGACGCCGAGCTGGCCATGTACTCGGTGATGTGGTCCGAGCACTGCTCCTACAAGTCCTCGAAGGTGCACCTGCGCCGCTTCGGCGAGACCACCACCGAGGCGATGCGCGCCCACCTGCTCGCCGGCATCGGGGAGAACGCGGGCGTCGTGGACGTCGGCGACGGGTGGGCGGTCACCTTCAAGATCGAGTCGCACAACCACCCGTCGTACGTCGAGCCGCACCAGGGCGCCGCGACCGGCGTCGGCGGCATCGTCCGCGACATCATGGCCATGGGGGCGCGCCCGGTCGCGGTGATGGACGGGCTGCGGGTCGGCCCGCTGGACGCCCCGGACACCGCGCGCGTCCTGCCCGGCGTCGTGTCCGGTGTGGGCTTCTACGGCAACTGCCTGGGCCTGCCCAACCTCGGTGGCGAGGTGGTCTTCGACCCCACCTACGCCGGGAACCCGCTGGTCAACGCCCTGTGTGTCGGGGTGCTGCGGACCGAGGACCTGCACCTGGCCTTCGCGTCCGGCGTCGGGAACAAGATCGTGCTCTTCGGCGCGCGGACCGGGCTCGACGGCATCGGCGGGGTGTCGGTGCTGGCCAGCGAGACGTTCACCGGGTCCGCGGGCGGTGGCGGGCACAAGAAGCTGCCCAGCGTCCAGGTCGGCGACCCCTTCGCCGAGAAGGTCCTCATCGAGTGCTGCCTCGAGCTCTACCGCGCGGGGCTCGTCGTCGGCATCCAGGACCTCGGCGGCGCCGGGCTGTCCTGCGCCACCAGTGAGCTCGCGAGCGCGGGCAGCGGCGGGATGGACGTCGACCTCGACGCCGTCCACCTCCGCGCGAAGGGCATGACCCCCGCCGAGATCCTCTCCAGCGAGTCGCAGGAGCGGATGTGCGCGGTGGTCACCCCGGACAACGTGGACGCGTTCATGGCGGTCTGCGAGCGCTGGGACGTCACGGCGACCGTGATCGGCGAGGTCACCGACGGCGAGAACCTGCGGATCACCGCCGGCGGCGAGGTCGTCGTCGACGTCCCGCCGCGCACCGTCGCCCACGACGGGCCGGTGTACTCCCGCCCGGTCGCCCGCCCGGAGCGCCAGGACACCCTGCAGGCCGACACGACGGCGGGCCTGGCCCGCCCGTCGACCCCCGCGGATCTGGCGGAGACGATCGCCCGGCTCGCCGCGTCGCCCCAGCTCGCCTCCCGGGCCTGGGTCACCGACCAGTACGACCGCTACGTCCGCGGCAACACCGCGGCCGCCACGCCCGCCGACGCCGGTGTGCTCCGCCTCGACGAGTCCTCCGACCGCGGGATCGCGCTCGCGATCGACTGCAACGCCCGGTTCTGCCTGCTCGACCCCCGTGAGGGCGCCCGGCTCGCGCTCGCCGAGTCGGTGCGCAACGTGGCGGCGTCCGGCGCGCGGCCCGTCGCGGTGAGCGACTGCCTCAACTTCGGCTCCCCCGAGGACCCCGGCGTGATGTGGCAGTTCTCGGAGGCGGTCGACGGTCTCGCCCAGGGCTGCGTCGAGCTCGGCGTCCCCGTGACCGGCGGCAACGTCAGTTTCTACAACCAGACCGGCACGACGGCGATCCTCCCGACGCCCGTCGTCGGGGTCCTCGGTCTCCTCGAGGACGTCCACCGCGCGGTGCCCCACGGGTTCGGCCCCGACGGCGACGCGGTGTGGCTGCTCGGCGAGACCCGCGACGAGCTCGACGGGTCGGCGTGGGCAGGCATCGTGCACGACCACCTCGGTGGGCGCCCCCCGGTCTGCGATCTCGCCGTGGAGGCCCGCCTCGCCGAGGTCATGGCGCAGGGCGCCGCGGCCGCGCTGTTCTCCGGGGCGCACGACGTGTCCGACGGCGGGCTCGCGCAGGCCCTGGTCGAGGCGTCGGTGGCCGCCGGGCGCGGTGCGTCGGTCACGCCACCCCCCGGCGAGGGTGCGCTGGACACCGCGACGCTGCTGTTCTCGGAGTCGGCGGCCCGCATGCTGGTGACCGTGCCGCCGTCGGCCGAGGCGGACCTCGCCCGGCTGTGCGTCGAGGTCGGTCAGCCCGCGGCCCGTCTCGGCGAGGTCGGCGGCACCGCACTGGCGATCCGCGACGTGGAACCGCTGGACGTGGGTGAGCTGACGACGCTCTCGGCGGCCACCCTCCCGGCGGCCCTGGACGACTGAGCCGCCCCCATCGGCCGGTCAGCTCCCCAGCGCCGCCGTGAACGCCCGCCCGAACCGCCGGTAGCCCAGCCCGTTGGGGTGGGCGAGGTCCGGGCCGAACTCCCACGGCGCCAGGCGGTGGGTCGCCGCCTCCAGGCGCACCAGCCGCAACCGCGGGTGGGCCGCCACGACCTCGCGCGCCACCGGCGAGAGGCGCGCCCCGGCGACCCGCACCCGCCCGCGCTGGAGGTCGGGCACGTCGCCGACCAGCGAGCCCGCGGGCAGCGCGGCGCACACCTCGGTGAGCAGCCGCCGGTACTCCTCCGGGTCGGTACCCCCGGACGCGTCGTTGGTCCCGACCTCGAGCGCGATCAGCGTGCCGGGATCGCCATGGAGCGCGGCCGCGGGCACCTGGGGGAGTTGCAGTCGCAGCACGTCGGCGACCCCTGCCCCGCACACGCCCAGGACCAGCACGCGTACGCGGCTCCCGGTGCGCTCCTCGATCGCCTCGGCCAACCGGCCCGCCCACGAGCGCTCCGGGTGGATCGCCCCGAGGCCCTGTGCCAGCGAGTCCCCGAGCGCCACGAGCGTGACCGTGCCCGGCGAGCGGGCACGGCGGCGCCAGAAGGCCGCGTGGTCGGCCTCCATGGTCATCGCGGCCGCGAGGCCCCGCGCCCACACCGCGAGGACGGCCAGCAGCAGCATCCCGAGCCCGCGTCGCACCACCGGGCCAGCCTGCCAGCCGGCGGCGGCCACGGACGGCGGCGGCGCGCTCCGTCGTCGCCGCCTAGATTCGGGGGCACCATGTCCACCCGCCGAGCCCCCGCCCCGGACGAGGTCCGCTCCGCCCTGGCCGACGTCACGGCCTGGGTGGACGCACGCCCCGACGGCCCCGCTGCCGATGACGCCGTGCCCGCACCTCCCCGCGCGGTGCGCTCCACCGCGGTCCGCGTGTCGCTGGCCGCCCTCGAACACATCGCGCCGGGCCGCAGCGTCGAAGTCCGAGTACCGCCATTCGGCGCAGTACACTGCGTCGATGGGCCCCGCCACACGCGAGGCACTCCACCCAATGTGGTGGAGACGGACCCGCGGACGTGGTGTGCACTGGCGCTGGGTCGCCTCGGGTTCGACGATGCCGTCGCGGCCGGGGTGGTCCGCGCCTCGGGTCACCGGGCCCCCCGGGTGGGTCACTGGCTGCCCCTCGCCGGCACCGCACCCGACACGGAATCCGACACCGACCCCGACACCGGTGCCGACGACGATGTCGACCCCGATCCCGGCACCGCCGCCGGGTCGGTTCCCGACCGAGCCGCAGACGCCGCGTGGTGATCCGGACCGTGACGGCCTGTCCCCCGTCAGGGTGGCTGACACGCGCGGTCCGCGGCTTATGCTCACTGTGACCATGGGAGTGGTGACCGAGTGACACGACCGGCGTGGGCCCCGCACGAGGTCGACATCGACCGCCCGAGCGCGGCACGGGTCTACGACTACTACCTCGGCGGCAGCCACAATTTCGCGGTGGATCGCGAGATGGCCCGTCAGGCGATCGCCGACTGGCCGGATCTGCCGCGGATCATGCAGGCGAACCGCGCGTTCATGCGTCGCGCCGTCCGGTACTGCCTCGCCCACGGCATCGACCAGTTCCTCGACGTCGGCTCGGGCATCCCGACCGTGGGCAACGTCCACGAGGTCGCCCAGGCGGCCGACCCGTCGGCGCGGGTCCTCTACGTGGACATCGACGCCGTCGCGGTGGCCCACTCCTGCGCGCTGCTCGACGACGACCCGCGCACCGGGGTGGTCCACGCCGACTTCCTGGACGTGGACTCGGTGCTCGACGACCCGGCCACCCGGTCGGTGCTCGACCTCGACCGGCCCGTCGCGCTGCTCGCCGTCGCCCTGCTGCACTTCGTCGGCGACGAGCGCCGCCCCGCGGACGCCCTCGGGCGTTACCGCGACGCCCTGGCCCCCGGCAGCCACCTCGCGCTGAGCCACGCGTCCGCGGACACCATGCCGGACCGCGCCGACGACCACGTGGCGCTCTACCGGCGTACGGCCACCCCGATGTCGATGCGCCCCCGCGAAGAGGTCGAGGGCTTCTTCGACGGTTTCTCGCTGGTCGATCCCGGCGTCGTCGCCATCCCCTTCTGGCGGCCGGACGGCCACCTGCCGGCCGGAGCCGAGCGCATCCCCGGGTACGCGGGTCTCGGGCGCCGTGACTGAGCCCGCCCCGCCCGGGACGCCGCGGTGGCCCTCGCCCCGCGACACGGTCTCCCGGCCCGACGACCGGCCCGACGACCGCACCGCCGCGGACGCCGTGGCCGTCGACGCCCTCGCGCGCGCCTGGGCGGCGGAGGTCGAGGGGACCAGCTACGTCCCGATGGGCTCCGACGAGCTCGTCGACTACCTCACCGAGATCAGCGCGGACCTCGTCGCGGCACTGCGGGCCCGACCGCTGGACACGGCCGTCGGCCACGAGGCGGGCCGCAGGCTCGTCGCCGCCCACTTCACCGGCCCGTCGACGGTGGAGCGGACCCTCCACCTGCTGTGCACCCGGCTGCCCGCGATGCTCGGCGACGACGTCCGCGACGGCGTCCTCGCGCTGGCCGGGGCGCTCGCGGCGGGCTACGCCACGACCCTGCGCGACCGCACGCTCGACGAGCAGGAGGCGATCCGCCGCGCCGTGATCGTCGCGCGGCACCAGACCGAGCAGGCCCTGCACGCCAGCGAGGCCCGCTTCCGGGCGATGTTCTACGAGGCGGCCATCGGGATCGGCCTCGGCGACATCGAGGGGCGCATCGTCGAGGTCAACCCGACCCTGACCCAGATGTTCGGCTACACCGCGGCGGAGATGCGCCGCCGGACGGTCGGCGAGCTGGCGCACCCGGACGACCTGCCGTCGGTGTGGGTGCACTACGAGCGGCTGCTGGCCGGGGACCTGGACAACTTCCGCGTCGAGAAGCGGTTCTACCGCAAGGACGGCGAGGAGATCATCTGCAACCTGACGCTCTCGCTGGTGCGCGACGAGCACGGCAGTCCGGCCTACCAGGTCGCGATGCTCGAGGACGTCACCGAGCGGCACATGCTGCAGTCCCACCTGGAGTACCAGGCCTATCACGACACCCTCACGACGCTCCCGAACCGCGCGCTGTTCTCCGACCGGATCGACCGGATCTTCGCCGGGACGCCCGCGGGGTCATCACGCCGTGTCGGGATCTGCTTCCTCGACCTCGACGGGTTCAAGGCGATCAACGACAGCCTGGGGCACGAGGTCGGCGACCTCATGCTCCAGGCGGTGGCGACACGGCTCGCGGACCAGGCGACCGACGGCGAGCTCGTGGCCCGGATGGGCGGCGACGAGTTCGTGGTCCTCGTCGAGAACTCGCGCGGGGTCGCCCAGCTCGAGACGCTGGCCGAGCGGATCCTCGACGCCCTGGCGGCGCCGCTGGTCCTCGCGGGCCAGGAGCTCTCGGTCTCGGCGAGCATCGGCGTCGTCGAGCGCCCCGTCGTGGGCGGGGACACGAGCGACCTCATGCGCGCCGCCGACATCACCCTCTACTCGGCCAAGGCCGACGGGCGCGGCCGGTGGGCACTGCACGACCCGAGCCGCGACGAGGCGGAGATCACCCGCTTCGCCCTCTCCGCGGCGATGCCCACCGCGATCGAGCGCGACGAGTTCTTCGTGCTCTACCAGCCGCTGGTGTCGATGGCCGACCACCGGATGCGCGGGGTCGAGGCCCTGGTCCGCTGGCACCACCCGAAGCTCGGCGTCCTCGGCCCGGCCCGGTTCATCGGGCTGGCCGAGGAGACCGGGGCGATCGTGCCGTTGGGGCACTGGGTCCTGGTCCGGTCCTGCCGCGACGCCCGGCGCTGGTACGACGAGTTCGGTGACGACGCGCCGTTCGTGTCGGTCAACGTCGCCCCGCGCCAGCTGCACGAGCCGACCCTGCTCCACGACGTCGAGACGGTCCTCGCCGAGACCGGCCTGCCCGCGCACCTGCTGCAGATCGAGCTGACCGAGCGCGCCCTCACCACCGACGAGGGCGCCCCGCTCAAGGCACTCGACGGGCTCCGCGCCCTCGGGGTGCGGATCGCCATCGACGACTTCGGGACCGGCTACTCGAACCTGTCCTACCTGCGCAAGCTCCCCGTCGACGTCATCAAGCTCGACGGCTCCTTCGGGGACCGGCTCCGCGAGGCCGACGTCTCCAACCCGGTCGACGAGCGCATCGTCGGGACCCTCGTCGACCTCGGGCACGCCCTCGGGATGACGGTCTGCGCCGAGGGGGTCGAGACGGCCGCCCAGGCCACGCGGCTGCGGATGCTCGGGTGCGACGAGGGCCAGGGCTGGCACTTCGCGGCGGCGCTGCCCAGCGAGGACGTGATCGACCTGCTCTCCGGCGGCGACGATCCCCCCTGGCCGGGGCCCCGTGACGACGCCTCGGTGGCAGACGGGGCGGGTGTCACCACGGGAACCCGCGACCGGAGCGGGTCGCGCACGTAGTCTGGGGGTGCCTCTCTCCCCCGTCTCGAGGAGCCCCGCGGTGGTCGCACCCGGTCCCGGTCCGGAGCCGTCCCGTCCCTCCACCTCGACAGACCCCGCCTCTCCACCTCTCCTCGACGACGTTCCCCACGAGGAGTGCGGCGTCTTCGGGGTCTGGGCACCCGGCGAGGAGGTGGCGAAGCTCACCTACTTCGGTCTGTTCGCGCTCCAGCACCGCGGCCAGGAGGCTGCGGGCATCGCCGTGTCGGACGGCCGTCAGATCGTGGTGTTCAAGGACCTCGGGCTCGTCAGCCAGGTCTTCGACGAGCAGACCCTGAGCTCGCTGCGCGGGCACATGGCCGTCGGGCACACCCGGTACTCGACCACCGGGTCCCCGACCTGGGAGAACGCGCAGCCCACGTTCAAGACGACGGCGGCGGGCACCGGGATCGCGCTGGGCCACAACGGGAACCTCGTCAACACCGCCGAGCTCGTCGGCCGCCGTCTCCCCGACGGGGCGCGGGACGGCCGGGCGCGCATGTCCGCCACCACCGACTCCGACGTCGTCACCGGCCTGCTCGCCGAGTCCGCCACCGACCTCGGGGTGGAGGAGGCGGCGCTGCGCCTGCTGCCAGACCTGCGCGGGGCCTTCAGCCTCGCCTTCTGCGACGAGACCACGCTCTACGCCGCGCGCGACCGCCACGGGGTGCGGCCGCTGGTGCTGGGCCGCCTCGACCGCGGCTGGGTGGTGGCGTCGGAGACCGCCGCGCTCGACATCGTCGGCGCCTCCTTCGTGCGCGAGGTCGAACCGGGCGAGCTGATCGCGATCGACGCGGAAGGCCTCCGGTCCTCCCGGTTCGCCGCCCCGGAGCCCAAGGGCTGCATCTTCGAGTACGTCTACCTGGCGCGCCCCGACACCTCCATCGCCGGCCGCGGGGTGCACTCCGCCCGCGTCGAGATCGGGCGCAGGCTCGCAGGCGAGCACCCGGCGGAGGCGGACCTGGTGATCCCCGTGCCGGAGTCCGGGACGCCGGCCGCCGTCGGGTACGCCGAGGCGTCCGGGATCCCGTACGGGATGGGACTGGTCAAGAACGCGTACGTGGGCCGGACCTTCATCCAGCCCTCCCAGACCATCCGCCAGCTCGGTATCCGGCTCAAGCTCAACCCGCTGCGCGAGGTGATCCGGGGCAAGCGGCTGGTGGTGGTGGACGACTCGATCGTCCGCGGCAACACCCAGCGCTCCCTGGTCCGGATGCTGCGCGAGGCGGGCGCCGTCGAGGTGCACGTCCGGATCGCGAGCCCGCCGGTGCGCTGGCCCTGCTTCTACGGCATCGACTTCGCCTCGCGCGCGGAGCTGGTCGCGAACGGCCTCGACAACGAGGGCATCCGCCGCTCCGTCCAGGCCGACAGCCTGGGCTACATCTCCTCGGAGGGCCTGATCGCCGCCACCGAGCAGCCCCGCTCGCGGCTGTGCACGGCGTGCTTCTCGGGCGAGTACCCGATCGCATTGCCCGAGGAGGCGATGGTGGGCAAGCACCTGCTCGAGGACGTCACCGGCACCCCGTGCGGCGACTCCGGCAGCGTGCTCCACGAGTCCAGCGGGTCGCGCTCCGGCGTACCCGTGCCGGTGTCGGCGGTCCCGAGCACGCGCACCAGCCCCGGCTACGGCGCCGAGGACGCTCTGACGCGCCCGTGACCGGCGTCGACGAGCAGGTGGACGGCACCGGGCGCGGCTTCTCCGCGAGCTACGCGTCGGCCGGGGTCGACGTCGCCGCGGGGGAGCGCGCCGTGGAGCGGATCAAGCCCCTCGCGGCCTCGACGTCGCGGCCGGAGGTGATGGGCGGCATCGGCGGCTTCGCGGGGCTGTTCGCCCTGCGCACCTCGAAGTACACCGAGCCGCTCCTGGCCGCCTCCACGGACGGCGTCGGGACGAAGATCGCGATCGCGCAGGCCACCGACACCCACGACACCGTCGGCCTCGACCTCGTCGCGATGGTCGTCGACGATCTGGTGGTCTGCGGGGCGGAACCGCTGTTCCTGCAGGACTACCTGGCGATCGGCCGGCTCGACCCGGTCAAGGTCGAGCAGATCGTCTCCGGGATCGCCGAGGGCTGCCGGATCGCCGGGTGCGCCCTGCTCGGCGGCGAGACAGCGGAGCACCCCGGGGTCATGGAGTCGGACCACTACGACCTCTCGGCCACCGGGGTCGGGGTCGTCGAGGCCGACGCGGTGCTGGGTCCGGACCGCGTGCGCGCCGGCGACCAGGTGATCGCGATGGCCGCGTCGGGTCTGCACTCCAACGGCTACTCGCTCGCCCGCCGCGTGCTGCTCGAGATCGGCCGGATGTCGCTCGAGGGGCACGTCGAGGAGTTCGGCCACACGCTCGGCGAGGAGATGCTGCGCCCGACCCGCATCTACGCCCGCGACTGCCTCGCGCTGGCCGCCGAGACCGACGTGCGCACGTTCGCCCACGTCACCGGCGGCGGACTGTGCGCCAACCTCGCCCGGGTGCTGCCGGACGGCGTGCACGCCGACCTGGACCGGACCACCTGGAACCCGGCTCCGGTGTTCAAGCTCATCGCCGGGCGGGGCCGCGTGGAGCGGGCCGAGATGGAGGCGACGTTCAACATGGGCGTCGGGATGGTGGCCATCGTCCCGCCGGAGGACGTCGACCGTGCGCTCGCGGTGCTCACGGCGAAGCACGTCCCGGCCTGGGTGCTCGGCGAGGTCCGGCGCTCCGACGACGGGTCGGACGCGCCCGGGACGGCTGTCCTGCACGGCGATCACCGGCGGTTCTGAGCGTCTCGACGCCCTTGCTTCGATGATCAGGGGCACACCAGGGCAGGCGCGAGGGCCCTGGGCCCTGCATGACGTGCTCCTGATCAGCGGACGGCGCTGAAGGGGTCGCTGATCGCCCCAGCCGCCCATGATCACCAGCACATGAGGCAGCCGACATCGTGCTCCGCTCTGCCTGGTGTGCTCCTGATCAAGGACAGGCGCGGCCGAGCTCGCTGTGCAACTTCAGCACCTGGCGGCCGTCCGACTGCTCCAGCACGTAGGCCGGGTTGTCGTCGGTGCCGTTGCGGGCCTGCTTGTTGCCCGCGATGGTGCGCTCGACCCGGTCGGTGTGGACCTCCGTCACGGTGGCCTCACCCTGACCGTTGCCCCAGTTCCACCGGACCTTCTCACCCGTACCGAACGACATCGCTCCCCATCCCGGTCTCGGACAGCCCGCGTGACGCGCACCGAAGTGCGCCCCGTCCACACACCCTGACGGGCGGGAGGACGAGGCGTTCGGGATGCCCGAAGGTCAGGCTGGTGAAGCGTGCGAGGGACGCGACCCCGTGCGGGGGTCAGCGCTCTTCGTAGCTGTATCCGGAGGCGCGCGAGTCGACGTTGTCGTCGTCGTCCCCGGAGCGCCGGGCGAACGGGTCGCCCTCACCCAACTCCCGTTGCAGGGCGTCGAAATCGGTCGTCGGGGAGCTGTACTTGAGCTCGCGAGCGACCTTCGTCTGCTTCGCCTTGGCTCGTCCGCGTCCCATGGGCAATGACCCCCTCGAACAGGGCGGGGGGCGGCCGGGTGTATCCGGCGGCCCCCCTCTTCTCATAGAAATCCTCGTGACACGAGCATACCGTGTGTCCGAACGCGCGTGCGACGTGACATGGCACCATCGCGCCCGTGCCCGCCCCCTTCGTCTGCTACCTCCGCGTCTACGAGCCGTTGGGGGCGCTTCCGGGGCCGTTGGCCCAGCGTGTGCGGGCCGGACTGGCCCGGGGAGCGGTCCCCGTCACCCAGGCAGGGGTCCGCGAGCGGGATGTGTGTCTCCGCGCACAGCTGGGCGCACCGGTGCGTCTGCTCCCCGGGGAGCGGATCGACGGCACCGCGACGGAGGGGCCCGCGGACGTGCTGCTGGCCGACGGCGCGAGCACCCCGGCCCCCGGGGAGGAGGCGCCCTCGCCCCAGCGGTTCGGCCCGACGACGCTGGTGTGCCCGCTCGACACCCGGCCCCGCGCGGCGGCGGCCCTCGTCGGGTTCCTCTCGACGGAGTCCCCGGTGCTGCGCGCGGCGGCCCTGCACTACGAGGAGTCGGCGGCGCGCTCGCGGGCGGAGGCCGTGGTCGCCGAGCTCGGGGAGAGCGCCACCCACGTCGTGTCCGCCACCTGGACGGTGCCGCTGCCCTGGTTCGTCCTCGTGGAGGCCGCGGACCGGGTCCTCGTGCTCTCCCGCGACGACCCGGCGACGGCGGACGCCCCGGACGGCGCCGTGGCGCGCCGGCGGTGCTACTGGCGGGTGCCGATGGCTGATGCCCTGGCCCGCGCGGATTCGGCGGCGGAGCTGATGAGCTCGGCGCTCGGCGACGGCGGGCCCGCGGAGGTCCTGCGGGACACCGCCCGCTGGCTGCGCCACTTCGACGCAGGCTCGCTCGTGGAGCTGGACTACGGCGGGCTCGTCCAGCTGCTCGACGACGAGACGCTCGCGGGGGACACCTCGGCGGAGGACGTCACCGAGGCGCTGGACGCGCTGCGGGAGGGCGACGCCGAGAAGGCGATGGCGAGCTACCGGCGGCTGCGGGACTTCTGGGCCAGCCGCGCCATCCGTGAGCGGGCGAACTAGGAGCCGCTAGGCCCCTTCGCGCTCGCGGCGCAGCAGGTCGTCGATCGAGGCCGACCCGTCCTTGTAGCGCCCGCCGATCTCGTCGTTGCAGGCGTCCATGACCTGCTGCACGCGGATGCGGTGGTCGGACACCGAGGCCTCCTCGGCGGCGTACGCCTCGGCGGACTCGGTGAGCTCGGCGTCGGTGAGGGTCGCCACGTCCGAGAGGCCGGTGTCGGCGAGCAGCGCCTCGACGTGACGGCGGTGCGACTCGGCGCGCGAGGGCTCCACGGTCTGGTGGCGCCCGCGCCCGGCGGCCGGGCCGATGGCGTTGTCGGCGAGGATCCGCGGCAGCGCGTCCATCACCGAGCCGTCGCCGTCCTCGCCGCCGTCGGCGCGGCGATGCTCCTCGAAGCGCACGATGTCCATGCGGGCGTGCAACAGGCGGCGCAGGTAGGACAGGTCGGTCTCCTCCTGGGCGGCGTCGTCGCGCATCGCGCGGAGCTCGTCCAGCGACCGGTCTCCGATCTCGGCGAGGAAGCCGGGGTCGAGGACGCGGTCGATGCGCCGCCGACCACCCTGTCGGAACTCGATCATGGCCCCCATGGTGCGCGACACGGTCCCGTGCTGTCACCCACCCGAGCGGGGCGCGCGTCGACCGGGCGACCCGGAGCGGGCGCCGGTCGTCACGCGGCGACGACCCGTGCCACCCAGGCGGGGTCGGCGTTGCGGCCGCTCACGACCGCGACCGTGCGTCCCCGGACGAGCCCGGGGTGCTCGAGGGCGCCCGCGGTCGCGACGCACCCGCTGGCCTCGGCGGGCACCCCGGCACCGTGCAGCACCCGCGCGGCCTGCTCGATCGAGGCCTCGGTCACGGTCACGACGTCGTCGACGAGTGCGGCGACGTGGGGCCAGGTGAGCTCACCGAGCCGCGCCGCGCGCAGCCCGTCGGCGGCCGTGCGGGACACCCGCGCCCGGTCCCAGCGCACGAGCGCCCCGGTGTGCTTCGACTCGGCGGCGTCCCCGGCCAGCTCGGGCTCCACGCCGACGACCGAGATCCCGGTCCCGGCCAGGGCCGCGGCGATCCCGGAGATGAGGCCACCGCCGCCGACCGGGACCAGGACCCGCTCGACGTCGGGCACCTGTGCGGCGATCTCGGCCCCGACCGTGCCCTGACCGGCGATGACGTCGGGATGGTCGTAGGGCGGCACCAGCGCGCCTCCGGTCTCGGCGACGACGGCGTCCGCGGCCTGCTCGCGCTCGTCGGCAGGCACCCGCACGAGGCGGGCGCCGAGCGCGGCCATCGCCTCCACCTTGGCGGCGACGGCGTCGTGGGGGACGACGACGGTCGCCGGGACCCCGAGCCGCGCGGCGGCCCAGGCGAGGGCCCGGCCGTGGTTGCCCGACGAGTGCGTCACCAGGCCCGCGGCGCGTACCTCGGGGGCGAGCCGGGAGGCGGCGTGGAACGCGCCGCGGAGCTTGAAGGCCCCGATCGGCTGGGTGTCCTCCCGCTTGAGCAGCAGTCCGGGCACCGCGTCGAGCGGCTCGACGGCGGTGCGGACCGCGACGCCCTCGAGCACCGCGGCAGCGGCGTCCACCGCGGCGCGGGTGACGAGTCCGGTGGTCCCCGGTGCGCTCATCCGTGCAGTCGGCGGACCGCCGTGCGCCCGGGTGGCTCGCCGGTGTCCGGCGGCACCGAGTCCGGGTCGATCGCGGCCGGTCCCGGGACGCCCTCGTCACGGTCGTCCGCGATCCACACGGTGGCGGGCCCGTCGCCCGCGCCGGTCACCGCCGAACGCTTGACCAGCGCGAGCGCCACCGAGCCGAGCTCGTGGTGGCGGACCGCGGTCCCGATCCGGCCGACCGCACGCCCGCCCTCGGCGGTGAGCACCGGCGTTCCGGGGGGAGGCAGTGCGTCGTCGCCCGAGGCGAGGTGCAGCAACACCATCTGCCGCGGCGGGCGGCCCAGGTTCGCCACCCGCGAGACCGTCTCCTGGCCCCGGTAGCAGCCTTTCGTCAGGTGCACCGCCGAGCCGATCCAGCCGACCTCGTGGGGGATCGTGCGGTCGTCGGTGTCGACACCGAGGCGCGGGCGGAGCGAGGCGACCCGCAGTGCCTCGAAGGTGTCCAGGCCCGCCGGGACGGCTCCCGCCCCGCGCAGCCGCTCCCACCAGTCGACCAGGCCCGCGCGCGGGATCAGCAGGTCGACCGAGGTCTCCTCGAGCGGCCAGGGTGTGCGGCGCACGACCCCGCCTCCGGGCAGCGCGAGGGCGGCCTCCGGCTCGGCCGGGATCTCGACACCCGCGGCGGTCAGCACGTCGCCGACCTGCGGCCCGACCACGGACAGCTGGGCCACCTCGGCGGTCGCGTCGTGCACGGCCACGTCGGACCAGAACTTCATCGAGTCGAGGTAGGTCGCGAGCGCGGCCGCCGTCCCGGGCTCCACGGACAGCCAGAGCGCGGGGCCGTCGTCGCCCGGGGCCAGGCCCGCATCGACGTGGCTGATGACCGCGTGGTGCTCGACCCGGCCCTGGATGTCGAGGACGAGGCCCTCGGTGCCCTCGCCCTCGGCGAGCTCGGCGACCTGCTGGGAGACCAGCAGGTGCAGCCAGGTGGTGCGGTCGGCCCCGGTCACGACGACGACGCCGCGGTGCGACCGGTCGACGACGGCGGCGCGGCGCGAGGCCGCGCGCTGCTCGGCGAAGGGGTCACCGTGGTGCGAGGCCACGTCGGCGTCGGGGCCCCCGTCGGATCCGTCCGGGTGCCCGATCGCGCCCGGCAGTTCCAGCAGTGGTGAGCGGGTCATGCGGTTCCCTCTCCCGAGCCGGCCGTCTGGGCGACCGGCTCCTCGTCGCTCTCGGACTCGCAGCGCGCGCACAGCCCGGACAGCGCCACGTGCGTCGGGTCGAGCGTGAAGCCCGTCTTCCGGGCCAGCGTCCCCGCGAGGTCGTTCAACAGTTCGGCATCCACCTCGTCGACGGTGCCGCACCGGTGGCACACGAGGTGGACGTGCTCGTGCTCCCCGGTCGCGTAGGTCGGCGCGCCGTGCCCGAGGTGGGTGTGACGCACGATGCCGAGCTGCTCGAGCAGGTCGAGCGTGCGATAGACGGTGGTGATGTTCACCGCTGGTGCGATCTCCTGCACCTTCGCGCAGATCGCCTCCGGCGTCGCGTGCCCCAGCTCGGAGACCGCGTCGAGGACGAGCTGGCGCTGCGGCGTCATGCGCAGGCCGCGGCGGTGCAGCGTCTGCCGCAGTTCGGTGTCCACACCCCCGATGGTAGGCGCGTTCCCGACGCTCCCGCGGCCCCGTCGGGCGGCCGCGCCGCCGTTCGGCGTCTCGCGTCATCCCGGGGCCGGTCCCTACCATCGACACGGAGCCCGGCACCCCGGATCGGGCCGCGACGAGGTGATGTATGACGACGGGTGAGCGGGGACGGACTCCCCCCGACGCCGAGCACTACCTGGACCTGCCGGACGCGCCGGAGGAGGCCGCCGGGCCACACTTCGACGTCGTCCTGCGCGGGTACGACCGCACCCAGGTGGACGAGCACGTGGCCGGACTGCGCCGCATGGTGGCGCAGCTCCGGGCCCAGCTCGCGGTCCGGGAGCGTCGTCGTCCGGGACCCGAGGAGGCCCCGGCGCCACGCGCCGAACTGGCCGCCACCCTCCAGGAGGGTGCGCGGACGACGCCTCCACCGGTCGAGGCCTCCGCGGCCGCGCCGACCGTGCCGCCCACCTCGTCGCCCGGGGAACCGGGCGGGGTCGACGCCTTCAACGAGCGGCTGCGCGGCATCCTGCAGGCGGCCGAGCAGGAGGCGCAGATGGTGCGGAGCAAGGCCGCGGAATCGCTGCTGGCCGAGCACACCGAGTCGCGGGCGGCGCTGGCGGACCTGCGCTCGCAGCGCGACACGGTGTTCGACGAGCTGGTCCGGGTGAAGAACCACCTCGACGACCTCGTGGCGAACTCGGGCCGCCCGAGCGCCCCGCCCCGGCCGTGGGGACCGGGCCAGCAGCGGGGCCCGCGGGCGCCGTACGGCGCGCCCGCGCCCTACGGTCCACCGCCCGGTGGACTGGTGCCGTTGCGTCCGGGGACGGCCCCGCAGCCCGGTCCGGACGGCCGCGCGAGCGGCCAGGACGACGCCGCCGGGGCGTGATGGGCGATCGCGAGCCGCTCTGTGTGAGCGGTGCGCGTACCGTCCGTGGTCATGGAGCCGGGTGGAGCCTGGGAGCGCCTGCTGCAGGCGCCGACGACGTGGATCGTCGTGGCAGCGGTCCTGTTCGTCGTCGCCGTGGTGCTGCTGGTCGCCGGGGCGCTCGCCGGCCGTCGCGCCCGGCGCGAGCAGCGGGTGCGGGCGAGCGCGGCGGCCGCACCTGTCGGGCCGGCCATCTCGCCCCCGGCCGACGACGAGGATCCGGTGACGGAACCGGCCTTGCCGCGGCGTGAGCCCGTGCCGCTCCCGGCCGACGAGCAGAACCCCGTGCCGGAGCCCGCCGCCCGGCGGCTGCTCGGGGCGCTCGTCGGTGATCCGGACGGCGCCGTGGCCGGGGTCGCCGCCCTCGACGACGGTGAGGAGCCGGGCCGGGCCGCGGTGGCGCTGCTGCGCAGCGGCGTCCCCGCCCCCGCCGTCGCGCAGTTGTGCGGGGTGGCGGCCGACGATCTCGGCGACCTCGTGGCCACCACGCTCGGCATCCTCCCCACCGAGGCCCGCGCCGCCCTGGGGCGAGCGGAGCGGCAAGGGGAGGCGCAGGTCACCGAGAGCGCGGCGGGCGCACCGGCGCCGGCCGGCTGACGCCCGGCCAGCCGGGACGGGTCCCGCTCAGCCCGCCACGCGGGAGAGTCGCGCGGAGGTGTGCGGCTGCATCTCGTGGCCCATCATGGCCCGCTCCTCGACGTAGGCGAGGTCGCCGCCGTCGACGATGCCGTAGAGCCGCGTGGCCGCCGTGACGTCCTTGGCGCTGGCGGTGCGCACGACGGCGTCGGTCTGCATCTCCCACGAGGTCTGCGTCCGCGCCGAGCCGTAGAAGATCTCGACGATCCCGGTCTGGTGCGCCAGGAGCAGTTCGAGGGCGCCGTCGGGCTGCGGACGCCACCAGCCGACCTCGCGGGCCGAGGGGCGCACCACCTCCCCGCCGGGGCCGTCGAGCAGCCAGGCCCGGGCCTCCCAGGACATGAACGGCCTGCCGTCGTGGGCGACGGTGATCTGCTGGCCGTAGTGGAACGGGCCGTCGATGGTCGGGTAGACCACCTCGCCCTCGCCGCGCCACACCCCGACGAGCGGGAGCAGCGCGAGCAGGGCGTCGTTCAGGTTCGGGCCGAGCCGCAGGTTGGCGGTGTCGTCCGGGATCGGGAGATCCGGCCACTGCGGGCGGTTCGCGTCCCGCGTGCGCTCGGCCCGCTCCTCGGCGGCCCGGATGGCTTCGTTGCCGGACAGGCCCTCGGGCATGTCGGCCTCGGACTCGCTCACGCCGATCGCTCCGTTGTGCTGCTCGCGGTTTCGTCGCGGAAGAGCCTCCTCGTCAGCACCAGCGCGTAGGACAGGATCCCGGCGCTGCAGGCGGCGAGGAGGACGGTGTAGACCCAGGCCACCGCGCCACCCTAACGACAGGAACGACGAAGCCCGCCCCACCCCGGGAACGGGGCGGGACGGGCGTGTCGCTCGTGCTCAGCCGACCGGCACCTCGGTCGTGTAGAGGCCGGGGCCACCGACGGCGACGTCGGTCTGGCCGTTGCCCGAGCGCGAGAGCGCCCGGACGGTCCAGCTGCCCGGCGCGGCGTAGAACCGGTAGTCGCCGGTCGCCGAGGAGACCACCTCGGCGGTGAACTCGCCGGTGGAGTCGAGCAGGCGCACGAAGGCCCCGCCGACGGGCGAGCCACCGTTGGTCACCCTGCCGACCAGCACCGACTCCTTGGTCAGGTCGACCCCCGCGGGGATCTCGGCCGTCTGTTCAGGAGCACCGCACATCAGGACTTCCCATCCCCCGTCTCGACCGGCACGCCGACCAGCGAGCCGTACTCGGTCCACGAACCGTCGTAGTTCTTCACGTCGCCCTCGCCCAGCAGCTCGTGCAGGGCGAACCAGGTGTGCGAGGAGCGCTCACCGATGCGGCAGTAGGCGATCGTCGGGCGCGAGGAGTCGAGGCCCTCGGCGCCGTAGAGCGCACGCAGCTCCTCGTCGGAGCGGAAGGTGCCGTCCTCGTTCGCGGCCTTCGACCACGGCACGTTGAGCGCCGAGGGGATGTGGCCGCCGCGCTGCGCCTGCTCCTGCGGGAGGTGCGCCGGGGCCAGCAGCTTGCCGGAGAACTCGTCGGGCGAGCGCACGTCGACCAGGTTCTTCGTGCCGATCGCGTCGACGACCTCGTCGCGGAACGCGCGGATCGAGAGGTCCTGCTCCGCGGCCTTGTAGTCGGTGGCCGGGCGCGAGGGCACGGCGGCGTCGAGCTTGCGGCCGTCGAGCTCCCACTTCTTGCGCCCGCCGTCGAGCAGCTTCACGTCCCGGTGGCCGTACAGCGTGAAGTACCAGTAGGCGTAGGCGGCGAACCAGTTGTTGTTGCCGCCGTAGAGCACGACGGTGTCGTCGTTCGCGATGCCCTTGGCGGAGAGCAGCTTCTCGAAGCCGGCCTTATCGACGAAGTCGCGACGGACCTGGTCCTGCAGCTCCGTCTTCCAGTCGATCTTCACGGCGCCGGGGATGTGCCCGCCGTCGTAGGCGGTGGTGTCCTCGTCGACCTCGACGAACACCACCCCGCGCGCGTCGAGGTTGTCCTCGGCCCAGTCGGCGGTGACCAGGGCGTCCTGGCGGCTCATGCGTGACTCCTCATCGGGGGTGTACGGCGCCCGCCACACGGGACGGGGCCGGAATGGGAACGACTGGGGCGTTTCTCCCCGGGGTCGCGGACGACCCGGTGGGGCCTCGTCGCGCGGGGTGGCCGGGCCCCGAGGGGTGCCGGTCCGGCGGGTGGTAGTCCGGGCGCTCACGCGCCGGGGTGCTCCGCCGGGTCAGGCCACGCGACGGTCGCCGGGACACAGGCAGCTGTCGACGCGGCACAGGTCCACCGCGCGTCGCCGTGTCAGGCCCTCGTCCACGGCGCTCACGCTACCGAAACCGGGCCCCGTGGTCACCCGTCACCCGGGGGTTCCTGTCGCGGGTGGGAGGTGGGGCTCGATCGCGCTGACCAGGGCCGCCCGCCGGGGCACGCCGCTCACCCGGAGCAGCTCCCGCCCACGCCCGTCGACCAGCAGGGTCGTCGGCGTGTGGTGCAGCCGGAGCGGGCGCACCAGTTCCGGCCGCGTGGCGAGGTCCACGTCGCGGTGCACGAGCCCCGGGAGGTCCGCGGCCACGTCGCCGAGCACGCTGCGGGTGTCCCGGCAGGAGCTGGAGAACGCCGAGGAGAACTGCAGCAGCACCAGGCGGCCGTCGCGGGCCGTGAGGTCGGCGGGGAGCGAGCCGGGGTCGGCCGGGGCCTCCGGGCCGGGTGTCCCGACTTCGGGGGCGCGGCGACGCCGCAGCAGTCCGACCGTGATCAGGACCAGGCCCACGACCACGATGACGCCGAGGGTGATCACGGCCGCCGTCATCGCCATCACCCCTCACGGCTCGGCGTGCGGACCCGCCCGTCCGCACCCGGACAGGGTAGGCCGCGTCCGGGGTGGGCCCCGGACCGGAGCGGCTCCCCGAGTGGAGCTGCCCGACCGGAGGGGCCCACGTGACATGGAACGCGCGACCGGGTGACAGCGCAGTGAACCGGGCTAAGGTGACCGACACGACTGTGGAGGGAGACACGCGTGGAGCTGTTGCTGCTCACCGCCGACCCCGAACCGACGTCAGTGCTGCCGTCGTTGACCCTGCTACCCCACGGGCTCCGGACCGCGGCGCCCGAAGTGGCCGCGCTCCTCGACGCCGGACCGCACGACGCCGTCCTCGTCGATGCCCGCC
>NZ_DASXJS010000146.1:0-25858 GCF_036497245.1 Actinomycetospora sp. | reverse complement strand
CCAGGCGATCTCCGACGCGGACGTCTGCTACCGGATCGACCGGCCGCACGCGCCGGGCGAGGATCTCGGCGTGGCCTACGACGACCCGGACCTCGCGATCTCCTGGCCGGTCGAGGTCACCGTCGTCTCCGAGCGCGACCGGTCCGCGGGCTCCTGGAAGGAGCTGCTGGCCGCGCTCGGCGCCTGACCCCGCGAGATTCCGACGAGGGGCGCCCCTGGCCCGTCTACTCGACCGAAGGGGCCCTTCGCTCGGAACGAGGTCAGGCCGGGCGCAACGTCGCGTCGAGGGTCCCGGCCTCCCGGCGGGCGGCCAGGACGGCGAGCCGGGTGAAGCGCTTGTCGAACGCCTCCTGGGTGAGCCCGCGCGCGGTGTACTCGCGCAGCAGCTCGACGGCGCCGTCGGCCACGGTCCACTCGGCCCGGAACTCCGGCAGCATCTTCTCGATCTTGGTGAAGTCGACGCGGTAGGAACGGGGGTCACCGCCCGTCTCGCCGGTCACGAGGAGCTCCGCGGCGGGCACGGCCTCCTTGACCGACGCGGCGATGTCGCGCACCTGCACGTTGTTGTCGGTGCGCCCGACGTTGAACGCCTGCCCGCCCACGACGTCGGCGGGCGCCTCCATCGCGGCGATCGCGGCCGACACGATGTCCCGGCCGTGGCAGAGCGGGCGCCACGGGGTGCCGTCGCTCATCACCTTGATCACGCCCGAGAGCACGGCGTGCCCGACGAGGTTGTTCAGCACGATGTCGGCGCGCAGCCGGGGCGAGAACCCGAACGCGGTGGCGTTGCGCATCGACACCGGCACGAAGTCGGCGTCGGTCAGGTCGACGAGGTCCGACTCGACGCGCACCTTCGACTCGGCGTACGGCGTGACCGGCTTCATCGGCGCCTGCTCGTCGAGGATGTCCGCGGTGCCGGACGCGCCGTACACCGAGCACGTCGAGGCGTAGACGAACCGCGAAACGCCCGCCTCCTTCGCCAGGCGGGCGAGCCGGGACGAGGCGTGGTGGTTGATGTCGTAGGTGTGCTCGGGCGCGAGCGAGCCGAGCGGGTCGTTCGACAGCGCGGCGAGGTGGATGACGGCGTCGAAGCCGCGGAGCTGGTCCTCGGTCACGTCGCGCACGTCGACGGCGAGCGCGGGCGGGTCGGGCCGCTCCAGCTCACCGAGGATGCAGTCGGCGTAGAGCCCGGAGTCCAGGCCGGTGACCTCGTGCCCGGCGGCGGCGAGCATCGGTGCCGCGAGGGTGCCCAGGTAGCCCTGGTGGCCGGTGAGCAGGACGCGCATGGCGCGGTCTCCCTTCGGACGGGTGTCCGGTCGAGTCTCCTAGGCGGGTGCGCCCACGAGCAGGCGGGTGGGGTGGAACCCCTCGGCGTACCGGTGACCGGCCTGCACGCCACGGATGCGCGCGAGGCCGCGGAAGGCCTCGTCGTCGAACCAGCTGCGGGCGACCTGCGAGGGGTAGTGCTCGTGGAGCAGCCGGATCTTCTCGTCGACGACGGCCGGCTCCAGCGGCCAGAGCACGGGCGGCTGGACCAGGTCCGGCTCGGCCTTGAGGATCTCGTAGCCGAGGGCGAGGTGGTCACGGAAGACGGTCGGGACGAGCCGGGCGAGCTCGCGGTGGTCCTGGTGGTCGTCGGCGCGGTGGCCGGCCAGCACGAGGTCCGGCTCGCACGTCCGCCGGAACTCCTCGAGCCGCTCCTTCGCCCACTCCCAGTGCCGGGGGAGCCTGCCGTCGGGCATGTCGAGGACCGTCACCTCGAGGTCCGCGCCCGGGCAGAACGCCGCGAGTGCTGCGCGCTCCTCCGCCTCGCGCGGGGTGCCCGCCCCCGAGAGCACGAGCGCGCGCACCCGCAGGCCGGGCGTCGCCCGGCACAGCGTCAGGACGGTGCCACCCGCCCCGATCGGGATGTCGTCGCAGTGGGCCCCGAGCAGGACGAGCTCGTCGAGCCCGGCCGGGACGAGCGGCCGCATCAGTTGTGGAGCTGCTGCTCGACGAGGCGCTCGAGCGGCGTCACGTCGGGCTTCTTCTCCCAGAGCATCCAGGGACGGATGCCGGCGCGGAACGACGCCTCGAGCTCGTTGCGCTCCTTGAGCGTGTCCGCGGGGAGCCAGAAGCCCTCGTGCGGGTACCCCATGAGCTTGCCCTCCTTGGCGAGGGCGGTGCACGCGTCGCCGACCAGGTCCCCGTTCTCCGGGATCCGGTCGATCACCGACGGGCGCAGCACGAAGTAGCCGCCGTTCTCCCGCACGCCCATGTCGGTGACCGGGTGGATCGAGGTGATCCGGTCGTCGGGCCCGGGCTCCACGATGTGGAACACCGCGGTCGGGGAGACGGCGAGCAGCGCGGCCTCGGCGTCCGAGGCGCTGAACCGCTTGACCATGTCGTCGAGCGGGGCGTCGGTGAGGACGTCGGCGTAGTTCGCGAGGAACATCTCGTCGCCCTCGACGAGGTGCCGCACGCGGCGCAGCCGCTCCCCGATCGGTGCCTCGAGACCGGTCTGGATGAAGTGGATCGTCCAGTCGGCGATGTCGGAGCCGAGCAGCTCCACCTCGCGGTCACGCAGGACGAAGTCGTTCGACTCGGTCTCGCGGTAGTTGAGGAAGTAGTCCTTGATGTGGTGTGCGCCGTAACCGAGACACAGGATGAACTCCTTGTGCCCGAAGTGCGCGTAGTACCGCATCACGTGCCAGATCAGCGGCCGCGGGCCGACCATCTGCATGGGCTTGGGGACGTCGGAGTCCCCACCCCGCATGCGCATGCCGAATCCGCCGCAGAACAGGACGACCTTCACTGCACTTCCTTCGGTCCTTCGGGGGTGGAACCCTCACCGCGCGGAGGTGGCCACCGCGGGTGAGCCCTCGACGACCGCGCCCGTCGCCGGGTCGACGATCTCGAGGCTCGGGATCGGGAACACGAGCCGTCCGCCCCACGCCGCGACCGGCGCGAGCTGCGCGGTGATCTCGTCGCGCAGGTTCCAGGGCAGGACGAGCACGTAGTCCGGCCGGTCCGCGTCGATGCGCTCCGGCGGGTGGATCGGGATCCGCGTCCCGGGGGTGTAGCGGCCGTGCTTGTACGGGTTGCGGTCCACCGTGTACGCGAGCAGGTCGGGACGGATGCCGCAGTAGTTCAGCAGCGTGTTGCCCTTGCCCGGCGCACCGTAGCCGACCACGGTCTCGCCGCGGTCCGCGGCGTCGATGAGGAAGCGCATCAGGTCGTTGCGGATCCGCGAGACGTCGCGGGCGAACCCGGCGTGGCCCTCGACGGTGTCCAGGCCCGCGGCCGCCTCCTGCGCGAGGACGTCGGCGACGGCGGGCGACGCGGGCGCTCCCAGCTCGCTCGGGCGCGCCCAGAGACGGATGGAGCCGCCGTGGGTCGGCACCAGTTCGACGTCGACCAGGTCGAGCCCGCCGGACGCGAGCGCCCGGATCGCCGTGCCGACCGTGTAGTACTGGAAGTGCTCGTGGTAGATCGTGTCGAACTGGTTGAAGCGCACCAGCGTGAGCAGGTGCTGCACCTCGATCGACACCCAGCCGTCGTCCGCGACCATCGCGCGCAGGCCCCTGGTGAAGCCCACGACGTCGGGGATGTGCGCATAGACGTTGTTCGCGACGACGAGGGCGGCGGGCCCGTGCTCGGCACGCACCGCCGCCCCGGACTCCGGCGACAGGAACGCGGTGACCGTGGGGACGCCCTTCGCGCGGGCGGCGTCGCCCACGTTGACGCTGGGCTCCACCCCGACGGCCCGCATGCCGTCGGCGATGACGTGCTGCAGCAGGTAGCCGTCGTTGCTGGCGGCCTCGACGACGAGCGAGTCCGCCGTCAGGCCGGTGCGCTTGGTCGCGGCGGTGACGAACCGGCGGGCGTGCTCCACCCACGACGTCGAGAACGACGAGAAGTACGCGTACTCGGAGAACGTCTCGTCGGGGTCGATCAGCGGGGGCAGCTGCACGAGCAGACAGTTCCGGCACACCCGCGGGTGCAGCGGGAACGTCGGCTCCGGGGCCTCGATCGCCTCCGCGGTGAGGAAGAGCTCGCAGGGCGGGGTGGCGCCCAGGTCGACGAAGCTCTCCAGCTCGAGCGAGCCGCAGAGGCGGCAGGCCGCGACGGGTGTCGGCGCCCCCATCAGTAGGCCCCGTCACCCCGGAAGACGGCCGAGACCGTCTTCCACAGGATGACCAGGTCCATGGCGGGCGACCAGTTCTCCACGTACCGCAGGTCCAACCGGACCGACTCCTCCCACGACAGATCGGATCGGCCGCTGACCTGCCACAGACCCGTCATGCCCGGCCGCACCAGGAACTTGCGCTTGGCGGCGTCGGAGTAGGCGTCGACCTCTCCGGGCAGCGGCGGTCGAGGGCCGACCAGCGACATCGAGCCCCCGACGACGTTGAACAGCTGCGGGAGCTCGTCCAGAGAGTAGCGACGCAGCAACGAGCCGATCCGGGTCACCCGGGGGTCGCGCCGGAGCTTGAACAGCGGACCGGACCCGTCGTTACCGTCCGCGACGAGGTTGTCACGCAGGCCATCCGCGTTCGGCACCATCGACCGGAACTTGACCATCAGGAACTTCTTCCCGCGCTGGCCCACCCGGGTCTGCCGGTAGAACACCGGACCGCCGTCGAGCTTGACGAACAGCGCGACGAGCAGGAACACCGGCGCGAGGGCCAGCACCAGGGTGGTCGAGGCCGCGCGGTCGAAGAGCAGCTTGCCGATGCGCGGGACGCCCGAGAGGCGGGGCTCGGTCAGGCGCAGCAGGGGCAGGCCGTCGACCGGCGCGACGTGCAGGCGCGGGCCGGCGACCTCCATCAGGCCGGGGTCGACGACGAGCTCGGAGCCGGTGCCCTCGAGGTCCCACGCCAGGCGGTGCAGGCGCTTCGGGCTCCAGCCGGGGGTCGGTGCGACCGCGACGACGCCGAAGCGGCCGCTGCGCACGCTGGAGGGCAGCGAGTCCAGGTCACCGAGCACCGGCACGCCCGCGACGTGGCCCTGGCCGTCCTCACCGAGGCCGGTCGGGGTGCAGGCGCCGGTCACGACCCACCCGATGTGGGAGACGCGGCGGGTGCGCTCGATGAGGTCGCGCACCGACTCCTCGGTGCCGATCGCGAGGACCGGGAGCAGGCCGCGGCCGCGCTTGCGGGCCTGGTGCAGCCAGCGGCGGAGCGTGTAGCGGCCGGCCATCGAGAGCAGTCCGGCGATGGGCAGGATGCCGAAGACCCACGGGCGGACGCCGGTGCGCTCGAAGATCAGCCCGGCGAGCGCCAGGATGATCGCCGCGCTGACGTAGCCGCGCATCAGGCGGCTCCACTCCTCGGAGCCCTGACCGAGCACCCGGGCGTCCCAGGCGCGGGAGGCGCCGATCGCCAGCGGGACCAGCACGATCGAGACGAGCGCGAGGCCCCACGGGTTGGTGCCGTTCTCCCCGGAACCGGCCCCGAAGCCGATGAGTGCACCCAGCGCGGCGCAGACCGCGAGGATGAGCAGGTCCGAGGCGGCGACGGCGAGCGCGAACTTCGTCTGCCAGCTGGTGGCGACCGCGACGCTCCCGGGCTGCCCGGGACCGTCGTCGTCCCAGATCCGGATGAAGCCCGGCGCGGTCGGGTCGGGGTCGACGAACGGGGCCGCCCCGGCCTCCGGCTCGCGCTCCGGCGGCGCGCTGCTCCCGGTCGGCGCCGACGGCGCGGTCACCGAACCGCGCGCCTGCGGGCGCCGGACGGCCGGGCCGCGGTCGGCCGACGCCGGGATCTCGCCGGTGTCGTTCGGGTCGGTCCTGCCCTCGAGCTCGGTGCCGCTCACGCCTTCGCCCCTGTTCTGAGCGTCCCGCGACCCTGGGGTCGCGTCCTGGACGCCCGACGTTGCTCGTCGCCCGTACGGAGCAGTGGTCCTGGGGCGCCCACGCGTCGCGGAGCTCGCTCCACGGACCCGGTCGCACCTCGGTTCCCCACTGCCACCTCCCCTCGTACGGCGTCCGCCCTGCCGGCGGATCGGGTTCTCCACCACGTTGGACGCGTGCGCCCGGGACAGGTTGCGTGTCGATCGCACATGACACGGAGCACGGCCCCGCACCCGCGCACCCGACGCACTTCTCGATCACTCCCAACGAGTCCACGGCGCGGCGGTCACGCCCCGGAGCGGCGGCACGGGCCCCACGACCCCCGTGCGGAGGGGGTCCGCGACGGCGGTTCGTGCAGGTGGGAGGGCCCGGAAGGGGCCGTGCCACCATGGGCCTGCGGGGACGACCCGCGGTCCGCCGTGGTGTAAGGGCAACACCTCGGATTTTGGTTCCGATGATCCAGGTTCGAATCCTGGCGGCGGAGCGTCGGCGAGCCGCGCCGACCGCCCTCGGCGGCGACCCGGAGGTGGCGGTGGCGGCGACCCGGGTGCTCGCGGCGGGCGCCGTCGTCCGCGACGCCGCAGGCCGGTTCCTGCTCGTGCGACGGGCGAAGGAGCCGGAGGCGGGCCGCTGGACGCTGCCGGGCGGGCGCGTCGAGCCCGGCGAGTCGCCCGCGGTCGCCGCGGCGCGGGAGGTGGCCGAGGAGACCGGCCTGGACGTGGCGGTCGGGCGCGAATGGCTGGTGCTCGAACGACCGGCCGGACCCGGTGCGGTGTTCGAGATTCACGACTTCGTCGCCGAGACCCTCGGCGGGACCCTGCGCGCGGGCGACGACGCGGCGGAGGCCGGCTGGTTCGCCCCCGGCGATCTTCCGACGATGCCGCTGACCACGGGCCTGTTCGAGCACCTCGTGGCGGCCGGGTTCGTCGAGCGCACGGCCACCCTCCGTGCCCGCCCGGGACCGGACGGTGAGCCCGCCCCATGACCGCGTCATCGCGTTTAGGCTGAGGGGATGACCACGGCTGAGGCGACTCCGAGCAGCCAGCCCTTCACGATCGACGGGCAGCTGTGCTTCGCGCTGCACTCGGCGTCGCGTGCGATGACGGCCTGCTACCGACAGGGGCTCGACGAGCTGGGTCTGACCTACAGTCAGTATGCGGTCATGCTGATCCTCTGGCAGCAGGACGCCGTGTCGATGGGCTCGCTCTGCGAGCAGCTCCACCTCGACTCCGGGACCCTGTCGCCGCTGCTCAAGCGCCTGGAGAAGCAGGGGCGCGTGACGCGCCGCCGCCGCCCGGAGGACGAGCGGACCCTGGAGATCGCCTGCACCGAGCAGGGCCGTGAGCTCCAGGACATGGCCAGGTCCGTGCAGCGCGACGTGGAGCGGGCCACCGGGATGAACGGCGGCGAGCTGGCCGCCCTGCGCGAGCAGCTCAACGAGCTCGCCGGTCGCCTGCGGGACGCGACCGGGATTCAGGAGGACCACACCTGACGGGCGACGGCGATGACCACCCCGCGCGGTGCGCACTCCGTCCCCCCGCCGCCCCGGGTCTCGTGCGCCGTCTGCCGCCACGACGTCCGCACGCCGCTCGACGACTCCACCGGATACCTTCCGGTGGAGCAGCGGATACCCACGGGGGGATGAGGGGCCGTCGGGTTTGTGCTCCACACGATGGGGGAACATGGCGAGGTCATCTCGCCGTCGTGACCGGGAGCCGGAGGACTTCGTGACTCCGCACGTCCCGCTCGACCTCGCGGCGCAGGCAGATCCACCTCGTGTCGGGGCGTTCCGACGCGCCCTGAAGCGCTGGCTCGCCGAGGCCCTGGAGGCACGGCAGGCCGCCGCGGGCCAGCCGCTCGACCTGCCGGACGAGGTCGCCGACGTCGCGGAGGATCTCGTGCTGGCGACCAGCGAGGCCCTCGAGAACATCGTCGACCACGCCTTCGCGGGAGTGGCGGCACCCGGCACGATGATGCTGCGCGCCGACCTCGTCGAGGACGTCGTGACGATCGTGGTCGCCGACGACGGGCACTGGCGTGCCCCGCAGACCGGGCCCACGATGAGGGGCCGCGGGCTCACGCTGATGCAGAACCTCGCCGGGGCGATGGTCGAGCACGCCCGCGGCGGCACGACGGTGACGATGCGCCGCCTGCTCCCCGAGCCCGCGCACGACCGGCCCCGCGCGCAGGCGTGAGACGCCGAGCCCGGCCCGGGCTCGGCGGGCCGCAGGGGTTCAGTTGACCGCGGGCAGTCGCCGGGTCGGGGGCTCCTCGGTCGTGCCCGGGGCGGCGCCGTCGTCGCCGAGGTCGGCGAACGCGTCCACCGCGAGCGCCGCGGGGGGCACCACGGCCACGACCACGCCCAGCGCGCCGAGCACGTCGGTCGGGTAGTGGTAGCCGCGACCCACGAGGCAGATGCCGACCACGACGACCAGCAGGGCCAGGCCGGCCGCCGCGAGCCTGCGGACCCGGGCGGCGAGGGCGGGCGTGCCCAGCACCAGGATCGCGGCGGTGGCCGCGATCGCGGCCACCGCGGTGGTGTGCCCGCTCGGGAACGCGAGCGAGCCGTCGCGGGTGCGCTGCACCATCGGCTTGAGCACCAGCGAGGTCGTCACCATGGCCGCCCCCGGGGCGAGGACCACCAGGGCCAGGCCCCGGCCGCCGCGCCACCACCAGGCCGCCGCGGCGAGCAGCGCCAGGAGCACCGCGACCGGGATCGGGTCGCCCAGGTCCGCCAGCGCCTCCCCGGCGCGCGCCAGGACCCCGTGGTGCATCGGGACGAGGGCGGCGAGCGCGCGATCGATGCGCCCGGCCTCCTCTCCCCCCGCGTAGCGGACCGAGAGCACACCGACGAGCAGCACACCGAGCAGGAAGACCGGCACCACGAGCGGGCGGCGCCGCCGCGGGACGAGGTGAGCGGTCCGGCGTGACCGCACGTCCTGGCCTGCTTCCACCCGGCGCTCCCTCCCGACACGCGGCCGACCCTGCAGTGGCCGATCACGTCCGCATGTGCAGAATCCCGCGTGACGCCCGGCGACCGCGTCCGCGCCGACCGTGACCGACAGTGTGCACAGGGCGCGCAGACGACGCCCGGCCGGGGCGCGAAGGGGGGTGACGGGTGGGACGTCCGGACCAGAGCAGTGACGACGACGGGGTGCGCGACCCGAGCGTGGACGCGCACCGCCGGATGACCGGGGCGGCACTGACCCACCCCGAGCAGGCGCCGCGCGAGACCCTCCTCGCCCTCGCGCGCAGCGCCTCCGCGCGCGCTTCGCGCGTGCCCCACCCGGCCGCGCCCACCGCCGACCTCGCGGCCCTGTCCGACCTCGTCGCCCGGACGCGGCACGCCTGTGACCCCGGCACGCGGGCCGTGCTGCTGCGCGAGGCCGCCACGGCCCACCTCGCGGTCCGCGGCGCGGGCGCGACCACGGACGAGCCCGACGGCGCCGAGCAGATCCTCGACGAGCTCGTGGCCCTGGTCGCCGAGCACGGCCTCACCCTGTTCGCCGTCGACGCCGAGGCCCTGCTCGCCCGCCGCGCGCTGCTCGCCGACGACGAGGAGTCCGCCCTCGCCGCCGCGACCCGGGCGCTCACCCAGCTCGACGAGCAGTCCGTCGTCGACCACGCACCGACCCAGCGCGAGCACCGCGGCAACCTGCAGGACACCTACCGCCTCGTCGCGGCGACCCTCACCTCGCTCGGCCTCAACGAGGTCGCCCAGCCGCTGCTCACCCGCGCCCGGGTGATCGCCGAGGACGACGGCGACGTCCTCTCCGCCACCCGCTGCGACCACGAGCACGTCCGGGTGCTGATCTCCTGGGGCCTGCGCCTGCAGCGTGCCCGCCGCGACGGTCTGCCCCACCTCGACGACGCCGCCCGCCGCGCCGCCGCGCTGCACGCCGAGCCCGCCCTGCTCCCGGCCGACCACCGGCTTCTCCTGCGGGCCGCGGTGACGCTCGCGCGCCGGCCGCCCGGCCAGCCGGACTCCGACGGCCGGGTCCGCGGCCCGGAGGAGGTCGCCGCCACCGCGCGGGGGGACGCCGAGGCCCTCGGTCCCGACGAGCGCGTCTGTCCCGCCCTGGCCGACCATCTGCTCTGCCAGCTGGCCCGGGCCCGGGCGCTCGCGCTGGCCGACCGGCGCGACGAGGCCGCTGCCGTGCTCGCGCGGGTCCGCGCCAGGCACCCGCGCGGCGAGCCGAACCTGCTCCTCGCGGTCAGCCGGGAGCTCACCCACGTGACCTCCGAGGGCAACGGGCCGGGCGGCGTCCCCGGCAGGCGGGCGCTGCGCGACTACACGGCCGACCTCGAGCACGAACTCTGGACGCTGCAGCGCGCCCGGGTCCTCTCGCTGACCACCCGCCTGGCCCACGAACAGCTGCGCCGCGAGCACGGCGAGGCCACCGCCCAGGCCCACACCGACCCGTTGACCGGTCTGCCCAACCGCCGCGCCCTCGACGACGTCCTCGCCGACCACCTCACCACCGTGGCCACCCGCAGCGGGGCGGCGCTCTCGATCGCGATGGTCGACGTCGACCGTTTCAAGACGATCAACGACCGGATGTCCCACGCCCGCGGCGACCACGTGCTGCGCCTGGTCGCCGAGACGCTGCGGCGCTGCCTGCGTGCCGACGACGTCGTGGCCCGCTACGGCGGCGACGAGTTCGTCGTCGTCCTGCCCGGCAGCAGCGAGACCTCGGCGCGGGCCGCACTCGAGCGGGCCGCGCTCGCCGTCGCGGGCGTGCCGGTCGGGGACGGCTCGTGGGTGTCGCTCTCGGTCGGCGTCGCGGGCACCGCGCATTCCGGGGTGACCCCCGGGACGCTGCTGGCCCGCGCCGACCGGGCCATGTACGCGGCCAAGCGCGCCGGGGGCGGTTCGGTGGTCCTCGACGCCGGCCACGACGGAGCCGACACCCCGTCCGAGGGCCTCGCCGTCGGCGGGTGAGAGGATCGATCCGGACGGGCCCGTGGGCCGGTGGAGCCCGCCTGCCCCGCCCGTGCGCACCGGTCGTCACCGTGCAGCCTCCGCCGCCGACGAGTCCAGGAGCGAGAAGAGCCGATGCCGTCGAGCCCTGCCGCGGTGGTCGTCCTCGCCGCGGGCGAGGGCACCCGCATGCGCTCCGCCACGCCCAAGGTGCTCCACCCGGTCGGCGGGCGCAGCCTGCTGGGCCACGCCCTCCACGCCGCCGCGGGCACGACGCCGGACACTCTCGTCGTCGTCGTCGGCCACGGGCGCGAGGAGGTCGGCACCCACTGCCACCTCATCGGCGCCGAGCTGGGCCGTGAGGTCCGCACCGCCGTGCAGGACCGCAGGCGCGGCACCGGGCACGCCGTCGAGTGCGGGGTCACCGCGCTGCCCCGGGACGCCTCGGGGACCGTGCTGGTCTCCTACGGCGACGTCCCGCTGCTCGACGCCGCGACCCTGCGTGCGCTGGTCGCCGAGCACGACGACGCCGGGAACGCCGTCACGCTGCTCACCGCCGAGATGGACGACCCGACCGGCTACGGGCGCGTGGTGCGCGACGACAAGGGAGCGGTCGTCGCCATCGTCGAGCAGGCCGACGCGACGCTGGACCAGCTGGCGGTCACCGAGGTCAACTCCGGTGTCTACGCCTTCGACCTCACCGTCCTGCGCGCCGCGCTCGCCCGGCTGGGCACCGACAACGCCCAGGGCGAGCTCTACCTCACCGACGTCGTCGCCGCGGCGCACCGCGACGGGCTGGCCGTCGGGGCCGTCGAGCTGGCCGACCCCTGGCTGGTCGCCGGCGTCAACGACCGGGTGCAGCTGGCCGCGATGGGCGCCGAGATCAACGGCAGGGTGCTCGAGCGGTGGATGCGCGCCGGCGTCACGGTCGTCGACCCCCGCTCGACCTGGGTGGACGTCGGGGTCCGCCTCGAGCGCGACGTGACGCTGCTGCCCGGCACCCAGCTGTACGGGACGACCACCGTCGGCGAGGCCGCGACCGTCGGTCCCGACACCACGCTCACCGACGTCACCGTCGGCGCCCGTGCGACCGTCGTGCGCACCCACGGCAGCAACTCCGCCGTCGGCCCGGAGACCTCCGTCGGCCCGTTCGCCTACCTGCGCCCCGGCGTCGAGCTGGCCGAGCGCGGCAAGATCGGGACCTTCGTCGAGGTGAAGAACTCGCGGATCGGGTCCGGGAGCAAGGTGCCGCACCTGACCTACGTCGGGGACGCCACGATCGGCGAGAACAGCAACATCGGGGCGTCCAGCGTGTTCGTCAACTACGACGGGGTGTCCAAGCACCGCAGCGTCGTCGGCAACCACGTGCGGACCGGCAGCGACAATACGTTCGTGGCGCCCGTCACCATCGGGGACGGCGCCTATACCGGTGCAGGCACCGTGGTCCGTGAGGACGTCCCGCCGGGCGCCCTCGCGGTGTCCTCGGGTCCGCAGCGGACGATCGAGGGCTGGGTGGAGCGCAAACGGCCGGGAACGGCGGCGGCAGATGCCGCGGCCCGAGCGGCCGGCTCACCCGACGGGGGAGCGGACGACGCAGCAGGGTCGTCCGACCGGCGCGACCAGGAGGAGCAGTGACCGTGAGCGCAGTGTCGTCGACCCCCAAGAAGAGCCTGATGCTCTTCTCCGGCCGGGCCCACCCCGAGCTGGCCGAGGAGGTCGCCAAGGAGCTCGACGTCACGATCACCCCGCAGGCGGCGTACGACTTCGCCAACGGCGAGATCTTCGTGCGCTTCGAGGAGTCCGTGCGCGGCTGCGACGCGTTCGTCCTGCAGAGCCACACGCAGCCGATCAACCAGTGGCTCATGGAGCAGCTGATCATGATCGACGCGCTCAAGCGGGCGTCGGCGAAGCGGATCACCGCGGTCGTGCCGTTCTACGGCTACGCCCGGCAGGACAAGAAGCACCGGGGCCGCGAGCCCATCTCGGCGCGTCTGGTCGCCGACCTGCTCAAGACCGCGGGCGCGCACCGGATCATGACGATCGACCTGCACACCGACCAGATCCAGGGCTTCTTCGACGGCCCGGTCGACCACCTGCTGGCCAACAAGGTCCTCGCCGAGCACCTGCGCGACGCCTACGCCGACGAGCACCTCGCCGTCGTCGCCCCCGACTCCGGACGCGTGCGCGTGGCCGAGAAGTGGGCGGACACGATGGGCGGGGTCCCGCTCGCCTTCATCCACAAGAGCCGGGACAAGACCCGACCCAACGAGGTCGTCGCCAACCGTGTGGTCGGTGACGTCGAGGGTCGCACCTGCATCCTCGTCGACGACATGATCGACACCGGCGGGACGATCGCGAAGGCCACCGAGGCGCTGCTCGCCGACGGGGCCGCCGACGTCATCATCGCCGCCACCCACGGCGTGCTCTCCGGCCCCGCGGTGGAGCGGCTCTCGACCTGCGGGGCGCGCGAGGTCATCGTCACCAACACCCTGCCGATCCCCGACGAGAAGCGGTTCCCGCAGCTCACGGTGCTCTCCATCGCCCCCGTGATCGCGCGTGCGGTCCGCGAGGTGTTCGAGGACGGCTCGGTCACCAACCTCTTCGACGGCAACGCCTGAGCCGCTCCCTCCCGCGGCCGACCCCCTCGAGACGGAACGACCCCTCACGACGGAACGAACGACTCGTTCGTCACCTTCTAAGGTGACGAACGAGTCGTTCGTTCGGCGCCGGGGAGGGGCGTTCGGCCCTGGGGTGGGGCGGCCGGACGACGGTTCCGACCGTCTCGGTAGACTCGGTCCCGATCCACTTCGGCGAGGGCGGCCGCTCACACCGGCTGCCGTGATCGACGCGGTGTGCATCGCGGTGCAGGACAGGTTCCCTGGGCCGGGGTGCCGGCCCGCCCTCGTCGGCCCGCGCACCACCGCAGGAGACCCCCACCGTCATGGCTGACGTCAAGATCACCGCGCAGACCCGCACCGAGTTCGGCAAGGGCGCCGCTCGCCGCACCCGCCGCGCAGGCCGCGTCCCCGCCGTCCTCTACGGGCACGGCTCCGACCCGGTGCACCTCTCGTTCGACACCGTCGAGTTCGCCGCCGTCATGCGTGAGAACGGCCGCAACGCCGTCCTCACCGTCGCCGGTGCCGGCACCCCCCAGCTCGCGCTGACCAAGAGCGTCGTGCGCGACCCCATCAAGGGGTTCATCGAGCACGTCGACCTCGTCATCGTCCGCCGCGGCGAGAAGGTCCAGGTCGAGGTCCCCGTCGTGACGATCGGCGATGCCGCCAGCGGCACGCTGGTCTTCCAGAACACGGACACGCTCACCATCGAGGCCGACGCGATGGACATCCCCGACGAGATCAGCGTCGTCATCGACGGGGCCGAGATCGGCACCCAGTTCCTGGCCGGCGACATCCGCCTGCCCGACGGCTCCGAGCTGGCCTCCGACGCCGAGATCCTCGTCGTCAACGTCACCGAGGCGCCGACCGAGGACGCCATGGAGGAGGAGATCGACGCCGAGGGCGCCGGTGTCGAGGAGGACGCCTCGGAGGACGAGGCCGAGTCCTCCGAGTCCGGGTCCGACGCCGAGGCATCCGGCTCCGACTCCGACGGCGAGTCCTCGGACTCCTCCGACGAGAGCTGAGCCGTGCCCGCTCCCGGATCCCCCCGGCCCGACGGCCCCGTGGCCGTCGTCGGCCTGGGGAATCCGGGGGCGGAGTACGACGGGACCCGGCACAACGTCGGGTTCGCGGTCGCCGACGTGCTCGCCGGGCGGGTCGGCGGCCGCTTCTCCTCCCACCGCAAGTCCGGCTCGGACGTCGTCGAGGGCCGGCTGGCCGGGCGCCGGACGATCCTGGTCAAGCCGCGCGGGTACATGAACCTCTCGGGCGGCCCGGTCGCGAACGCGCTGCGCTTCTTCTCGGTGCCCGCGGACGACCTCGTCGTCGTGCATGACGACCTCGACCTCGACTTCGGCGTCGTCCGGCTCAAGCTCGGCGGGGGCGAGGGCGGGCACAACGGCCTGCGCTCGATCTCCAAGTCGATCGGGACGAAGGACTACCTGCGGGTGCGGTTCGGGATCGGACGACCGCCCGGGCGCCAGGATCCGGCGGACTACGTGCTCAAGCGCTGGTCGTCCGCGGAGCGCCGCGAGCTCGATGTGTCGCTGGAACTCGCGGCCGACGCCGTCGAGGCCGTGCTCGCCGATGGCCTGGAGGCGGCGCAGAACCGGCTCCACTAGGTGGCCTTCGGCCTCGTGAGCACTTTCTGGTGCTATAGCCCCCGACAGTGCTCACGAGCCGAAGGCACCTTCGAGCCGTGCCACCTCCGCCGCCTCGGGGTCACCGCGCGCGGCGAGCCACGCCCGGTGGGCGGCGGCCCACTCGAGGTGCAGGACGCCCAGGTGCTCGGCCAGCAGTGCCCCGGCGTCTGGTCCGACGCCCTGCTCCCGCCAGCGGGCGGCCGCGGTGACCAGCGGCGACGCCGGCCCCCGGTGCGTCCCGACGTACCAGTCGACGGCGTCTGCGTTGGCCCCGGCGCTCCCGGTCTGCAGGGTCGCGAGGAAGCGGACCGGGAACAGCACGGTCTTGGTCACGGTCCGGGCGTCGCTCCCGGCCAGGCCGACGGGGTCGAGCACGCCCGCGACGCGGGCCTCGTCGTACCACCGCAGGGCGAAGCGGACGCCGTCGAGCACGAGGTCGGCGTGGGTCGGCGCGACGGCCCCGGCGCGGCGGTCGGAGCCCGCGAGCAGACGGCCGTGCTCGATCAGGTCGAGCCGGTCGACGGCGGGCAGGCGGACCCGGCCCGCGGCGCCGTGCTGGACATCGCGCCACCGTCCCCAGAACACCGAGAGCCGGTCCGCGGGACCCGGCCCGCAGCGCCGTCGGGTGAGCGCGCGGACCGCCCGGACCCGGGCCCGCGCGAGCGGACCGGCCGAGCGCACGACCAGCGCGAGATCGACGTCGCTGACCTCCGGCGCGTACCCGCCGTGCGCGAGGCTGCCGATCGCGAAGGCGGCCTCGAAGCCCCGGCCGAAGAGTCGGCGCGCCCACCGGACGGCCTCGGCGAGCACGTCCTCCGGGTCAGTCGACACTGGCCTCGAGCCACGCTTCCTCGAGGTCTCCGCGCTCGGAGATCAACGATCGGAGCTCGGCATCGAGCTCCATCAGCCGACCGGGCTCGGTGGCCGCATCGGCGAGGGCGGTGTGGAGCTGCTTCTCCCGGGTGTCCAGCTTCTCGATGCGCCGCTCGATCCGCTGGACCTCCTTCCGCGCCGCCCGCCGGTCGGCCTCGGAACCGCCCGCCGGGGCGGACGCGGACGCCACCGGACGCGACGCGCCCGCGGTCTCGAGCTGCTGGTCGCGGCGGCGCAGGTACTCCTCGATCCCGCCGGGCAGGTCGGTGATCCGCCCGTCGCCGAAGAGCGCCACGACACGGTCGCAGACCCGCTCGGTCAGGTAGCGGTCGTGGCTGACGACGACGAGCGTGCCCGCCCAGTTGTCGAGGATGTCCTCGAGCTGCTGGAGGGTGTCGACGTCGAGGTCGTTCGTGGGCTCGTCGAGCAGCAGTACGTTCGGCTCGGTCATCAGCAGGCGCACCAGCTGCAACCGGCGCCGCTCGCCACCGGAGAGCTCGGTCACCGGGGTCCACTGCCGTGAGGCGGGGAACCCGAACCGCTCCGCCAGCGCCGACGCGGTGTGCTCGCGCCCGCCGATCCACACCCGCTCCGCGATGTCCTCCACCGCCTGGAGCACCCGCCGGTGGGCGGGCAGGTCGGAGAGGTCCTGCGTGAGGTGGGCCATGCGCACCGTCGTGCCCTGCGTGCGCTTCCCGCCGTCGAGCGGGCGCTCCCCACCCACCGCGCCCAGCAGCGTCGTCTTGCCCGACCCGTTGATCCCGACGATGCCGACGCGGTCGCCCGGCCCGATCCGCCACGTCTGCCGGTCCACGATCGTGCGCGGCGGCTGGGAGGGCACCGTGAGCGTCGCGTCCTCGAGCTCCACCACGGTGCGCCCGAGCCGGTGCTTGGCCATCGTCACGAGCTCGACGGTGTCGCGGGGCTCGGGCACGTCGGCGATGAGCGCCTCGGCGGCCTCCACCCGGTAGCGCGGCTTCGAGGTCCGGGCCTGCGGGCCGCGGCGCAGCCACGCCAGCTCCTTGCGGGCGAGGTTGCGACGCCGCTGCTCGGCCGCGTCGGCGAGGCGGGACCGCTCGGCACGGGCGTAGATCCAGTCGTTGTAACCGCCCTCGTACTGCTCCACCTTCCCGTCGACGACCTCCCAGGTGCGCGAGGCGACGGTGTCGAGGAACCAGCGGTCGTGGGTCACGACGACGAGGGCGGTGCGGCGGGCGAGCAGGTGCTCGGCGAGCCACCGGACGCCCTCGACGTCGAGGTGGTTGGTGGGCTCGTCGAGCACGAGCAGGTCGAGGTCCTGAACGAGGGCCGCGGCCAGCGCGATCCGCTGCCGCTCGCCGCCGGAGAGCCCCTCGACGGACGCGTCCAGTCCGCGGCCCCCGCCCGGGCGGAGGCCTTCGATGACGGCGCGGCTGCGCGGCTCGGCGGCCCACTCGTGGTCGGGGATCTCCCCGCCCAGTACGGACGACCGCACCGTCGGGCCGCTCGGCTGCGACTGCTGGGTCACCGACGCCATCCGCAGACCGCGCACCGGGCTGACCCGCCCGCTATCGGGCTCGAGGCGTCCGGCCAGGATCGAGATCAGCGTGGACTTCCCCCCGCCGTTGCGTCCGACGACGCCGACGCGGTCACCGCTGTCGACACCGAGGGAGACGCCGTCGAGGACGGGTTTGGGGCCACCGAAGGCGATGGCGACGTTCTCCAGGTTGACCAGGTTGGGCACGGGGTCCTCAGGCAGACGGGGCAGAGCTCGGTCAGGCGTACATGTTCGGGCCGGGGTCCCCGGCCGGCGGTCCCCCCGGCCCGCGCGGGGGCCGGGCCGGGTCGCCGTCGACCACCCGGGCACCGGGCACCGGGCCGTGGGCGACGCGGACGGTGCGGCACACCCCGGCTCCCGCGAGCTCGGCGGCCACCCGCACCGCGGACGGTCCGTCGGTGCACAGGAACACGCAGGTCGGGCCGGAACCGGAGACCACGCCGGCGAGTGCACCGGCGGAGACCCCTGCACGCAGGGTACGGCGCAGTCCCGGGTCGAGGCTCACCGCGGCGGCCTGCAGGTCGTTGCCGAGGAGCAGGGCGAGCGCCCGCGCCTCGCCGGACGCGACGGCCTCGAGGACCGGCTCGACACTCCCGAGGCGCCGTACCGGGCCCCCGGTGTCGGCGCCGGCGCGCAGCCGGTCGAGCTCGCCGAACACCGTCGGCGTCGAGAGCCCGTGGTCCTGCAGGGCGACCACCCAGTGGAAGGTGTGGCGGGAGAGCACCGGCACCAGGGACTCACCGCGGCCCGTCCCGAGCGCGGTGCCGCCGTGCAGGGCGAACGCCACGTCGCTGCCCACGGTCGCGGCGATCTCCATCAGCGCCTCGCGGCCGAGGTCGAGGCGCCACAGCGAGGTCAGCGCGAGCAGCGCCCCCGCCGCGTCGGCGCTGCCCCCGGCCATGCCGCCCGCGACGGGGATGGCCTTGCGCAGGCCGATGCGGACGTCGGGCTCCCGCCCGACGGTCTCGGCGAGCGCGACGGCGGCCTTCCACGCGAGGTTGGAGGAGTCGACGGGGACCCCCGCCCGGTCCTCCTCGGTGACGTCCCCCAGCAGTTCGACGCCGGGGGCGCCCTGGCCGATGGCGGCGAGCCGCCCCCCGGTGGGTCGAGTGGCGGGCGCGGCCACCACCGACACCTCGTCGAACAGGTTGAGCGCCTGGAAGACCGTGACGAGGTCGTGGTACCCGTCCGCACGCGTGTCCCCGACCGCGAGGTGGAGATTGATCTTGGCCGGGACGCGCACGGTCACGGGGGGCCGGACGGCGGAGAGCACCCGACCAGGGTAATGACCGCCGTCGACCCGGCGTCGAGGTGCGTGGGCCACGGCTCCGGGGACCTCCGGCCGGGCGGTGAGCGGCCCGTGACGTCCGGGGCGCCTCGGGCCCGCCGCAGGGCCGCTCAGGGGGCCGCGGGAGGCCCGTCGGGGGTCGGCGTCGCGGCGATCGCGGCGAACACCTCGATCCCCAGCTGCTCGCCGCGGATGGTGGGGTCCACCCCCGCGGCCCGCAGCCGCTCCTCGGCGCGCGCCGGCGAGCCCGCCCACCCCGCGAGTGCCCCGCGCAGCGACTTGCGGCGCTGCGCGAAGGCGGCGTCCACGACGGCGAACGTGGCGCGCCGGGTCTCCTCGTCGCCGAGGTCCCCCTGCGGGTGACGGGTGAAGGCGACCAGCGCGGAGTCGACGCCGGGCACGGGCCAGAAGACCCCGCGCGGGACGGGGCCGGCACGACGGGCGTCCGCGTACCAGGCGAGCTTGGCGCTCGGTCCGCCGTACGCGGGCTCGCCGGGGCGCGCGGCCAGCCGGTCGGCGACCTCGGACTGCACCATCACCAGGCCCCGCCGGAGCGTGGGCAGCTCGGCGAGCAGGTGCAGGACCACCGGAACGGCCACGTTGTAGGGCAGGTTCGCGACGAGGGCGGTGGGCGACGACGGCAGGTCTGCCGGACGGATCCGCAGCGCGTCGGCGGTGACCGTGTGCAGGGCGCGTCCGGGGGCCCGTTCCGCGGCGGTGGCGGGCAGGCGCCCGGCGAGGACGGGATCGACCTCGACGGCCACCACGGCGCCGTCGGGCCCCGCCGCGTCGAGCAGCGCGAGGGTCAGCGAGCCGAGCCCGGGCCCCACCTCGAGCACGACCTCGCCGGCCTCGACGTCGGCGATGCGGACGATGCGGCGCACGGTGTTGGCGTCGTGCACGAAGTTCTGACCGAGCTTCTTGGTGGGCCGCAGCCCCAGGTCCGCGGCGAGGGCGCGCACGTCGGAGGCGCCGAACAGACGGACGGGCCCCGGGATCACGTCGTTCATGATCCCAGGGCCCCGTGCCGCGATGGGTGAGTGGTCCTCTCGGCGTCCGCCGATCTCTCCCGGTCAGCCCTTCTTGCCGCAGACCGGCCAGGCGCTGTAGCCGCCGCGCTCGTCGCGCACCTTCTCGGCCACCGAAATCTGCTCCTGCTTCGACGCGAGGTCGGGCCGCGGCGCGAACTGTGAGCCGCCGAAGGCGTTCCAGGTCTGCTTGTCGAACTGGATGCCGCCGTAGTAGCCGTTGCCGGAGTTGATCGACCAGTCGCCGCCGGACTCGCACTTGGCGATGGAGTCCCACTTGCTGGTGTCACCGATCGCCGGCTGGGCCTTCTTGGTGCCCTTGCGGATCACACCGCCCACGGCCTGCTTGGTGACCGTCGGCGCCCCGGCCGCGACACGGCCGATCTCCTTGCCGTTGGTCGTGTTCACCGTGAAGTTCTGGACCTGCTCGCCTGCCTGGCCGGGCTTGTCCACCTTCGTCGTCCCGGCGTTCATCGTCGGGTCGCTCACGGTCTGCATCGGCGGCGCGATCGGCTTGGTCTCGGTGACCTGGTTGACCGCGTTGCGGGTGATCGCGATGGTCGCGCCGTTCGCGAGGCCGCCGGGCCCACCCGGGGTGATCGTGTCGGCCGGGCCCATCGGCACGCCGCGCTGGCCGAGGAACTCCTGGATCGACGACGCGGTGGTCGTCAGGGTCTGCGGGGCACCGCCGCCGTCGACGAACGTGATCGTCTTCGGCAGCTGCACCGAGAGGCTCATGCCGTTCGCCGGGATGATCGAGCCCATCGGCGCCGAGGCAGCGAGCGCCTGGGTCGGCATCCCGATCTTCCCGAGCGCCTCGGCGACCGTGCTGGCCGTCGTCGTGATGGTCTGCTGCTTGCCGTCGACGACGAGGTTGACCTGCCGCGAGTGGTTGACCACCAGGTGGTCGCCGTCGTGCACGGCGGCGGTCGGCGACGGGGACATCTGGTCGGCCGGGCCGACGGTGATGTCGCCGGAGTCGAGCGCGCCCTCGACGGTGCCGGAGAAGGTGTGGACGCTCTGGTCGACACCGTCGACCGTGACCGTCACCTCCTTGTCCATCGCCACCGCGGTGCTGCCCCCGGCGGCGACCGCGATCAGTGCCGCGGCGACGCCGCCCTTGACCGCCAGCGAGTAGCGGCCGGTGTCGGTGAGGTCGCGCTCGCGGTACGTCCCGGGGTCGAGGCCGGCCGGGGCGGAGGCCGCCTCCGGGGCGACGGCGGTGGCCGTCTCGCCCGCCCCGGTGAACCCGGTGCGCTGCTCGAGGTCGTTCCACTCGTCGAGGTCGGGGACCGAGTAGTCGCCCTGGGTCTCGACGGCGCCGCCCGCGGAGCCGGGACCTGCCCAGCCCGGCCCCGCGACCGGCAGCGGGCCGGTGATGTCATCGGCCCAGGTGGGGAGCGGACCAGTCTGGTGGTGGAGATCCTGAACGGTGGTGCCGTGGCGGCGCGCCTGCCACTCGGCGGTGCTCGCGTCGAGGCCGTTCCAGCTGTCGGCGCCCCAGGAGGGGCTGCCCCAGCCGTCCTCGGTCCAGCGGTCCTCGAGGTCGTCGAACCAGCCGGTGTCGGCCGTCGTGGTCGCGGTCTCACGACCGCGTGCGGTGTCGGCGCTCATCGGGCGGCCACCACGAGTACGCGGGCGGTCAGGTCGCGGCAGAGCGGGGAGCGCACCGCGGGGGAGCAGAGCAGAGCCACTGAGGAATCCACATCCTTCGTACCTCCGGGCAGGGACCGCGTCCGGGGATTCCCGACCCGGAACCCTTGGGGAAGGTTCCGTGTCGATCCCGGGCGCCGGGGGTGGTCCCATCCCGGCGAGTCACGACACGGTAACGACCCGGGTGTCAGCAGCATCAAGGCGACACGAACGTGGTGCGCCGAACGGCAGGCCGGCCACGACGAACGCGGTCACCGCGCGCTCTTTCGTGCTACGGACGGTCATGGTTGAGGCTGTTCGACCAGCTGGAAGACCCGTTGGGCGTTCCGGGTGGCCGCCGCCGCGAGCCTGTCCGCCGGTTCGTCACGGAGCTCCGCGAGGTCTCGGGCCGTGTGGGGTACGCAGTACGGCTCGTTCGGCCGACCGCGGTACGGATGCGGAGTCAGGAACGGGGCGTCGGTCTCGGTCAGCAGGAGTTCCTCGGGGGCCTGCGCGGCCGCCTGCCGCAGCTCTACCGCGTTCGCGTTGCGGAAAGTGGCGGTACCCGAGAACGACATCAGCCAACCGTGCTCGGCGCAGATCCGGGCGAGCTCGGGGCCGCCGGAGAAGCAGTGGAAGACGACCGACTCCGGGGAGCCCTCGGCGCGCAGCACGTCGACGATGCCGTCGTGGGCGTCGCGGTCGTGGACGACCAGCGGCAGGCCGGTGCGCTTGGCGAGGTCGATGTGCCACGCGAAGGCCTCCCGCTGCACCTCCAGGGACGCGCAGTCCTCGCGGCGGGTCGTCCAGTAGTCGTCGAGACCGGACTCCCCGATCGCGACGACGCGGGGCAGCGTCGTGAGGTGCTCGATCTCCGCGCGGGTCGCGTCGTCGAGGTCACGGCTCCGGGTGGGGTGCAGCCCGACGGCGGCGAACACCCGCGGATCGGTGCCCGCCACCCGTGCCGCCCACTGCGCCGAGGCGAGGTCGTCGGCCGTGGTCACCATCGCGGTGACGCCCGCGGCGCTCGCGCGGTCCAGGACGGCGGCGAGCGTCTCCGGGTCGGTGGCCCCGCAGGCGTCGAGGTGGGTGTGGCTGTCGATCACACCCACCTCGGTGCCGTCCGGGCCGGTGATCGGCTCCGGGACGGGCGGCGGGAGGCCTCTGTCCGACCTACCCATCGTGCTTGATGGGCGCCCAGTCCGGGCCGGTCTCCCCCAGCTCGGTCGGGAGCTTCGCGAACAGCGGCGTCGGGCGGGCCAGCGGGCGCCCGACCGGGATCGGCGTGGACTCCCAGCGGGCCTGCTCGTGGGCGTAGTCGCCCGTCAGGACGCTGTGGGTGGTCCCCAGACCGGTCGCCCCGGCGTCCTGGCGCTCGGGCTGCGCGGCCCACACCCCGGTGCCGCCGAGGGCCTCGTGGACCTTCTGGGCGGCATGCGGGAGGAACGGTGTGAGCAGCGTGTTCGCGTCCTGGACCACCTGCAGCGCGGTGTGGAGGATCGTGTCGCGCCGTGCGGGGTCGTCCTTGCGCTTCCAGGGCTCCTGGTGGCTCAGGTAGGCGTTCGCCGCGCCGACGATCCGCATCGCCTCGCCGGACGCCGCCTTGAACCGGGAGCGCTGCAGGTGGGCGCCCACCGTCGAGAAGGCCGCCCTGGACTGCGCGAGCAGTTCGGCGTCCGCCGCCTCGGGGCGGGTCGGTTCGGGGACCGCGCCGACGTTCTTCGCGGCCATCGAGACGGACCGGTTGACCAGGTTGCCCCACTCGTTGGCGAGCTCGAAGTTGGTGCGCCGGACGAACTCGTCCCAGGTGAAGTCGGTGTCCTGGGTCTCCGGGCCGGCGACCGCGATGAAGTAGCGCAGCGCGTCCGGCCCGAACTCGCGCAGGAAGTCCCCGACGTAGATGACGGTGCCGCGGCTCGTCGAGAACTTGGACCCGGACATCGTCAGGAACTCGGAGCTGACGACCTCCGTCGGGAGGTTCAGGACGCCGAGCTCACCGACCTCCCCTCCCCGGTCCCCCGCACCGTTCTGGCCGAGCAGCAGGGACGGCCAGATGAGCGAGTGGAAGACGATGTTGTCCTTGCCCATGAAGTAGTAGGCGGACGCCTGCGGGTCGCACCACCACTGCTTCCAGGCGTCCGGGTCCCCGGAGCGCTCGGCCCACTCGACCGACGCCGACAGGTAGCCGATGACGGCGTCGAACCAGACGTAGAACCGCTTCATGGGAGCGTCCCGCCAGCCGTCGAGCGGGATCTTCACGCCCCAGTCGAGGTCACGGGTGATCGCGCGCGGCCGCAGGTCGTCGAGCAGGTTGCGGCTGAAGTTGAGGACGTTCGGGCGCCAGTTCGTCCGGGTGTCGAGCCAGCTCGCGAGCGACTGCGAGAACGCCGGGAGGTCGAGCATGAGGTGCTCGGTCTCGCGGAACTCGGGGGTCTCGCCGTTGATGCGGCTGCGCGGGTTCTTGAGGTCCGCCGGATCGAGCTGGTTCCCGCAGTTGTCGCACTGGTCGCCGCGTGCGCTCGGGTAGCCGCAGATCGGGCAGGTGCCCTCGATGTAGCGGTCGGGAAGCGTGCGCCCGGTGGACGGGCTGATCGCGCCGAGGGTGGTCTCGGGGAAGACGTAGCCGTTGCGCCACAGGCCCCGGAACATCTCCTGCGTGACCCGGTGGTGGTTGTCCGTGGAGGTGCGCGTGAACAGGTCGTAGGACAGCCCGAGGCCGGCGAGGTCGTCCTGGATCACCCGGGAGTAGCGGTCGACGAGCTCGCGGGGCGTGGTGCCCTCGGCGTCGGCCTGCACCTGGGTCGGGGTGCCGTGCTCGTCGGTGCCCGAGACCATGAGGACCCGGTTGCCGACCATCCGCTGGTACCGGGAGAACACGTCGGAGGGCACACCGAAGCCGGACACGTGGCCGATGTGCCGCGGGCCGTTCGCATAGGGCCACGCGACGGCGGTCAGCACGGTCTCGCTCATGGTGACCATCATCCTGGTCACGTCGAGGAGCTTCCGCGCCGGGAGCCCGCTCCATCAGCACGAGGGGAACCCTCGGATCCGTAGAGCGGCCAGATCTTCCCCTCGCGATCGGGCTCGCCGGGCGCGAGGGGAGGATTCGGTCGCTCTATCGGCACCAGAGCTCCCCTCGTGGTGCTCGGGCCGGAATCGGCCGCTCCGCGCTACATGGCGCCGAACTGCCGGTCCCCCGCGTCACCGAGGCCGGGAACGATGTAGCCGAACTCGTTGAGGCGCTCGTCGATCGTCGCCGTCACGATCCGCACCGCCGGGTGCTGCTCGCCGAGCCGCGCGATCCCCTCCGGTGCGGCGACCACACAGACGGCGGTGACGTCGTCGGCGCCGCGCGCGACGAGCAGGTCGATGGTGTGGGCCATGGAGCCGCCGGTGGCGAGCATCGGGTCGAGGACGAAGACCGGCCTGCCGGCGAGGTCGCCGGGCAGGGACTCCATGTACGGGGTCGGCTGCAGGGTCTCCTCGTCCCGGGCGACCCCGACGAAGCCCATGAGCGCGCCGGGCACCTGGGCGTGGGCCGCCTCGGCCATCCCGAGTCCGGCCCGCAGGACGGGGACGAGCACGGGCGGCGCGGTGAGCTCGGCGCCGACGGTGTCGGCGACCGGGGTGGTCACGGGTGTCTCGGTGACCGGCGCGTCGCGGAGGGCCTCGTAGACGAGCATCGTCGTCAGGTCACGGACGGCACCCCGGAAGGCGGCCCGGTCGGTCCGGGCGTCACGCACGGCGGTCAGGCGCGCGCGGGCGAGCGGGTGGTCGACGACGAGGGTCATGGCGCCGGAACCTAACGGGGCGAGCGCAGCGACGGGGGATGAGGCGCGGGGCGAGCGAGCCGGCCGCGCCCGTCAGAAAAGTCGCGTTGCAGACACTGAACGTCAGGAAACCGTCGTCGATCACCCCTGTCGGCGCGCGAGCCGCCACGACGGGGGATGGAGCCGTCCCGAGAATCTGGCACGCTGCGGTCGTGCTCGACGACGCCTATCGCTCCGCTCACGGCCGTGTCGCCGCCCTGGTCGCGGGGCTCGGGCAATCCGAGCTGGCGTGGACGGTGCCCGCGTGCCCGGACTGGACGGTGCGGGACCTGATCGCCCACCTCGCGGGCACGGCCGCCGACGTCACCGCCCGACGCACCGAGGGGATGCCCGGCCCCGCGTGGGCCGCGGCCCACATCGCGGCGCGCGACGGGCGGGCGGTGGCGGAACTGCTGGCCGAGTGGGACGTGAACGTCGCGAGCACCGCGGAGGCGATCGAGGACCGGCGTGTGCCCGCCGGGGTGCTGCACGATCTGCTGGTGCACGAGGGCGACCTCGTCGAGGCCCTGGGCGCGGCGCAGCCCCCGTGGGACGGCTGGGCCGGTGCGGCACGGCTGGTGGTGCGTCAGGTGGTCCGGGGGATCCGCGGGTCCCACAGCCTCGTCGTGCGCTCCGCGGGCACGGAGTGGCGCAGCCCCGACGACGCCGGGGAACGGCG
>NZ_DASXJS010000145.1:0-10746 GCF_036497245.1 Actinomycetospora sp. | reverse complement strand
CGCTTCTCACGGATCTTCGCTGCCTTGCCGCGGAGATCACGGAGGGAGTAGAGCTTCGCGCGGCGGACGTCACCGCGAGTGACGACCTCGATGTGGTCGATGTTGGGCGTGTGCACCGGGAAGGTGCGCTCCACCCCGACGCCGAAGGAGACCTTACGGACGGTGAAGGTCTCGCGGAGTCCGCCACCGTGGCGACGGATCACCACGCCCTGGAAGACCTGTACACGGGAGCGTGAACCCTCGATGACCTTGACGTGCACCTTGACGGTGTCACCCGGACGGAAGTCCGGGATATCGGAGCGCAGCGACTGCGCGTCGAGCTCGTCCAGGGCGTTCATGGCTCGTCGTCCTCGCGTCTCACGGGTCGGCCCGGCACGCACCGTCGGGGACGACGGCGGCCGGGCGACCGGATGGGTTCGTACCGTGTTGCGCGTGGCGGGTCCTGCGGGAATGCGGCCGGATGCCCGTCACGCGGACGGACCCGGACACCGATCCCGGCCCGTGGCAACTCCCCCAGTCTGCCAGACGGCCCCGCCGTCTCCGGTGGGCGGGGGCGGGCCGGGGATCCGCCGCGGCCCGCTCAGCCCGGGGCCTCGTAGCCCGCCGCGGCGAGGACCTCCCGATCGCGCCGGTCGAAGACCGCGGGCCCGTGCCGGGCGAGCAGCCCGTCGAGCAGGTCGGGGCGCACGGCGGCGGTGCGCTCGAGCGAGCGGTCACGCCGCCAGCGGGCGACGGCCCCGTGGTCGCCGCCCCGCAGCACCGCCGGGACGTCGAGGTCGCGCCAGGACTCCGGGCGGGTGAAGGCGGGGGCCTCGAGCAGGCCGTCGGAGAACGAGTCGCGCTCCGCGGACTCCGGGTTGCCGAGCACACCCGGGACCAGCCGGGACACCGCCTCCACGGCGACCAGGGCCGCGGCCTCGCCGCCGGCGAGCACGTAGTCGCCGAGGGAGAACTCCTCGACCCGGCCGTGGCGGGCGGCGTCGGCGGTGACCCGCGCGTCGATGCCCTCGTAGCGCCCGCAGGCGATCATCAGCCGGGACTCGCGCGCCCAGCCTGCGGCGCGGGCCTGGGTCAGCGGCGCCCCGGCCGGGGTCGGGACGAGCAGCAGCCCGGGATCGTCCGGAGCCTCGGCCCGCACCGCGTCGAGGGCCTCGCCCCACACGGTCGGCACCATGACCATGCCGGGTCCGCCGCCGTACGGTGCATCGTCGACCGCCTGGTGGACCCCGGTGGCCCAGCGACGCAGGTCGTGGACGTGCAGGTCGATCAGCCCGGCCCGCCGTGCCCGGCCGACGAGGGCCTCGTCGAGCGGGCCGAGGTAACCGGGGAAGATCGTGACGACGTCGATGCGCACGCCGGGATCCTGCCGGGTGCCGTGGAGAGGGGATGCGGATGGGCGGCACGACACCGGTGCTCTGGGCGTCCGACCTCGACGTGCAGTGGCGCGTGCTCGTCGCCCTGCTGCTCGCGCTCGTGCTGTGCACCGTCATCGGGATCGAGCGCGAGCTGGCCGCGAAGAGCGCCGGGCTGCGCACCCACGCCCTGGTCGGGGTGGGCTCGGCCGCGTTCATGCTCATCTCGAAGTACGGCTTCGGCGACCTGCTCGCCCTCGATCACGTCGCGCTCGACCCCTCGCGTGTCGCGGCGCAGATCGTGTCCGGGATCGGCTTCATCGGCGGTGGGCTCATCTTCGTCCGCCGTGACGCCGTCCGGGGGCTGACGACCGCGGCGACGGTGTGGGTGGCGGCCGCCGTCGGCACCGCGTGCGGAGCGGGCCTGCCCCTGCTCGCGGTCGCCGGGACGGCCGTCCACTACCTGATCACCCGCGGGTACCGACCGCTGGCACGGGCACTCTCCCGCCAGTCGAGCGCGCCGCGGCCGGTGCACGTGAGCTACGTCGACGGACGCGGGGTGCTGCGCTCGATCCTCACCCTCTGCACCGAGCGCGGCTTCGCCGTGGCCGGGATGACCGTCGACCGGGAGGATCCGGCGGACGGCGAGAACGGCACGCCGGGCACGGCGGCGGTCACCCTCTCGCTGCTGGGGCGCATCCCGATCAACCCGCTGACCACCGAGCTCGCCGAGATACCCGGCGTGCGGGGGGTACGGCTGCCCGAGGAGGAGGAGCCGGCCGACTGAGGCTCAAGGCCGGGTCGAACAGACCGTCCGGCGGGTCGAGGACCACGCGCCCGCCTGCCACGTCCACCGTCGGGACGATCGCCGTGACGAACGGGACGAGCAGCTCGCCCGCCGCACCACCGTCGAGGACGAGCAGCTCACCGCCCGCACCGTGCTGGACCGCCGTGACGGTCCCGATCACGGTGCCGTCGCCGAGCTCGGCGCGCAGGCCCTCGAGCTGGTGGTCGTGGAACTCGTCCGGGTCGTCGATGTCGGTGTCGGCGGCCTCCGCCTGGAGGACGGCGCGGTGCATCGCCTCGGCGGTGTCGCGGTCGGCGACCTCGTCCACGGTCACGAGCAGACGCTCGCCGTGCCTGCGGGAGGCGGTGATCGTCAGCGTCCGGGGACCGGGTCCGCCGGAGACCTGCAGCACGACGCCGGGCGCGAAGCGCTCTTCGGCGTTGTCGGTACTGGGCTCGACGACGAGCTCACCGCGCAGGCCGTGAGCCTTGACGACCCGCCCGACGATCCGCAGATCGCCGGACGGGTCAGCCATGGGCCGGGGTGACAGTGGTGCTCATGCTCAGCGGTCGGTGTCGACCACGTCGACGCGCACTCCGCGCCCGCCGACTCCGCTGATCACGGTGCGCAGGGCGGTCGCCGTCCGTCCGCTGCGCCCGATGACCTTGCCCAGGTCGTCCGGGTGCACGCGCACCTCGAGGGTGCGACCCCGGCGGTTGGTCACGAGTTCGACGGAGACCTCGTCGGGATGCGAGACGATGCCGCGCACCAGGTGTTCGAGGGCCTCGGCGAGATCACTCACCGCCGACTCACTCGGCCGCGTTGTTGCTGACCTTGGCCAGCTCCTCGTTGAAGCGGGCCTGCTTGTCGACCTTCTCGGCCTGCGGCTTGAGCCGGCCCTCGGCGCCGGGAAGGCCCTTGAACTTCTGCCAGTCGCCGGTGACCTTGAGCAGGCCTGCGACCGGCTCGGTCGGGAGGGCGCCCACGCCGAGCCAGTACTGCGCGCGCTCCGAGTTGATCTTGATCTCGCTCGGGTGGCTCTTCGGGTGGTACTCGCCGATCGTCTCGATGACGCGCCCGTCGCGACGGTTGCGGGCATCGGCGATGACCACACGGTAGTGGGGCTCGCGGATCTTGCCCATGCGGGCGAGCTTGATCTTGACGGCCACGGGTCCGGTGTACTCCTCGTTCGCAATACTGCTTCGTGCTCGGCGTCCCCGGCCGATGTGGGGGTCACCACCGGCCGTGCACCGCAGGTCCGAGGTCGCGACCCGGAGAGAGGGTGGTCGCGACGCAACCTCCTGATTGTGCCAGACCCCCTCCCGACGACGGAGCGGCGGGCTAGGCGTCCAGGGCCTCGCGCACCGCGCGGGCGTTCGCCACCGCCTCGGGGGTGTCCCCGTGCAGGCACAGCGAGTCGGCGCGGACCGACAGCTCCGTCCCGTCGACGGCGACGATCACCCCGTCACGGGCCAGCCGGACCGCCCGTTCGACGACGGCGTCGGTGTCCGGCAGGAGCGCGCCCGGCTCCCGGCGCGGCACCAGCGTGCCCTCGGGCGTGTAGCCGCGGTCGGCGAACGCCTCGGCGATCGTCGCCAGCCCGGCGTCGGCGGCGAGCGCGAGGAGCCGACCGCCCGGCAGCCCCATGACGGGCAGGTCACCCGCCGCCCTCGCGGCGTCGACGACGGCGGCCGCCTGCGCCTCGTGGTGCACGACGGTGTTGTAGAGCGCGCCGTGCGGCTTGACGTACTCCACCTCGGCGCCTGCCGCGGACGCCATCGCCCGCAGGGCGCCGATCTGGTAGAGGATCTCCGCGGCGAGCGTCTCGCCGTCGACGTCGAGGAAGCGCCGTCCGAACCCGGCGAGGTCGCGGTAGGAGACCTGGGCGCCGATCCGGACCCCGCGCTCCGCCGCCCGGGCACAGACCCGGCGCATCGTCGGCGCGTCGCCCGCGTGGAACCCGCACGCGACGTTCGCCGAGGTCACGACGTCGAGCAGCGCGTCGTCGTCGGTGAGCGACCACGGTCCGAAGCCCTCGGCGAGGTCGGCATTGAGATCGAGCATCAGCCCAGCATCCGTCCGCGACGCAGGACCGCGACCGGACGGCGCAGGACGTCGAGGTCGGCGTACGGGTCCGCGGGAAGGACCATGACGTCGGCCGGGGCGCCGTGCTCGATCCGCGGGCGCCCGAGCCAGACCCGCGCCCCCACCGTCGCCGAGGCCAGGGCCCCGCCCCGGCCGAGCCCCCCGTCGGCCAGCGCCGCGATCTCGTCGACGATCCGGCCGTGCACGATGCCGCCGCCTGCGTCGGTCCCGGGGTAGACGGTGACGCCGGCCTCGATCGCGGCGCGGATCGTCGCGGGCGCCCGCGCGTAGAGCTCCCGCATGTGCGTCCCGTACCGCGGGAACTTCCCGCCCGCGGCGTCGGCGAACTCCGGGAAGTTCTCCACGTTGATCAGCGTCGGCACCAGCGCCGTGCCCCGCGTGGCCATCATCGCGATCGTCTCGTCGGCGAGGCCGGTGCCGTGCTCGATGCAGTCGATGCCCGCCCCGATCAGCCCGGGCAGCGCCTGCTCGCCGAACACGTGCGCGGTCACCCGGGCGCCGTGGGCGTGGGCGGCGGCCATGGCGTCGCGGAGCACCTCGTCGGGCCAGAGCGGGGCGAGGTCGCCCTCGTCGCGGTAGATCCAGTCGCCGACGAGCTTGACCCACGGGTTGAGCCTCGCCTGGTCGGCGACGACAGCGGCGAGGCCCGTCGCCGGGTCCGCCGGGTCCTCGATGTCGATCGGCAGGCCGCGGATGTAGCGCTTCGGCCGCGCGAGATGCCTGCCGGCCCGGACGATCTCGGGCATCTCCGGGTCGTCGTCGAGGGGTCGGGTGTCGATCGGCGCACCGCAGTCGCGGATCAGCAGCGCCCCGGAGGCCGCGTCGGTGTGTCCCTGGGCCCGCGCGTCCTCCAGTTCGACGGGGCCGTCGGGACCGATCCCGACGTGGCAGTGCGCGTCGACCAGGCCGGGCAGGATCCAGCCCGAGATCGTCTGCGCCCCTGCGATCGGCCCGTCGGTGAACCGGCCGTGCTCGTCGACCCACAGGTCGCGGGCGCCGTCCCCCGCCTCGGCCGTCTCGTCGAGCACCACGCCGTGGAGGTGGAGGGGGGTCGCCGGGGTGAGGGGAGAGGCCACGGCCCGGCATCGTAGGAGAATCGGCGCCGTGGGGGACACACAGCGCGGCGGAACGCGACCATGAGGACCGACCCGGGCCGTCCCGCCCGGATCGAGGACGTGCACGCGCTGGCGCGCGCGATGCCGCACGTGCGCGCGCTGACCGGGCCGAAGGGCAACTCGATCTACCAGGTGGGCGGGAAGTCCTTCGTCTTCTTCCGCACCCCGCAGCGCGACGCCGCCGACCCGGACACCGGTGAGCGGTACGACGACGTGATCATGCTGTGGGTCGAGTCCGACGAGGCGAAGGCGGCGCTGCTCGGCGACCCGACGGCGCCCTACTTCACGACGCCCCGCTTCGACGGGCACCCGTCGGTGCTGGTCCGCGGCGCGCGGCTGGGCGAGATCGGCCTCGCCGAGATCACCGAGATGGTCCAGGACGCATGGCTGGCGCAGGCCTCCCCGCGCCGTCGCGACGCCTGGCTGGCCGAGCACGCACCCTGAGACGGCCTACTTGCGGCGCTTCTTGTTGCCCTTCTTGCCGCCGCCGGACCCGCCCCCGCCGTTGCCGCCGCCGGAGTTGCCCGGGAACGACAGCGCGCCCGGGTCGAAGCCCTCCGGCAGCTGGTCGAGCCCCGCGAGGCCGGGCGGGAGCTGGTTGAGACCCGGGGTCTCGTAGGAGCCGACCGAGCGCTGGCCGCGGTTGGCGGTGCTCTCCGAGGCGATCCCCGCGATCGCCGGCATCGTCTTGCCGCCGCCGCCCCGCTGGGCCTTGCCGCTGCCCTTGCGTGCGCTGCGGGCCGCCTTGCGACCCCCGCCGCCCATGCCGGGCAGACCGAACTGGCCCGCCATGTTCTTCATCATCTTGCGGGCCTCGAAGAACCGCTCCACGAGCTGGTTGACGTCGGTGACGCCCACGCCGGAGCCGTTCGCGATCCGTAGCCGCCGCGACCCGTTGATGATCTTCGGGTCCTCGCGCTCGGCGGGGGTCATGCCGCGGATGATCGCCTGCACGCGGTCGAGGTGCTTCTCGTCGACGTTCGCGAGCTGGTCCTTCATGCCCGCGGCGCCCGGGAGCATCCCCAGGATGTTCGCGATCGGACCCATCTTGCGGACCGACTGCATCTGCTCGAGGAAGTCCTCGAGGGAGAAGTCGCCCTCGCCCATCTTCTTGGCGGCGGCCTCGGCCTGGCCGGCGTCGAACGCCTGCTCGGCCTGCTCGATGAGCGAGAGGACGTCGCCCATGCCCAGGATGCGCGAGGCCATCCGGTCGGGGTGGAAGACGTCGAACTCGTCGAGACCCTCGCCGTTGGAGGCGAAGAGGATCGGCTGGCCGGTGACCTCGCGGACGGAGAGCGCCGCGCCACCGCGGGCGTCGCCGTCGAGCTTGGTGAGCACCACGCCGTCGAAGCCGACCCCGTCACGGAAGGCTTCGGCGGTGTTCACGGCGTCCTGCCCGACCATGGCGTCCAGGACGAAGAGGATCTCGTCGGGCGTCACGGCGTCGCGGATGTCCGCGGCCTGGCGCATCAGGTCCTCGTCGACGCCGAGGCGTCCTGCCGTGTCGACGACGAGCACGTCGTACTGGCGGGCCTTCGCGTCGGCGATCGCGCGGCGGGCCACGTCGACCGGGTCGCCGACGCCGTTGCCGGGTTCCGGGGCGAAGACCTCGACCTCGGCGCGCCCGCCGACGATCTGGAGCTGGTTGACCGCGTTCGGGCGCTGCAGGTCGCAGGCCGCGAGCATCGGGGTGTGGCCCTGGTTCTTGAGCCAGCGCGCGAGCTTCCCGGCCAGCGTCGTCTTACCGGAGCCCTGCAGGCCGGCGAGCATGATGACCGTCGGCGGGTTCTTCGCGAACCGCAGGCGCCGGGTCTCGCCGCCGAGGATGCCGACGAGCTCCTCGTTGACGATCTTGACGACCTGCTGGGCCGGGTTGAGCGCGTCGGAGACCTCGGCGCCGCGGGCCCGGTCCTTGATCTGCTTGACGAACTGGCGGACGACGGGCAGCGCGACGTCGGCCTCGAGCAGCGCGATCCGGATCTCGCGGCAGGTCGCGTCGATGTCGGTCTCGGAGAGCCGGCCCTTGCCGCGCAGGTCGGACAGGGCCCCGGTGAGGCGTTCGGACAGGGTGTCGAACACGGCGGACGTTCTCCCCCAGACGATGGGACGGCATCGGCGGGGATGCCTGCTGGTGCTCCGGCCCGGGCACGCCACGGGTCGAGGCCCAGCCTAACCGTGCACCGTGCCCGCGCTCTCAGCCCGTGCGGGTCCCGGTCTCCTCGTCGGCGCCCTGGCCCGGTGCGGCGGCCGCCATGACCGCCGCCTCGATCCCCCGACGGCGGGTCGGGTCCAGCGCGACGGTGGTCCCGGTACCGGGCCCGTCGTGAGGGACCTCGACGACGTCCCCGTCCGGGTCGGGTGAGGCCTCCAGGCAGAACGCGTCGACCACCGACGAGCCCAGCGTCGACACCCGCGCCCAGCGGACGTCGACCCCCTGGTTCTCGAGGGCCGCCGCGACCCGGTAGAGCAGCCCGATGCGGTCGGCGGTGCGCAGTTCGAGCACGACCGCGCCGGTCGCCTCGTCGTCGAACCACAGCACGCGGCTGGCCGACGAGGTCGTCGACATCCGGGACGAGTAGTCGCGCTCCTTGGCCGCCAGGCGCGCCGGGAGGTCGAGGGAGCCCTGCAGCACGCGGACCAGGTCCTCGCGCAGCAGCGACGCCTCGGGCAGGCGCCCGAACCGCGGCGAGACGGTGAAGCTGTCGACCGCGACGCCATCGTGCTCGACGAGGACCGCGGCGTGCACCTGCAGCGAGTGCAGGGCGAGCACCCCGGCGGCCCGGCTGAGCAGGCCGGGACGGTCCGGCGCGGCCACCGTCATCGTCACCGTCGTCAGCTCGTCGCCCGCGTCGATCGACACCTCCGCGCGCCCGGAGGACGCGACGGCCCGCGCGAGGGTGAGCCGGTCGTCGGACAGCGGCTCCGGCCCGGGGACGGGCTCACCGGCCATGACCACGCGGCAGCGGCGCACGAGGTCGCCCATCAGCGTCGCGCGCCACGGCGTCCAGACCCCGGGGCCGGTGCCGAGCGCGTCGGCCTCGGCGAGGGCGTGGAGCAGCTCCAGCAGTACCGGGTCGCCGTCGAGGGTGTCCACGACCCGCTGCACCGTCGCCGGGTCCTCGGGGTCGCGGCGCTGCGCGGTGTGCGGCAGCAGCAGGTGGTGGCGGACCATCGCCGCGAGGGTGTCGACGTCGGTGGGCCAGAGCCCGAGCCTGCGCCCGATGTGGCGGGCGAGCTCCGCCCCCACCACGGAGTGGTCCTCGTCGCGGCCCTTGCCGATGTCGTGGATGAGGGCACCGAGCAGCAGCAGGTCGGGGCGGGAGACGCGGGTGGTCAGCTCGCCGGCGCGCCGGGTGACCTCGACGAGGTGGCGGTCGACGGTCCACACGTGCTGGCGGTCCCGCGGCGGGAGGTCGCGGACCGCGCCCCACTCCGGGAACAGCCGGCCCCACAGGCCGGTGCGGTCGAGCGCCTCGATGACGTCGACCATGCCCCCGCCGGCCCCGAGCAGGGCCAGCAGTTCGGTCCGGGCCGCGCGCGGCCACGGTTCGCGCAGCTCGGGGGCGGCGTCGGCGAGGCGGCGCAGGGTCCCGGAGGCGATCGGGAGCCCGGTGCGCGCGGCGACCGCGGCCAGGCGCAGCACGAGCGCCGGGTCCCGGCTGACCTGCGCCTCCCGCGCCAGCGCGACCTCGCCGGCGTGCTCGACGACGCCGTCGTCGAGCGGGCGGCGGGCGGGGGTGCGGCGCAGGGCGGCCAGGCCGCGCTTCGGCAGGGCCGCCCGGGCGGAGCGCAGCGCCACGTCGGTGGCGTAGACGACGGTGCGGGCGGCCCCGGAGAGCGAGCGGGCGAGGTCGTAGCGGTCGGTGACGCCGAGGTCGGGGACCCCGGCGAGCTCGTGGGCGTCCTCGGCCTGGAGGACGTCGCGGGCGCGGCCGGCACGGCGGTGCAGCTCGGTGCGCAGGTCGAGCATCAGCCCACGGGCGGAGCGGACGTCGACGGCAGGTCGGTCGACGAGCTGGGCGGCGGCGAGGGCGTCGAGGAGCTGGACGTCGCGCAGTCCGCCCCGGCCGTTCTTGAGGTCGGGCTCGATGCGGTGGGCCACCTCGCCGGAGCGCTGCCACCGACCCTGGGTCGTCTCGACGAGCTCGTCGAACCGGCCGCGCATGCCTGCCCGCCAGGCCTGCCGGGCCGAGGACGACAGGCGGGAGGCCAGCTCGGCGTCGCCGGCGATCAGACGGACCTCGAGCAGCCCCAGGGCGACGCGCAGGTCCTCGGTCGCGACGGCGACGGCCTCGCCGACGGTGCGTACCGAGTGGTCGAGGCCGATCCCGGCGTCCCAGAGCGGGTACCAGAGGGCATCGGCGAGCCGGGCGACCTTGTCGGCGCCCCGCGCCCGTCCGGTGCCGTCGTGGACGAGCACCAGGTCGAGGTCGGACCAGGGCGCGAGCTCGCGCCGTCCTAGGGCTCCCACCGCGACGAGCGCGGTGCCGTCCCCGACGCCGACCGCGGTGGCGCGGGTGGCGAGCCAGAAGTCGTGGAGTTCGACCAGGGCCTCGCGCAGGGCGGCGGGGCCGAGCCTGCGGGCTCCTGGTGGTGGTGTGAGCAGTGCGGTGCGGGCGCGGACCAGGTCGACCGCCGCCCCCTCGTCGGACTCCCCCGAGACCTTCGGGACTCCCCCGACGTCCAACGGGTCGTCCGGTCCGGACATCCCCGGGGCGCCCGGTCCCGACCCCGCAACGACCATGCCCGTCCTCTCGCGCTCGCCCTTCAGCAGGTGTGATTGACGCGGGGACCCGACCGGGCCGCCGCACGTCGAGGGCGCGCGCAGGCGGTCACGGCGCCGGGCCCGGTCACGAGGACCGGACCCGGCGCCGTGGTCACCACCAGGCGGCGTCCCGCGAGCTAGAGGGCGTCGGCCCCGCGCTCGCCGGTGCGCACGCGCACCACCGTCTCGATCGGGGTCACCCAGACCTTGCCGTCACCGATCTTGCCGGTGCGGGCGGTCTCGGTGATCGCGTCGAGCACCTTCTCCGCGGTCGGGTCGTCGGTGACGACCTCGATGCGGACCTTGGGGACGAAGTCCACGGAGTACTCGGCTCCGCGGTAGACCTCGGTGTGGCCCTTCTGCCGGCCGTAGCCCTGGACCTCACTGACCGTCATCCCCAGGACGCCGAGCTGCTCGAGAGCACCCTTCACGTCCTCCAGCACGAACGGCTTGATGATCGCCGTCACCATCTTCATCGCGGAGCACCCTCCCTCGGGGTCGCAGGCAGCGCGGACCCGGTAGCGCCCGCGCCGAGGAGCGAGGAGTTACCTCCACCGCTCAGTCCGGAGAAGTCATACCCCGACTCGGCGTGCTCCGACTCGTCGATGCCCGCGGCCTCCT
>NZ_DASXJS010000144.1:0-27572 GCF_036497245.1 Actinomycetospora sp. | reverse complement strand
AGTTGACGTGGCTACCGTGGGCCCAGGGATGGCTCTACGAGGCGTCGCGAGCGGGCTGTTGCCACCGGCGATGGTTCCGCATCCGCGGGAAGAGATGTTCTCCGTGCTGGTGGTCGACGACCACCCGCTGCTGCGCGAGGCAATCGCGCAGCGACTTTCCTCGATGGGCGCGGGCACCGTCCACGAGGCCGCCTCGATCTCCGAGGCACGGACACGGGCTCTGGCCTCTGGACCGTGCGACCTCGCGATCCTCGATCTCGGTCTGCCGGACGGCAGCGGGCTCGATCTGATCGCGGAGCTGCGCGCTCAGGGGTGGAACCGGATCGTGGTCCTGGCGGCGTCCGACGATCCGTCGGCCGTTCGTGCGGCGTTCCAGGCAGGCGCCCAGGCGTACCTGCTGAAGTCCGCCTCACCGGGCATCGTCACCGACGGCGTGCGTCGCGTACTCGAGGGCGGCCTCTACGCCGACCCCTCGGTCGCTCCGCTCCTCGCGGCGGGGACCCGGGTACCGGCGACCGACAACACCCCACGGGAGCTGTCCGCCCGTGAGGTCGAAGTGCTCCAGCTGGTGGCCGACGGCCGCTCCAACAAGGAGATCGGTGAAGCGTTGAGCCTCTCGGCCCTCACGGTCAAGAGCCACCTCTCCCGCATCGGTCGCAAACTCGGCACGGGTGACCGGGCCCAGATGGTCGCGCTGGCCATGCGAGCCGGCGTCATCCGCTGAGCGCGCACCCCGACCCCGGCACCGCCGGGACGGCCGGAGGCCGGGAGGTCGGTGACACGGAGTCCGATACGGACGACGCCATCGACCTCCTGGCTCCGGCCGAGGGCGTACCCGACCTGGTGACCGATCGCGCGGCCCTGACCTCGCTCGCCGAGGCCATGGCCGCGGGCACCGGGCCCGTCGCCCTGGACGCCGAGCGGGCGTCGGGGTTCCGCTACTCCGCCCGGGCCTACCTGGTGCAGTTGCGCCGGGAAGGTGCCGGCTCGGCCCTCGTCGACCCCATCGCCCTCGACGGCGACCTCGGCGTGCTCGGGGAGGCGCTGCGCGGCGTCGAGTGGGTGCTGCACGCCGCCTCCCAGGACCTGCCCTGCCTCGCCGAGGTGGGGATGCATCCGGACTCGCTGTTCGACACCGAGCTCGCGGGGCGACTCGCGGGCTACCCGCGCGTGGGTCTCGGCCCGCTCGCGGAACGACTGGTCGGCGTCCGGCTGCGCAAGGGCTACGGCGCGGCCGACTGGTCCTCGCGCCCGTTCCCCGCCGACTGGCTCGTCTACGCCGCCCTCGACGTCGAGCTCCTCGTGCAGATGCGCGAGCTGCTGGCCACCGATCTCGCCGAGCAGGGCAAGATTCGATGGGCGGCCGAGGAGTTCGAGGCCGTCCGCACGGCAGGCCCGCCCCCGAAGCGCGCGGAGCCGTGGCGGCGCACGTCGGGCCTGCACAAGGTCCGCAAGCCCCGCCAGCTCGCCGTCGTGCGCTCGCTGTGGGAGTCCCGCGACCAGCTCGCCGCCTCCCGGGACGTCGCCCCGGGCCGGTTGCTGCCCGACGCGGCGATGGTTGACGCCGCGTTGCGCGAGCCCGCTGATAAGGATGCCCTGGCAAACCTCCCGGTGTTCCGCGGGCGCGCCCAGCGCCGGCTCGCCGACCGCTGGTGGCGCGCGATCCACACGGGCGCGACGCTGCCCGCCGCCGAGCTCCCCGAGTCCTCCCCCGCGGGCGAGGGACCGCCGCCGGTCAACCGCTGGTCCGACAAGGACCCGGACGCCGCCGCGCGCCTCACGGCCGCGCGCGCCCACCTGGCCCAGCTCTCCGAGCAGTGGGACACCCCGGTCGAGAACCTCCTCCAGCCCGACCTGGTCCGGCGCCTCTGCTGGAGCCCGCCCGCCCAGATCGACGCGGACACCGTCGACGCCGTGCTCGCCGCCGGTGGCGCGCGCCCCTGGCAGCGTGGCCTCGCGGTCCCGGGGCTGATCGAGGCACTGCACACCGCGGCGCCCCCGTCCCCCCAGGACTCCGACGACGCCGGGGGCACCGACCCGGACGACGCGTCCGGGACCCGCACCAGGCCGTCGCGTCGCCGCCGCCGGAGCGAGGGCCCCGACCCGACCGAGCGCGGGGCGTCGGATCGGCCCCCCGGGCCCCGCGCCGCGGGACCCCCGACCGGTCAGGTCGGGACCGTCACCCCGGTGTTCAGCGACCCCGAGACCTGATCCTCCGGCGCGGCGGGCAGCAGCACCCGCACCGAGAGGCCCCCGCCGGGGACCGGCTCGGCGGCGACCGTGCCGCCGTGGGAGCGCACGACCGCCCGCACGATCGACAGTCCGAGCCCGGATCCGGTGCCGACGCGGTCGGCCCCGCGACGGAACGGCTCGAACAGGTCGGGGACCCGCTCGGGGTCGAGCTCCGGTCCCGACGACCCGACGACGAGCTCGACCCTCGGGTGCTCCCGGTCGGCGTGCTCCGGTGCTCCCTCGAGGACCCGCCGCGTGGTCACCGAGAGCCAGCCACCCTCGACGTTGTGCCGCACGGCGTTCTCGACGAGGTTGCCGACGACCCGCTCGAGCAGGGCGGCGTCCCCGACGACGAGGGCCGTCTCCCCGGCGGCGCCGTCCGCGCCGTGGCTCACGTCGACGCGCAGGCGCCTGCCCTCCACCTCGGCGCGGACCGCGTCCAGCGCGCCGCGGGCCGCGAGGTCGAGGTCCACCCGCTCGTCGCCCGCCGCGGAGCGGTGGTCGGCGGCCTCGGTCCGCGCGAGCAGCAGCAGGCCCTCGACCAGGCCCTCGGCCCGGCGGGTGGCGTCCCGCAGCACCCCGGCCATGCGACGCAGCTCCGCCACGTCGGCGTCCGGGTCGGCGAGGGTCACGTCGATCTCGGTGCGCAGCACCGCGAGCGGGGTCCGGAGCTCGTGGCTGGCGTTGGCCACGAACCGACGCTGGGCGTCGAAGGCCGCCTGGAGCCGGTCGAGCATCGCGTCGAAGGTGTCGGCCAGCTCGGCCACCTCGTCGCGCGGGCCCTCGAGGTCGATGCGCTCGTCGAGCGACTCCGCCGAGAGGCGGCGGGCGGTCGCGGTGACCTCGTGGACCGGGCGCAGCACGTGCCCCGTCAGGACCCAGGACACCATCGCGGCGGCGGCCACCACCAGCGCGAACGCCACCGAGCCGACCTGGAGGACCTCGGTCCGCGCGCTGTGCCCGAGCGCGGCGGCGATCTCACCGGCCGGCACCGCGACGCCGTCGACGAGCACCGGGGTCTGCGGTGGCAGCGTCGGCAGCGACGCGGCCACCTCGCCGACGAGCATCCAGCCCAGCCACAGCAGGACCGCGCTCACGGCCGCGACGAGGCCCGTCGCGAGCAGGGTGAGCCGCACCCGGAGCCCCGGACCGCGCCGGGCCCGGGTCCCCGCCGTGGCCCGGATCCCCGCCGGGGCCGGGGTCGCCGCCGAGGCGGAGCTCCTGCCCTCCTCGGGCGCGGGGTCGACACGGCGGAACACGGTCACCGAGCCTACGTCCGGCGGTGCCGCCCCCGCGTGAGCCCGGTCGCCGGGACCGCGGCGGCCTCGCGGCGGGCCCACGCGGCGACCCGCCCGGACAGCGGGGAGCCGTCGGTCCAGGCGCAATAGACCGGGTCGCGCTCCAGCTCGGCGAGCGCCGCGGCGGCGAGGGCGTGCGCCGCGCGCCCGGCGGTGGTGTCACCGTCGTCGAGCCACCGGCGTCCGAGCTCGAGCTCGGCGTGCTCGTCGCCGTCGAGAGCCTGGGCGAAGAGCGCCGTGACCTCGTCGCGCCCCGCCATCGTCGTCCCCTCCCCTCGCGTCGCGCCTGCTCCGCACACACCACGGGCCCGGTCCCGCACCGGAGAAGGCGCAGGACCGGGCCCGTGAGCGTGGTGCGCTCGTCAGTTGACCGCGTTGATCGGGTTCGAGCACTTCTTGGCGTTGGCGGCGCCGTTGCCCTCGCCCGCCTTCGAGCCGACCGGCACGCCGGCCGCGTTGTCCTGGACCGGCACCTGGACGCCGAGGACGTTGACGGGGACGTTGTTGTTGCAGGCGTCGCCCGTGGTGTTCGGGGCGAAGTCGCTCGAGTTGACCAGGCCCTTCTGGGCCGTGGCACCGGAGTCGCCGCCGTGGTCGCTGGCGAACGCCATGCCGGTGGTGGAGACGAGACCGGAGCTGATCAGCGCGGCCGCGAGGACGGCCTTCTTCATCATGGCCATGGGAGGTTCCTTCCAAGGGGGAGCGTCGGCGGTCGCCTACCCAGCGCAACCGTCCGAATACATGGCGTTAACGGCTCGGAAGATCCCTGGGTCACGGTTCTCGGACACCGATCCGCCGATCGGGTGACGCCCTCGGGCGTCCGGCATGCTCGTGCGATGGCGGTCGACGCGGACCCGGTCATCCTCGAGGTGGCGCTCAACGGTGCCACTGCGCGCGAGCGGAACCCGCGCGTGCCCCGGACTCCGGCGGAGATCACGCGGGACGCCCTGCGGAGCCTGGACGCCGGCGCCGCGATCGTGCACAACCACCACGACGAGCCGATGTTCACCGCCGACGGGGTGCACGCGGTCGAGCCCTACCTCGCGGCCTGGGAGCCCGTCGTGGCCGCCCGGCCGGACGCGCTGCTCTACCCGACGATGGCCGCGGGGGCCCGCGGGATCCCCGTCGAGCGGCGGTGGGCCCACGTCGAGGAGCTCGCCCGGCGCGGGCTCGGCGGGATGTCGCTCGTCGACCCGGGCTCGGTCAACGTGGGACTCACCAGCGACGGCGTGGTGCCCGAGGCCGCCGCGCCGGGCCCGTACGAGAACAGCTACGCCGACACCGAGTACATGTTCGCCCGGAGCGCGGAGCGGCGGGCGGCGCCCAGTATCTCGATCTTCGAGCCGGGGTTCCTGCGCACCGCGCTGACGCTGCACCGGCACGGACGCGTGCCACCGGGAGCGATCGTGAAGCTCTACTTCGGCGGGTCACTGGAGTTCGGGCTGCCGCCCACCGAGCGGGCGCTCGAGGCGTACCTGGAGCTGCTGGAACCCAGCGGGCTGCCCTGGTCGGTGGCGGTGCTGGGCGGCGACGTCGTCGGGTGCGGGCTGGCTCGTCTCGCCCTCGAGCGGGGCGGGCACGTGCGGGTCGGGCTGGAGGACTTCGCCGACGGCACGCGGACGCCGAGCAACGGTGAGCTGCTCGACGGCGCGCTGGCGCTGCTCTCCGGACTCGGCCGCCGCCCGGCGTCGTGCGGCGAGGCCCGGGAGATGCTCGGGGTGCCCGCCCGGATGTCCTGGAGCTCGATGTCCTGAGAGCTAGACGGCCGCGTGCGTGTCGGTGCGCACCCGGTAGCCGGACCCGACGACCGTGTCGATGATCCCGGGCTCGCCGAGCTTCTTGCGCAGGGTCATGACGGTGACCCGCACGGTCGTCGTGAACGGGTCGGCGTTCTCGTCCCAGACCCGCTCGAGCAGCTCCTCGGAGGAGACCACCGCACCGCCCGCGGCGAGCAGCACCTCCAGGACCCCGAACTCCTTGCGGGTGAGGTCGACGACCCCGCCGTCGCGCACGACGGTGCGCTTGGCCGGGTCGAGCACGACCCCCGCGGCCTCGAGCACCGGCGGCGTCGCGGGCGTGGCCCGACGGCCGAGGGCCCGGATGCGCGCCACGAGCTCGGGGAAGTCGAACGGCTTGGCGAGGTAGTCGTCCGCGCCCAGCGCGAGGCCCGCGACCTTGTCGCGCAGCGCCCCGCTCGCCGTCAGCATGATCACCCGGGTGACGCCGCCCGCCATCTCGGCGCACAGGTCGTCCCCGGAGCGGCCCGGCAGGTCGCGGTCGAGCACCACGACGTCGTACCGGGTCACCGACGCCTTCTCGGAGCCCGTGTCCCCGTCGTAGGCGACGTCGACCGCCATCCCCTCACGACGCAGGCCGCGCGCCAGCGCGTCAGCCAGGGCCTGCTCGTCCTCCACGATCAGAATCCGCACACCCTCACGATGCCACTCCGGGGCTGAGCAGCGGCTGAGAAGTTGCTGGGCGGATCTCCTGGATCTCCCGCGGGGCGGCGACGCGGGGGACGGAATGGGACGCGCGGACGAGTGGGAGGCGCGCACGAGTGGATGGCGCCCCCCGCTCGTCAGATGACAGCAATGGGCCATTGCTGTCCATGGATGGAGGCCCCCTGAGCCGGGGCGGGTCAGCGCCGGGCCGCGGCCGCGAAGGCGGGGATGCCGGTGAGGGCACGGCCCATGATCAGGGTGTGGACCTCGTCGGTGCCCTCGTAGGTGCGGACGCTCTCGAGGTTGTTGGCATGGCGCAGGGGCGAGTACTCGCCGGTGATGCCGTTGCCGCCGAGCACGGTGCGGGCCTGGTGGCAGATCGCGATCGCCTCACGGACGTTGTTCAGCTTCCCGAAGGAGATCTGCTCGGGACGCAGCCGACCGGCGTCCTTGAGCCGCCCGGTCCGCAGCGCCACGAGCTGACCCTTCTGGATCTCCAGGGCCATGTCCACCAGCTTCTGCTGGGTGAGCTGGAAGGCGGCGATCGGCTCGCCGAACTGGCGACGCTCCAGGGCGTAGGTCAGCGCGGTCTCGTAGGCGTCCCGAGCGGCCCCGATCGCGCCCCACATGATGCCGTAGCGGGCCTCGTTCAGGCAGGAGAACGGACCGGCGAGGCCGGCCGCACCGGGCAGGACGGCGTCGGCGGGCACCCGGACGTCGTCGAGGGTGACGTCGCACTGGATGGAGGTGCGGATCGAGAGCTTCGCGGTGATCGGGGTGGCGGTGAAGCCCGCGGTGTCCGTCGGGACGACGAAGCCGCGGACGCCGTCGTCGGTGCGCGCCCAGATCACCGCGACGTCGGCGACCGAGGCGAGCCCGATCCAGCGCTTGGCCCCGGAGAGCACCCACTGCCCGCCGTCGCGGACCGCCCGGGTGGTCATCCCGCCGGGGTCGCTGCCCGCGCCGGGCTCGGTCAGCCCGAAGCAGCCGATCAGCTCGCCCGCGGCCATGCCCGGCAGCCACCGCCGCTTGTGCTCCTCGCTGCCGAACCGGTGGATCGCGCTCATCGCCAGCGAGCCCTGGACGCTGACGAACGTGCGGATGCCCGAGTCCCCCGCCTCCAGTTCGAGAGCGGCCAGGCCGTACTCGACGGCGCTTCGCCCCGCACAGCCGTAGCCGTGCAGGTGCATGCCGAGCAGCCCCTGCGAGCCCATCTCCGGCACGAGATCGCGGGGGAAGTGGGCGCTCTCGAACCAGTCGGCGACGTGGGGCCGGATCCGCTCGTCGACGAAGCCGCGGACCCGCGCGCGCAGCGCGATCTCCTCGGGCGAGAGCAGGCCGTCGAGGTCGAGATAGTCGTGCGCCGGGTCGGCGGGCGCCGGGCCGGCGGCCGGGTGGGTGGCGGTCAGGGTGCTCATACCTGCTCCTCGGAGAGCTGCTCGCGCAGCACGAACTTCTGGATCTTGCCGCTGGGGGTGCGGGGGAGCTCGCCGACGATCTCGACGCGCTCGGGCCAGTACTGCTTGGCGACCCCCTTCTCCCCCAGGAAGGTCTGCAGGTCCGACATGCTCATTCCGGGGGCGCCGGGCGCGAGGACCACCACCGCGCAGGCGCGTTCCTGCAGCCGCGGGTCGGGAAGCCCGACGAGGGCCACGGCGACGACGTCGGGGTGCTCGTAGAGGGTGTCCTCGATGTAGGCGACCGGGAGGTTCTCGCCGCCGCGGATGATCACGTCCCTGGTGCGGCCAGTGATGTTCAGGTAGCCCTCGCCGTCGATCTCGGCGACGTCGCCGGTGTCGAACCACTCGCCGTCGTAGGCGTCCCTGGTCATGTCGAGCCGCTTGCGGTAGCCCACGAACAGGAAGGGGCCGGTCACCTGCAGCCGCCCCTCGGCGCCGGCGGGGAGCGGGACCCCGTCGACGTCGACGACCCGGATGCGCATGCCCGGCCACGGGTAGCCGTCCCGCTCGACGATCTTCTCCTCGGGGTCACCGGGGATCCCGAGGGTGACCAGCGCGTCCTCGCTCTGGCCCCACCCGCCCAGCACCACGAGGTCGGGCAGCTTCGTGCGGGCCTCCCGCACGATCGACCGCGGGATCGGGGCGCCCATGCAGCAGAACCGCACCAGCGAGGACATGTCGTGCCCCGCGAGGTTCGGTGCCGCGAGGGTGTCGTGGAGGAAGGGGGTGGCGGCCGAGGTGTAGGCGATGCCGTGGGTCTCGACCAGCTCGACGAACTCCTCGGGCCGCCAGACGTCCTGGTAGACCGCCGTCGCGCCGCCGACCTGGACCGGGAGCCTCGCCCCGTAGAGGAAGCCCGTGAGGTGGGCGAACGTCGACGCCATGTGGATCACGCTGTCGGCGCCGACACCGAGGCGCGCGGGCAGCGGCGCGTTCGCGGCGACGAGGGTGTTGTGGGTGTGCATGACGCCCTTGGGCTCGCCCGTCGTCCCGGACGTGAAGATGAGCAGGGTGACGTCGTCGGGATCCGGGCGCAGGGCCGCGAGCTCGGCCGGACCGTGGCGGTCCTCCCAGACGGTGGCCATGAAGTCGTCCCACCCGGTCCGGCCGTCGCCGGACGGGCCGTCGACGACGAGCAGGTGCTCCAGCGCCGGCCAGCGGTCCCGGAGCCGAGCGGCCATCCCGGGGTGGTCGAAGCCGCGGAAGGACTGCGGGACGATCAGCACCTTCGACTCGGCCATGCCGACCATGAACCCGACCTCGCGGTCGCGGTAGATGGGGATGAGCGGGTTGTTCACCGCGCCGATCCGGGTGACCGCGAAGTGCACGACGAGGAACTCGATCCAGTTCGGCAGCTGGAAGGACACCACGTCCCCCGGGCCGACCCCGAGCTCGAGGAATCCGGCGGCCGCCCGGCCGGACCGGGCCTTGAGCTCGCCGTAGGTGATCCGGCCCCGGGCGTCGACGGCGGCGGTCCGGTCGGGGTGGGCCGCGGCGACCTCGTCGAGGAAGTCGGTGATGACCTTCCCGGTCCAGTGGCCCTCGGCGGTGAACCGCTCGATCTGTTCCGCGGTGAGGGTGGTCTCGAAGCTCATGGCGACGTCCTTGTCCGCCGACCGGTCCGCGTGGCGGTGCCCGGTCAGCTCATGGTGAGGCCGCCGCTGACGCTGACGGTCTGGCCGGTGATGTAGGAGGCCTCGTCGGAGGCCAGGAACGCGACCGCGTTCGCGAGGTCCGAGGGGGCGGCGAGCCGACGGAAGGGGATCGCCCGGGTCAGCGACTCGCGCAGCTTCGGGTCGTCCCCGCCCATCGAGGCGAACAGTGCGGTGTCGGTGGGGCCCGGGCAGACGCAGTTGGCGTTGACCTGCTTGCGGGCCATCTCGCGGGCGATCGTCTTGGTGAAGGCGATGATCCCGCCCTTGGCCGCGGAATAGACCGCCTCGCCGGAGGAGCCCACGCGGCCCGCGTCGGAGCCGAGGTTGACGACCGAGCCCGCGCCCTGCTCGGCCATGAGCGGGAGGACCGCCCGGCAGGTGTTCAGGACGCCGTAGAGGTTGATCGCGATGACCTTGTCCCAGTCGGCGGGGTCGGAGTCGACGAACGGGCCGGCGACGTCCCACCCCGCGTTGTTGACCAGCACGTCGATCCGCCCGAACCGCGCCCGGACCTGGGCCACCATGCCCTCGACCGACTCGCGGGAGGTGACGTCGGCGTGGAGTCCCGTCGCGGTCCCGCCGAGGGCGTCCGCGGTCTCCTTGGCGGTCGCCTCGTTCACGTCGGTGACCACGACGGTGGCCCCCTCGGACGCGAGCTTCTCGGCGATCCCCCGGCCGATGCCCTGGCCGGCGCCGGTCACGATCGGGATCTTGTCGTCGAGCTTTCCCATGGGGACTCCTGGGTCTGAGGTGGTGGGGTGTGTGAGGTGGGGCGGGCCGGTCAGGGCGCGAGGTCACGGCCCAGCCGCCCGCGGGCGATGACGAGCTTCATGATCTGGGCGGTGCCGTCACCGATCTGCAGGCCGAGCACGTCGCGCATCCGCTGCTCGATCGGCAGCTCGGTCCGGTAGCCGTACTGCCCGTGCAGCAGCAGGCACTGGTTGATGACGTCGTACGCGGTCTTCGGGGCCCACCACTTGGCCATCGCGGCCTGGGAGGTGTGGGGCTGCCCGGCGTCCTTGAGCCACAGTGTCTGGTGGCAGAGCAGCCGGGCGGCGGTCAGGAGGGTGTCGGCCTCGGCGAGCGGGAAGGCCACGCCCTGGTTGGTCGAGAGCGGCCGGTCGAACGAGGTGCGCTCGCTGACGTAGCTCCACGTCTCGTCGACGGTCTGCTGCGCCGCACCCAGGCACTGCAGCCCGATGAGGGCGCGACTGAAGTCGAAGCCCACCATGACCTGGGTGAACCCGCGTCCCTCGTCCCCGAGCAGGTTCCCGACGGGCACCCGGACGTCCTCGAAGTGCGCGGCGCCGCGCCCGACGGCGCGGGTGCCCATGTCCGGGTAGGGCTCGCGGGTCACGCCGGGCCGATCCAGGGGGACCAGCAGCGCGCTGATGCCCTTCCCGCGGGCCTGCGTCCGGGAGGTGCGCGCGAAGACCACGACGGCGGCCGCGTCACCGGCGAACGACAGCGACTTGACGCCGTTGAGCACGTAGTCCCCACCGTCGCGGACCGCGGTCAGCCGGGGCATCCCGGCGTCGGAGCCGGCGTGGGGCTCGGTGAGCCCGATGCCGACGATCTCCTCCCCCGAGCAGATCCGCGGCACCCACTCCCGGGCGAGGGCGGGACCCGCGTTCCCCGCGAGGATCTGTCCCACGAGCGATCCGACGACCTGCAGGTAGGCCACGTTGACGTCGCCGCGCCCGATCTCCTCGACGATCAGGCCCGTGGTGAGTCGCTCCAGCCCCTGCCCGCCGAGCTCGGTGGGGAGCTCGGAAGCGATCAGCCCCCGGCGCCCCAGGTCACGACGCAGATCGGGATCGATGCGCCCGGCGCGCTCGCGGGCCCGGTAGTCGGGCAGCAGCTGCTTCGTCGCCACGGTGCGGGCGAGGTCGCGGTACTCGCGCTGGCGCTCGGTCAGCTCGAAGTCCATCGCGATCAGTGGCCCGCGACGTGGGCGGCGAAGTCGGGGGTGCGCTTCTCGGCGAACGCCTCGGCGCCCTCGAGGCCCTCCGGCGAGGCCGTGAACAGGTCCAGCGCGGACATCGCCATGTTGCTCAGGCCGGCCTGGTGGTCGGTGTCGGCGTTGAACGACTGCTTGAGGAAACGGATCGCCGTCGGGCTCTTCTCCCCGATCTCGGCGGCCCACGCCTTGGCCTCGGTGAGCAGCTCGTCGGCCGGCACGACCGCGTTGACCAGGCCCCACCGCTCGGCGGTCTCGGCGTCGTAGAGCCGGCAGAGGTACCACATCTCGCGCGCCCGCTTCTCCCCCACGACGCGGGCGAGGAAGGCCGAGCCGAAGCCGGCGTCGAAGGAGCCGACCTTCGGTCCGGCCTGGCCGAACCGGGCGTTCTCGGAGGCGATCGACAGGTCGCAGAGCACGTGCAGCACGTGCCCACCGCCCACCGCGACGCCGTTGACCGCGGCGATGACGGGCTTCGGGATGTCACGGATGAGCTTGTGCAGGTTGCCGATCTCGAACATGCCGCTGTCGGTCGGCCCGTAGTCGCCGGTCTCGGCGCGCTGTTTCACGTCGCCCCCGGTGCAGAAGGCCTTCTCGCCTGCGCCGGTGAACACGACGGCCTGGACCGACCGGTCGGCCCACGCGGTGCGGAAGGCGCGGATCAGCTCCTCGACGGTGCGGCCCCGGAAGGCGTTTTAGCGCTCCGGCCGGTCGATGGTGATGACGGCCGTGCTGCCGTCGACCTCGTAGGACACGTCGTCGTAGTCGCTCATGGCGGGAGAACCTCCTGGTCGGTCCGCTGACACTGACGACCGTGACAAAGTTTGACTGCAGAGTCAACATATGACTGCTGATTCGTTATCCGTCCTAAGAGCCGACGACAGCACGAGTGATCTAGCCTGACGCCAGGAGGTGGGGCGGGATGAGCGCACGGGAGACGGCGGCAGCGGATGCCGCCCCGGTGGGGCGGGTCCAGCGCAAGCGGGACCGCCGCATCCAGGAGATCCTCGCGACCGCCGCGGAGCTGTTCGGCGAGCGCGGCTACGACGCGGTGAGCCTCGAGGACGTCGCCGAACGGCTCGACGTCACCAAGGGCTCGCTGTACTACTACTTCCCGAGCAAGGACCAGCTCGGGACCTCAGCCATCGAGACCCTCGGGAACCGGTGGACGGAGCGCCTCGAAGGGCTCCTCGCGACCCTCGACGGCCCGGTCCACGACCGGCTCCGCAGACTGATCGCCGAGCACATCGGCATCGCGGTCCGCGACTACCCCGCCGGGCTGCGGCTGTTCCTCGTCCCGCAGGACTGGCCCGAGCAGCAGCGCGAGGTGATCAAGGCGCTGCGCCAACGGCACGACCGGCTCTTCCGCGACCTCATCGACGAGGGGGTCGGGTCGGGCTCGTTCACCGTCACCAGCGTCGACTCGGCCCTGCGGTGCATGCACGCGTCGATGAGCCAGTCGGCCGTCTGGTTCTCCGGACTGCGCGGTGAGCGCCTGGACGCCGCGATCACCGAGCTCACCGACACCCTCATGATGCTCGTCGGCGCCGTACCCGGCCCCGGGCCGCGGCCCGCCTGACCGCCGGTCTCAGCGGCCGCTGTCGCCCGCGGCGTGCGGGAGCGACGGCATGGTGGCGACCGACTCGCCGGATCGGCCGGACACCCACTCGGTGACCCGGCGGGCCACGTCCTGGTCGGTCAGGCCCGCCGCGGTGAGGATCGCGCCCCGGCTGTCGTGGGCGAGGAACTCCTGGTCGAGGGCGATGCGGCGCACCGGGACGTCGACGTCCGCCTCGACGAGGTGATCGGCCAGCGCGGACCCGAACCCGCCGTGGCGCCCGCCGTCCTCGACGGTCACCACCAGCCGGTGCGCGGCCGCGAGCTCGGTCAGGACCTCGGGAACCGGCTGCAGCCACCGCGGGTCGACCACGGTCACCCCGATCCCCTGCGCGGTGAGACGGTCGGCCGCCTCGACCCCGAGCTGGCCGAACGCGCCGACGGCCACGAGCAGCACGTCGGGAACGGCCGGGGTCTCGGCGTCGTCGAGACGCTCGACGGAGGTGGGTCGCGGGGCCGCGCGGGAGAGCCGGCCCGGTTCGGCGAGCACGTCGACCGCGCCCGGGCCGCCGGTCGCGTCCCGGCCGCCCGCGGCGATCCGGCGCAGCGCGGGCACCTCACCGGGAACGGCGCCCTTGGACCAGCGCAGCGCGGTCGGCCCGTCGGCGACGCCGACCGCCTCGCGCAGCTCGTCGCGCAGGGTCACCGCGTCGCGCGGCGCCGCCACCCGCAGGCCGGGGACGATCCCCATCACCGAGAGGTCCCACATGCCGTTGTGGCTGGCGCCGTCGCTGCCGGTGACGCCGGCACGGTCGAGCACGACCGTGACCGGCTCGCGGTGCAGGGCGACGTCGAGGAGGAGCTGGTCGAAGGCGCGATTGAGGAAGGTGGAGTACACCGCCACGACCGGGTGCAGGCCGCCGTGTGCGAGCCCCGCCGCCGAGGTCATGGCGTGCGCCTCGGCGATCCCGACGTCGAACAGGCGCTCCGGGTAGGCCTCGCCGAACGCGGACAGGCCCGTCGGCCCCGGCATGGCGGCGGTGATCGCGACGACGTCGGAGCGCTCGTGGCCGAGCTCGAGCATGGCCTCGGTGAACACCGCGGTCCATTCGCGCGGCTTCGGGCCGACGGGCAGCCCGGTGTCCGGGTCGAGGACGCCGACCGAGTGCATCTGCTCGGCCTGGTCCTGCTCGGCGGAGGGGAAGCCGCGGCCCTTGTAGGTGACCGCGTGCACGATCACCGGCGCGCCGAAGTCCCGGGCGGCCGACAGCGCCGTCTCCAGCGCCTCGACGTCGTGCCCGTCGACGGGGCCGACGTACTTGATGCCGAGGTCGGAGAAGAGCGCCTGCGGGGTGAACGCGTCCTTGACCCCGGCCTTCGCCGCGTGCATCGCCGAGTAGAGCGGCCCGCCGACGACCGGCAGCTTCTGCAGCGCGCGCTTGCCCTGCTCGAGGACCTCCTCGTAGCGCGGGGCCAGCCGCAGCGTCGAGAGCCGGTCGGAGAGCCCGCCGGTGGTCGGCGCGTAGGAGCGGCCGTTGTCGTTGACCACGATGACCACGGGCCGGTCCGAGCCGGCGATGTTGTTCAGGGCCTCCCAGCACATGCCGCCGGTGAGGGCGCCGTCGCCGACGACCGCCACCACCGAGCGGTCCCGTCCGAGCAGCGCGTCGGCCTTCGCCAGTCCGTCCGCCCAGGACAGCGCCGTCGAGGCGTGGGAGTTCTCGACGTGGTCGTGCTCGCTCTCGGTGCGGCTGGGGTAGCCGGAGAGGCCGCCGCCCTGGCGCAGACCGTCGAACGCGCCGGAGCGGCCCGTGACGATCTTGTGGACGTAGCTCTGGTGGCCGGTGTCGAACACGAGTGCGTCGCGCGGCGAGTCGAAGACCCGGTGCAGCGCGAGCGTCAGCTCGACGACGCCGAGGTTCGGACCGAGGTGTCCCCCGGTGCGGCAGACCTTGTCGACGAGGAAGCCGCGGATCTCCGCGGCCAGCGAGTCGACCTCACCGGCGGCGAGCGCCCTGAGGTCGGCCGGGGTGCGGACGCGCTGCAGCAGGCTCACTGCTTCTCGCCTCATCTCTCACGGGTCCCGGATGGGCCCGGCGCGCGGGCCGTGGCCAGTCTACGGAGTACCCGGGGGCCTGCAGGCCGTTGCCGGCCGCCGGTGACGAGTCAGACCGTCCCGTCACGCCGTCCGGGGCCGACGGGCCACGTACACGACGGCGGGCGGGGCGTTCAGCCACACCGTGCGGCTGACCACGACCTCCTCGAAGGTGGCCTCGAGGTTGCGCTGCACCTGCGCGGCGGTCGGGAAGAACCGGATCCAGGCGTGGGCGAGCTGCGTCACGGCACCGCCGGGCGCCGCCATCCGGGCGAGCAACGGGAAGATCGAGCGGTCCTTCGGTGCGGTGGCGAGCCAGGGCAGCCCGGACACCGACAGGTCGGCGCGCACGCCCTCGGCCAGCAGTTTCTCCACCGCCGTGTGCGCGTCGTCGCAGATCACCTCGACGTCCGGGTGGCGTTCGCGCAGCACCGCGGCCATCTCCTCGTCGAACTCGATCGCGATGTGCCTGCCGCGGCCCTGCAACCGCTTCTGGACCTCGTCGGTCACCGAGCCGGTGCCCGCCCCGAGGTCGACGACGACGGGGTCGCCGGTCTCGGGCAGCGGGGCGATCGCCTGCCGGCACAGCGGCGGGAAGCTGGGGAAGAGCGCCGCGACGTGCAGCGGGTCGCGGAGGAAGGCACTGCTGAAGTGACGAATCTCGGTCACCGGGACTCCTGGGGTCGGGACGGGACGGCGAGGTGGTGGCCCGCGGCCACGACGGCGGCGAGCAGGGCGCGGGCGACCTCGCCGACCATCGCGTCGTCGGGCGAGAACCCGGGGTGGTGCAGACCGGGGGCGGTGCCGGGCGCCGCGTCGGGGTCGGCGGTGCCGACGAAGAGCATGACGGACGGGACCGGCGGCGCGTCCTCTCCGGCGGCGTAGTGGGAGAAGTCATCGGCTCCGCACGACCGGAAAAGGGTGTCGAGGGCCAGTCCCGTCGGGCTCGGCGCGTGCTCCCCGCGGCGGCGCCTGCCGAGGAAGGCCGCGACGGCGCCCGCCAGCCCGGCGTCGTTGACGACGGCGGGCTCGTTGGGGACCACGCGCATCTCGCCGGTGCAGCCGTGGGCGGCCGCGGTGTGCTCGACGACGTCGCGCACCGCGGCGAGGATCTCGTCGCGGTCCGCGTCGAGGGCGCGGACGGTGCCGCGCGCGGTGGCCTCGGCGGGCACGACGTTGGGCGCCGTCCCCGCCGTCATCTGCCCGATGGTGACCACGCCCGCCTCGAGCGGATTCACCCGCCGCGAGACCACCTGCTGGATCGACACCACGACCTGGGCGAGCGCGAGGACGGGGTCCCGGGTGCGGTGGGGGTAGCCACCGTGGCCCGCGCGGCCGTGCACGGCGATCTCGATCTCGTCGGACGAGGCGTTCACCGCGCCCGGGCGGACCGAGACGATCCCCCGGGGCAGCTCGGGCTGCACGTGCACCCCGAGCATCGCGGCCGGGGTGTGCGCACGGAAGGCCGCGGCGGCGACGACGTCCGCCGCGCCGCTCGGCGCCTTCTCCTCCCGGGGCTGGAAGACCGCGAGCAGCGGCGTGGGCAGCAGCCCGGGGGCGGCCGCGACGGCGCGCGTGAGCGCCACCAGCGCGGCGACGTGGACGTCGTGGCCGCACACGTGCGCGGCCGGGTGGTCCGCGGGCATGACGGCGGCGAACGGGAGGCCGGTCTGCTCGACCACGGGGAGCGCGTCCAGCTCGGCGCGCACCGCGACGGCGGGACCCGGGCCGCCGAGACGCAGCATCCCGCCGGTGTCGGCCACCGGTTCCAGAGCTGTGACATCCCCCGTCGCTCCGCTCGCCCCCGTGACCTCCCCCGTCGCTCCGCTCGCCCCGGTGAACAGGGCGGCCGCGACGGCGTCCCGGGAGTCGGCCTCGTCGCCGGAGATCCGCGGCTCGCGGTGCAGCACGTGCCGGAGCTCGATCGCGGCGGGGAGCTCGGCCTCCAGTGCGGCGGCCAGGGCCGCGGGCACGCCGGGCACCGGGGGCACCGGGGGCGCCGTGGGGTCGGTCACACCGGCATCCGCGCGTAGACCCGGTGGGCGTTCTCGCGAGCGATCATGGTGGCCACCCGTTCGGCGTCGGCAGGAGAGATTTCGTCGGTCGCGCAGGCCTGCTCGAGCAGCCCGCCCAGGGCCGCCCGGAACCGCAGCGCGCCCAGCAGGTGCAGCTCGGGCAGACCGTAGGCGTCCGAGGCGTAGAGCACCTTGGCGAAGGGGGCGAGCTCGAGCATCTCGGCGATCACGTCGCGGGAGCGGGCCCCGACGTAGGGCACGGCGAGGCTGACGTCGACGTGCACGCAGGAGAACACCTGCGCCAGCCACGCCGCCTGGCGGTGGTACGGGTAGGTGTGCAGCAGCATCAGCGGCACGCCGAGCGGCTCCACGAGGCGCGCGAGCCCGCTGAGCAGGGCCGGGTCGGCGCGGTGCAGGTCCTCGTCGGGGTCGCCGAACCCGGTGTGCACCTGCAGCGGCAGCCCGGTGTCGAGGCCGGTCCAGATGCCGTGGCGCAGCAGCACCGGGTCGCGCAGCGTCGCGCCCTCGGCGGCCCGGCGGGGCAGCCAGGCGTCCGCGGCGGCGGCCACCTCGGCGGGTTCGGGGCGCCGCGGGTCGACGTCGAGGCCCGCGCGGTAGGCCAGCACCGTCTTGCAGGCCACGGCCAGTGGGCGGACCTCCGGGGCGGTGCGGCGGGCGACCTCGGCGGCCACCGCGTCGCCGTAGCCCGCGGCGTCCACGCCGGCGTCGGCCACGTCCTGGGCTACCGCCTCCAGGCGCACCACCTCGCCGACCGGCACCCCCGCCGTCTCCTGGAGCTCGTCCAGCCCGAGCAGGCCGCCCGCGGCGAAGCCGTGGTCGACCAGCAGCGTCTCGGCGCCGGCGGCCCGCATCAGCGCCCGGGAGGCGGGGCCGGTGCCGATCTCGGTGCGGCGCGTCAGGTAGGCGTCCGGATCGGCGTGCGGCGGCAGCCCGAGGACCGGGGCGCACCAGCGCCGCACCGAGAGCCCGAGCGCGGAGTCGAAGGCCGAGGTGCCGGGGGCGGGCCCGTCCCCCTCGGTGAGCATCGCCTCGAACGCGGGGCGGTCCAGGTCGGTGGCGACCACGGAGTGGCAGTGGTGGTCGACGAGGCCCACGCCGTCGAGGAAGCTGACCGGTCCGGCCGGGACCAGGCCGAGTGACACCAGGCTCCCGCCCTCCGGGGGAGCCGGACGGTTCACGAGCGGTCCGGGTGGTCGGGCTCCGCTCCGCTCCCGTCCCGGGGCGTGCCGTCGACCCCGATCCGCACGAGGGTGGCGACGCACTCCACGTGGTGGGTCATCGGGAACGCGTCGAAGACCCGCAGGTCGTCGAGCCGGTATCCGGTCTCGGCGAGCGCGGCGACGTCGCGGGCCAGGGCCGCCGGGTCGCAGGCCACGTGCACGATCCGACGGGCCCCGAGGGCTCCGATGCGGGCGGCCAGCGGGCGCCCGAGCCCCTTGCGGGGCGGGTCGGCGACGATCACGTCCGGCGCCCGACTGACCCGATCCCCCGTCGCTTCGCTCGCCCCGACGCGGACCAGGGACTCCAGCACCTTCTCGACGCGGCCGCGCACGACGCGGCAGGCCGGCAGGTCGTCGAGGTTGCGGGCCGCGGCCCCGGTGGCGTCGGGATCGGACTCCACGTTCACCACGAGCCCGCCCGCGCCGACCCGCTCGGCGAGCGCAGCAGCGATGAGCCCGGCGCCACCGTAGAGATCCCAGACCGTGTCGCCGGGCCCGAGGTCGCCGACCCCGGCCATCGCGGCCCCGACGACGGCGTCCGCCGCACCCGGGTGCACCTGCCAGAAGGTGGGGGCGGGCAGCTCCCAGTCCCGTCCGGCGGCGTGCTCGTGGGCCGTCCCCGACCCGACCTCGAGGCGCCGCTCGCCCTCGAGGAGCTCGGCGGCGTGGGTCTCCCCGTCGCCGTCGCGGACCACCTCGATCTCGGCGGTCGGCGTCCAGTCCCGCTCCAGGACGGGCGCCAGCGCCTCCGGGACCGCGATCGGGCAGTCGCCGACCGGGAGCACCTCGTGGCTGCGGTGGGCCCGCAGCCCGGGCCTGCCGTCGTCGGTCACCGCCATCCGCATCCGCGTGCGCCAGCCCAGCGGCCCCCCGGGGAGCGCCTCGCAGACGATCTCCCGCTCGATCCCGGCGATGTGCGCCAGCTGCTCGGCCACCACGGCGGCCTTGAGGTCGCGCTGGGTGTCGTGGTCGGCGTGCTGGAAGTCGCACCCGCCGCAGCCGCCGGGCCCCGCCCACGGGCAGGCGGGCTCGACCCGGCCGGGCGCCTCCCGCAGCACCGTCACCGCGTCGGCCCGGCAGAACGACCCGCCGCCGTCCTCGGTGACGACCGCGTGCACCCGCTCGCCGGGCAGCGCGTGCCGGACGAAGACGACGCGGCCCTCGTGGCGGGCGACGCAGTGCCCGCCGTGGGCGATCGCACCGATCTCGACGTCGAGCATCCGGTCGACCCAGGAGTCCTCGACCGGCCCTGCCGCGGTCACCGGGCCACCGGCCCGGGGTTGGTCGGGCGGGGCTTCATCGGGCGGGGCTTCATCGGGCAGGCCTTCATCGGGCGGGGCTTCATCGGACATCGGCGCCGGGTCGGGTGGCCGACCCGTCCGGGCCCGCGGGATCCGTCGGCGAGCTCGCCGTCCGCGTCCCCGGCTCGGGGGTCGGGAGCGTGGACGTCCCGGTCGCGTGGGGCGAGCTGCCGGGGTGGGCGCCGCCCGCTCCGGGCGGCGGCGCCTCGTAGCCCCGGCGCGCGGACCCGGGTGCCGCGGGCGGCTTCCGGGTCGCGAGCCGAGCCGACGACTCGAGCTGCCACGGCACGCTGACCACCATCACGCCCTTCTGGAACAGGAGCCTGCCCTTGAGGCGCAGGGCGCTCTGGTTGTGCAGGACCTGTTCCCACCAGCGCCCGAGCACGTACTCCGGAATGAACACCGTCACCACGTCGCGCGGGCTGTCGGTCCGAATCCGCTTGACGTAGGCCAGGATCGGCCGCGTGATCTCGCGGTAGGGAGATTCCAGCACCTTCAGCGGCACAGGCAGCTTCCGGGCCTCCCAGTCGGCGACGACGCGGCGGGTGTCGGCGTCGTCGACGTTGACGGTGACCGCCTCGAGGACGTCGGGCCGGGTCGCCCGGGCGTACGCCACGGCACGCAGCGTCGGCTTGTGCACCCTCGAGACCAGCACGATCGCGTGGTTGCGACTGGGCAGGACGGCGTCGATGACCTCGGGGGCGGCGATCTCCTCGGCGACCCGGTCGTAGTGGCGCCGGATGGAGAGCATCAGCGCGAACGCCAGGGCGCCGGCGACGATCGCGATCCACGCTCCAACCGCGAACTTCGTGATGAGCACGACGACGAGCACCACACCCGTCATCGCGGCGCCGAACATCGACACCACGCGGGACTTGTGCAGGCGGCGCCGCTCGGTGTCGCCGGTCTCGGTGCGCAGCAGCCGGTTCCAGTGCCGGACCATGCCGGTCTGGCTCAGGGTGAACGAGACGAACACCCCGACGGTGTAGAGCGGGATCAGCGCGGTGACCTCGGCGCCGAACCCGACGACGAGCACCACGGCGAAGAACGCCAGGAAGAGGATCCCGTTCGAGAACGCCAGCCGGTCGCCGCGGGTGTGGAGCTGCCGTGGCAGGTAGCGGTCCTGGGCGAGGATCGACCCGAGCACCGGGAAGCCGTTGAACGCGGTGTTGGCCGCGAGCACCAGGATCAGCGCCGTGAAGATCGTCACGGCCCAGAACCCGGGCGGGAAGCCCTCGAAGATCGTCTGGGCCAGCTGGGCGATCAGCGTTTCCTGCTTGTAGCCCGGAGGGGCGCCGACCAACTGGGTGTCCGGGTTCTCGGCCAGGTGGACGCCGGTCGCGCGGGCCAGGGCGAGCATGCCGCCGAAGAGTCCGACCGCGATGAGGCCGAGCATCGCCAGGGTGGTCGCTGCGTTGCGGGACTTGGGCTTGCGGAACGCCGGGACCCCGTTGGAGATCGCCTCGACGCCGGTCAGCGCGGCGCAGCCCTGGGTGAACGAGCGCAGGACCAGGAACATCAGGGCGAACTGCGAGAGCTGGTGGTCCTCGCCGACGATCTGGACGCCCGCGCTGGGCGCGATGAGGGGCTCCCCGCTCAGGACGAGCCGGACGATCCCGACGACGATCATCACCACGAGGCTCGCGATGAAGCAGTAGACCGGGATCGCGAACGCCGCCCCCGACTCGCGCACCCCGCGGAGGTTGATCGCGGTGAGGATGGCGATGGCCAGCACGCAGAAGAGCACCTTGTGCGTCCCGACGAACGGGATGAGCGCCCCGAGGTTGTCCGCGGCCGACGACATCGACACGGCCACCGTGAGCGTGTAGTCGACGAGCAGGGCGGACGCGACCGTCAGGCCTGCGTAGCGGCCCAGGTTGACCGTCGCGATCTCGTAGTCGCCCCCGCCCGAGGGGTAGGCGTGCACGTTCTGCCGGTAGCTCACCACCACCGTCGCGAGCACGACGACGACCGCGAGCCCGATCCACGGCGAGAACACGTAGGCGCCGAGCCCCGCCAGGGACAGGGTGATCAGCACCTCCTGCGGGGCGTACGCCACGGAGGAGAGGGCGTCGGACGCGAACACCGGCAGCGCGACCCGTTTGCGCAGCAAGGTTCCCGAGAGCTCGTCGCTGCGGAACGGGAGTCCGAGCACGAGGCGTTTCGCGGCGGTCGCGAGCCTGGGCACGGCGCAGAGCGTAGGCCGAACGGGCGGGCAGGTGGCAGGGCGACCGGCCGGGACGCTCGTCGCACCATCGGGGCCGGCCCCGCAGCTCCCGGTGACGCGGCCGCGACCACCCGTTGCCGCACGGATCGTCGGGGGCACCCGATACCGTGCGCCCGGCGAGGGACGAGAGCCCAGCCCGGTCGGTCAGCGACCGGGCGACCGTGGGGCGGTCGGGGGACCGCGGTGCGACGGGAGGACGCGTGCACATCGTCGTCATGGGCTGCGGCCGCGTGGGCTCGGCGCTGGCCCTGTCGCTGGAGCGACTCGGCCACGAGGTGGCCGTCGTCGACCGCGACCCCCAGGCGTTCCGGCGCCTGGGGAACGACTTCCACGGCCAAGAGGTCGTCGGCGTCGGGTTCGACCGCGAGGTCCTCACCTCCGCGGGCATCCATCGGGCGCAGGCGTTCGCGGCGGTCTCCTCGGGCGACAATTCCAACATCATCTCCGCGCGTGTCGCGCGGGAGACGTTCGGCGTCGACCAGGTCGTGGCCCGGATCTACGACGCCAAGCGCGCCGCCGTGTACGAGCGGCTCGGCATCCCGACGGTCGCCACGGTCCCCTGGACCACCGACCGCTTCCTCCGGATGCTCCTGCCCGACGGCGTCGCCACCGCCTGGCGCGACCCCTCGGGCACCGTCGCGATCATGCAGCTCCCGTTCCACGAGGACTGGTCGGGGCGCCCGGCGACGGAGCTGGAGGAGGCGACGGGCAGCCGCGTCGCGTTCATCGTGCGCTTCGGCACCGGGGTGCTGACGCGGCCCGACACCGTGATCCAGGCCGATGACGTGGTCTACGCCGCGGCGGTCAGCGGGACCGTGGCGACGGTCACCCAGGCGGCGCTGACCGCGCCGGTGGAGCGGGGGTAGCGGGATGCGCGTGACGATCGCCGGGGCGGGCGCCGTGGGGCGCTCCATCGCCGCCGAGCTCATCGAGAACTCCCACGAGGTGATGCTCGTCGAGCGCGACCTCGCCGAGGTGGAACCGGAGTCGGTGCCCGCCGCGGAGTGGGTGCACGCCGACGCCTGCGAGGTGGCCTCCCTCGAGGACGCGCAGGTGCAGGACTGCGACGTCGTCATCGCCGCCACCGGGGACGACAAGGTCAACCTGGTGGTGTCGCTGCTGGCGAAGACCGAGTTCGCGGTCAAGCGCGTGGTGGCGCGGGTGAACGACCCGCGCAACGAGTGGCTGTTCACCGAGTCCTGGGGCGTCGACGTCGCGGTCTCGACCCCGCGCATGCTCGCGGCGATGGTCGAGGAGGCGGTGTCGGTCGGCGACCTCGTCCGGCTGCTCACGCTGCGCCAGGGCAAGGCCAACCTCGTCGAGGTGACCCTGCCCCCGGACACCCCGCTCGCCGGCCGGCCGGTGCGCGAGGTGCCGCTGCCCGCCGACGCCGCCCTCGTCGCGATCCTGCGCGGCGGGCGGGTGATCGTGCCCCAGTCCGACGACCCGCTCGAGGGCGGCGACGAGATGCTCTTCGTCGCGGGCGAGGGCGTCGAGAAGGAGATTCACACGGTGCTCACGACCCGCGACGAGGGCGGCCAGGAGCTGATCTAGCCCGAACCCGCCCCACCCCGCACCCCGTGTCAGCAATGATCCATTGCTTTCATCTGACGACAGGAACGGGACATTCTCGTTCGGAGGGGTGCTCGTGCTCGACGGAGCGATCACCCTGCCCGGCGGCGGACCGGTGCGCGGTCGTGGGCTGCGTCAGGGGCTCCCACCCGGTCCCACACCGGCCTTCGGGCTCTACCTGGGGTCGCCACGAGCGGCCCGGCGGCATGACCCGTCGCTGACCTGGCCGCGCCGTTGGCTGGTCTGGCCGGACTTCCGGCTCCCCCGCCACCCGACGGAGGCGTTGGACGCGATCGTCGGGACCCACCACCGCATCACGGCACTGGGTGAGGACGTCGAGGTGGCGTGCGGCGGCGGGGTCGGGCGCACCGGGACCGTGCTGGCCTGCGTGGCCGTCCTCGACGGTCTCGGGCCCGACGAGGCGGTGGCCTGGGTCCGGGCCCACCACCACCGTCGGGCCGTGGAGACCCGTGGACAGCGCCGGTGGGTGGAGCGCTTCGCGGCCGAGCGCGGGCCGGCCCGGCCGCCCGGGCAATGAGTGGGATGCGCCACCCACTCGTCAGATGACAGCAATGGACCATTGCTGTCAGGCGGAGCGGCGGCCGGAAGATCAACCGGACCCCCGCGCGTGATGCCGAGCAGCCTTCGCGCGGTTGCCGCAGGTCGCCATCGAGCACCACCGCCTGCGCCGGGACGGTGACGGGTCCAGGAACAGCCACGAGCAGCGCCCGCAGAGCCCGATGCGGTGGCGCTCCTCGCTCGCGAGCAGCCCGGCGGTGGCCAGCGCGAGGCGCCGGGCGGGCAGCGCGAGCCCGACGTCGGCGACGGCGACCAGCCACGCCGGGCCGCGCGTCGGGTCCGGGGCCGGCCGCGCCACCCCGTGGGCCTCGGTGACGTCGCGCGCGACCCGCGCCCGGTCGCCGTCGTCGGACTCCTCGCCGGTCACGGCCGCGGCCAGCCATCGGTGGAGCGCCTCGCGCTGCGCCCGCGCCTCGTCCAGGGCGGCCGCGGCGCCGTCCGGGTCGGCATCGGCGAGGGCCACGAGCTCGGCGGCCTCGGCGCCGGCGAGGACCTCGGCGGCCCGGGCCCAGGCCACCAGGTCGGCGTACGTGGCGACCCGCTCGAGGCGCTCGCGCAGGAACCCGCCCACGGTGTTGGTGAAGTCGAGCGCCGGGTGGCCGCCGACGAACGCCTCGGGACTCCACTGTGCGGTCACGGTTGACACCTCCTCGGTCGCTGTCTAACCATAATAGCAGCGAAAGGGGTTAGATCATGGAGTTGACCGAGACGTATACGTTCCGCGGTGATCGCGTCCGCTGGGGCACGCAGGGCTCCGGCGAACCGCTGGTCCTGCTGCACGGCACCCCGTTCTCCTCGGTCGTGTGGCGACGCATCGCGCCGCACCTGGCCCACCGTCGCCGGGTGTTCGCCTTCGACCTGCTGGGCTACGGGCGCTCCGAGCAGCGCGAGGGCCAGGACGTGTCCCTGGGCGTCCAGAACGAGCTGTTCGCGGCCCTGCTCGACCACTGGGGCCTGGAGCGGCCCGACGTCGTCGCGCACGACTTCGGCGGGGCCACCGCCCTGCGCACCCACCTGCTCGACGGCCGGGACTACCGCACGTTGACCCTGATCGACCCGGTCGCGCTGAGCCCGACCGGCTCGCCACTGGTGCAGGCCGCACGACGCCACCCGGACGCCTACGCGGAGCTCCCGCCGTACGTCCACGAGGCGGTGGTGCGCGCGTACGTCACCGGCGGGGTTCACCGCACGCTGGACGACGCCGAGATGCGCCGGTACCTCGATCCCTGGCTGGGCGAGGTCGGACAGCCGGCGTTCTACCGGCAGATCGCCCAGATGGACGACCGGTACACCGACGCGATCCAGGACCGCCTCGACGAGATCCGGTGCCCCGTGACGATCCTCTGGGGCGCGCAGGACCGCTGGATCCCGGTCGCGCGGGCCCACGATCTGGCGGCGCGGATACCGGGGGCCGCCGTGCGGGTCGTCGACGGCGCCGGGCACCTGGTGCAGGAGGACAGCCCGGAGACCGTGGTCGCGACGGCCCTGGAGGCGCTGGACGGTGTGCCCGTGTAGAGGGTGCCCGGGCACGACGGCGGTGATCGCGCGAGACTCTCGCCGTGCCCGAGCCGCAGGCGCCCCGCCCGACCCTGCCCGACCTGACCCCTCCCACCGGCGCCGCGCGCCCCGAGGCCGCGCGAGCCACCCGCCGTCGTCCCCTGCTGCACCCGGGCGGCCTCCTGGTGGGGACGGCACTCGGCGTGCTCGCGCTGACGCCCGGGCTGATCCCGCGCACCGGGCTGTTCCAGGGCCTCGTCAGCGGGGTCATGCTCGCGGCCGGTTATCTCGTCGGTGTCCTGCTCGGCCTCCTGCTGCGCCCGCTCACGCGCCGCACCGGGCGGCGACTGAACGGCGCCGCCTGGACGCTGCTGGTCGTCGTGCTCCTGCTGGCCTGGGCCGTCATGGGCTACCTCGGGTTCGGGTGGCAGGCCGATCAGGCGGCGCTGCTGGGCATCCCAGGGCCGCAGCTGCGCGACTGGCTGATCGCGATCCCGGTCACCGTCGGGGTCCTCGTCGTGCTGTTCGTCCTCGTCCGGGGCGTACGGGCGCTCCCCCGGTGGCCACGGCGCGCGCTCGGCGTCGTGGGGCTCGTCGTCGTGGCGGCGATCGCGATCTCGCTGGCCGGCATCCCGGGATTCAACCCGGCCCGCACCCTGCTCGACCGCGCGTTCGCCGTGCAGAACGAGGGGGTCTTCGGTGGCGCGGCGCAACCGGCCGACCCGCTGCGCTCCGGGTCGCCGGCATCACTGGTGAGCTGGGACAGCCTGGGCCGCGGCGGGCGCACCTTCGTCACCACCGCCCCCTCCCCCGCGGACCTCGCCCGGGCGAGCGGGCACGCGGCGGTGGACCCGGTCCGGGTCTACATCGGGCTCGGCGCCTCCGAGGACGCCCGCGAGCGCGCGCAGCTGGCCGTGCGTGAGCTCGCCCGCACCGGGGCGTTCACCCGGCCGGTCATCGGCGTCGTCACCACCACCGGGACCGGCTTCGCCGACGCCGAGGCCATGAACGCCCTCGAGCTCGCCTGGGGTGGCGACACCGCGCTGGTCACCAGCCAGTACTCGCTCCTGCCGAGCGGGTTGTCGTTCCTCCTCGACGGCGACCGGGTGCGCGAGGCGGGCACCACGATGTTCGACGCGGTGCGCGCGGCGGTGGACGCGATGCCGCCCGGGGCGCCCCGCCCCAAGGTCGTCGTGTTCGGGGAGTCGCTCGGCTCGTTGGGGTCGCAGGCCGCGTTCCCGACGCTGGACGACGTGCGGGCGCGGGCCGACGGCGCGCTGTGGAACGGCCCGCCGAACTCCTCGCCGCTCTGGCACGGCCTCGTCGCCGGCCGTGACCCGGGCAGCCCCGAGATCCGGCCCGTCGTCGAGGGCGGCCGGACGGTGCGCTTCGGCGGCGGATCGGTCACCACCCACCTCCCGGCGGCGCCGCCCGGGCCCTGGCCCGACCCGCGCGTGGTCTACCTGCAGCACGCCAGCGACCCGGTCGTCTGGTGGAGCCCGGAGCTGCTGTGGTCACGGCCGGACTGGCTCGCCGAGCCCCGCGGGGAGGACGTGCTGCCGACCGTGCGGTGGTACCCGCTGGTGACGTTCTGGCAGGTCACGATGGACATGATCCGCGCGCAGACCGTCCCGTTCGGGCACGGCCACAACTACGGACCCGAGTCCCTGGACGCCTGGATGGACGTCGTCCCGCCGCCGGGCTGGACGCCGGCCGACACCGCCCGGGTGCACGCGGTCCAGGAGGTCCCGGACCCGACACGGTGACCGTCCCGGCGCCGACCTGCCGCGCCGACCTGCCGCTCAGATGTGCGGCCAGGTCTCCAGGGGCGTGCGGTCGCCGGAGACGTGGAAGGCCACCGGGTCCCGGCGGTGCCAGAGCACGAGGGCGAGCTCCCACGTCGTGCCGCGCACCACGGTCTCGGGACCGGGGTCGGGGAGGTCCTGGCGCACGGTCTCGCCCGTGTCCGTGAGCTGGAGCACCAGCGTCGCCTCGGTCGGCGGGGCGAACCCGGCTGCGAAGGCGGTGGCGACGAACGCCTCGAAGAACTCGGCGATGCCGTCGCGGGCGAGGTCGACGGGGATCGGGTCGGGCTCGGTGTCCCGCGTGGTCGCGGCGTCCCAGCGGTGGACCGCGAACTCGTGGGCGGCGCGGCGGACCCAGTAGACCGCCTCGTCGGGGAGCACCGACCAGTTGGGCACCGGGCTGTCCGGATCGGTGGTGGCCAGTCGCGTGAGGAGCCGGTCGAGGTCGTCGTCGAAGGTCGTCAGTGCCTCAGCGTGCGGTGTCCACGGACGGCAGGGGTGTCCGATGTCGTGTCGACGGGCCAGTTCTTCCCCGGACGTTGATCCAGGCGACAGGCTCGATTAGACCCTTTGCGATCGCACATGTGTTCGAATAGCGGCTGTTGTTGCTGGTCAGGGGACCGTAGCCTGGTGGTAT
>NZ_DASXJS010000143.1:0-26105 GCF_036497245.1 Actinomycetospora sp. | reverse complement strand
GCACCGATCACGGTCTCGGCACGACACGATGGCACGTCGTGCCACACGACCCCGAGGTGCGGACCCCGGCGGCGATGGGTGAGGATCACCGTCGTGACGTTCGACGACCCGGCCGTCGCCCAGGCCCGCGCAGCAACCGATGCCCTCCGCGAACTCGAGCGCTCCGGACGCCACCTGCTCGCCGATCCGGCGCGGCGGGAGGAGTGGAGCAGCGAGCTGCTCGACGAGCTCGCCCGCCTCACCGACGCCCTCGCGGGCGCGGTCGAGGTCGCGAGCGGGACCTCGGGTGCCGACGTCCCCCGGCTCGCCGCCCAGCTCTCCGACGCCATCCTGCGGCGCCGCGACGCCCCCGGTCGCGAGCGGCCGACGAGCCCGGTCCTCCCCGCCGTCGGGCACGAGGACGGGCGCGGCTCACGCGAGGCGAAGCATCGCGCGCACCGTCACCTGCGTCCCGTCCGGTAGTCGCCACTGCCTGGCGCCCGCCACCCCCCGACGGCAGGATCATGATCGGCCCGACCGGTTCCGGGCGGGCGTGGGAGAGGAGCGCGATGCCGAGCTTCCCGACCGGCTTCCTCTGGGGCAGCGCCACGGCGGCGCACCAGGTCGAGGGCGGTAACCACAACAACGACTGGTGGGACTGGGAGCACGACCCGGGCTCCCCCGCCGTCGAGTCCTCCGGCGACGCGATCGACCACCTGAACCGCTACGACGACGACTTCGCGCTGCTCGCCTCGTTGGGCCAGAACGCGCACCGGCTCTCGCTGGAGTGGTCGCGCATCGAGCCGGCACCGGGCGAGTTCTCCCGGGCCGCGCTGGACCACTACGCCCGCGTGCTCGACAGCCTCGCCGCCCACGGGCTCACCGCGTTCGTGACACTGCACCACTTCACGCTGCCGCGGTGGTTCGCCGCGCGGGGCGGCTGGCTCGCCGACGACGCACTGGAGCTCTTCGGGCGCTACGTCGAGCGGGTGACGACGGCGCTCGGCGACCGCATGCCCTACGTCTGCACCGTCAACGAGCCGCAGATCGTCGCGCTCGGCTGCTACCTCAACGGCGAGTTCCCGCCCGGCCACCACGACGTCGGCGAGGCCGTCGCGTGCAACGCGACCCTCGCCCGGGCCCACCGGACCGCGGTCGCGGCGGTCCGCGCCGTCAGCGGCACGCCGAGGATCGGGACCTGCCTGCACCTGCCCTACGTCGAGGCGCTGCGTCCGGGCGACGGGGCCGACGAGGGCGCCGCCGGGATGGCCCGGGCGGTGATGGTCGACCACCACATCGAGGACCTGCGAGCGGGCGGCGACGTCGGGGACTGGGTCGGGCTGCAGTACTACACGCGCACCCGGATGGACGCCTCCGGCGGTGGGCTGGACACCGCGCCGCCGCCCGAGGGCGCCGAGACGACGCTCATGGGCTGGGAGGTGCATCCGGCCGGGTTCGGGGCGATGCTGCGGCGGATCGCGGAGGCCGGGCTGCCCGTCGTCGTCACCGAGAACGGGATCGCGACCGCCGACGACGCGCAGCGCGTGCGCTACCTCGAGCGCCACCTCACCGAACTGGAGCGGGCGATGGCCGACGGTGTCGACGTCCGCGGCTACCTCTACTGGTCCTCGTTCGACAACTTCGAGTGGGCCCGCGGGTACGCGCCGACCTTCGGCCTCGTCGGGATCGACCGCGCCGACGGGTACCGCCGGGAACCCCGCCGCAGCGCGCACCTGTTCGGCGAGGTCGCGCGGTCCGGTGACCTCGCGGCGCTCCGCGAGGCCGCGTCCCGGTGACCTGAGGCTCCCGCTCAGCGTCGCGCGCGATCCTCGTCGGCCTGCCCGCCGAGCGCCTCGAGGAACGCGTCGGCCCAGCGGGCGACGTCGTGATCGCGTACCTGGGCGCGCAGCGCCGACATCCGGGCACGGCCCTCGTCGGAACCGGTCGCCGCCGCGGCGTCGGCGATGGCGGAGGACACCCCGTCGACGTCGTGCGGGTTGACCGTCCACGCCTCGGTGAGCTCCTCGGCGGCCCCGGTGAACTCGGAGAGCACCAGTGCCCCGGTGTCGTCCGGGCGGGTGGCGAGGTACTCCTTGGCGACCAGATTCATGCCGTCGCGCAGCGGCGTCACGAGCATGACGTCCGCGGCGAGGTAGAGCGGCGCCAGCTCCTCGGGCGGCAGCGGGCGATGGAGATAGTGCACGACGGGTCGGCCCAGGTCGGCGTGGTCGCCGTTGAGGCGCCCGATGGTCCGCTCCACCTCGTCGCGGGTCCGCTGATAGGCGTCGACCCGCTCGCGGCTCGGCGTCGCGACCTGCACCAGCACCGTCGAGGCCGGGTCGAGCCGTCCGTCGGCCAACAGCTCGCCGTAGGCCTCCAGGCGGGCCTGGATGCCCTTGGTGTAGTCGAGCCGGTCGACGCCGAGCAGCAGGGTCTCGGGGTCTCCGAGCCCGGCACGGAGCTCCTCGGCGCGCTCGGCCGTCGCCGGGTCCGCGCCGCGGTCGGCCAGCGCGGCGCTGTCCACCGAGATCGGGAACGCCCCCACGCGGGTCGTCCGGCCGCCGAGCCGGACCTCGCCTGGTGCTTCGCGGAGCCCGATCGGGGAGTCGTCGACGTCCGCGCCGCAGAGCCACTGCGCCAGCCACCGGAAGTTGCGGGCGCCCCCGGGGGTGTGGAACCCGACCAGGTCGGCGCCGAGCAGACCCTCCACGACCTCGGTGCGCCACGGCAGTTGAGCGAACAGCTCCACCGGCGGGAACGGGATGTGCAGGAAGAAGCCGATACGCAGGTCGGGGCGTCGCTCGCGCAGCATCCGAGGGACGAGCTGGAGCTGGTAGTCCTGCACCCACACCGTGGCGCCCGGGGCCGCGACCTCGGCGGCCGCGTCCGCGAACCGGGCGTTCACCCGACGGTGGACCTCCCACCAGCCGCGGTCGTAGACCGGCGTGGCGATGAGGTCGTGGTACAGCGGCCAGAGCATGGCGTTGGCGACGCCCTCGTAGTGCGCGTCGATCTCGTCGGCGTCGAGCGTCACCGGGAACAGCGTGACGTCGTCGCCGACATCGGGGTCGGCGAACGGTTCGGGCGCGGCGTCGGGCACCCCCGGCCAGCCGACCCAGGCCCCACCCCTCCTTCGCAGCGCGGGCGCGAGGGCACTGACGAGGCCGCCGGGGGCCGCCTGCCACCGGCCGACGCCGTCGTCGCCAGTCACCAGGTCCACGGGGAGCCGGTTGGCGACGACGACGAGGTCGGCGGTGCTCACTTCTCCTGCGCGGCCTTGCGCTCGGCCTTGTCGCGGGCCTGCTTGGCCTCCTCCTCCTTGCGGCGGGCCTCGTCCTCGGCGCCGGCCTTGCCCTGCTGGGCCTGACCCTCACGAGCGACGGAGTCGGCGCCGGTCACGGCACCCACGGCCTCCTTGGCCCGGCCCTTGAGGTCCTCGAGAGCGGTGTCGTCGGAACGGGTGTTCTCGGCCATCGGAGATGGCTCCTTCCTCGTCGTCTCGCCGTCGTTCGACGACGGCGGGCTGCGACTACCCGGGGCCGTCCGGGGTGGACACGTCCGTCTGGCGACGGTTCACCGGCCTGCCGACGGGCTATCCCCGAGTTCCACCCCCTGGGGTCCACGACGAGAGGAGCACCACCGTGGGGCTCGCCGACACGCTGACCCGCCTCGTGCGCCGCCTCCGCGGCGACGACGGGTCTCCCGGGCGGCCCGAGGCCGCCCAACCCTCGGAACGCGACGTCGGCCACGACCCGGCGGTCGCCGGCAGCCGACCCGCGGGCGGCGGGCACACCGAGCACAGCGGTGACTCCGGATCGGTGACCGGCACGGCCGACACCGACGTGTTCGTGGGTCGTGCCGCGGGCCTCGACGAGGGCTACGCGGGCGAGACCGGCGCCGAGGCCCGCCGGGAGGGGCGCTCGGGCGCGTGATCCGCCGGATGTGGCGGGCACTCGACCGGGAAGGTCCATCGATGCCGGTCGAGCGCCCGCGCGATCGTGTCGAGCGCCCGCCCGATCGTGAGGGCGACGACGGCGTCGAGGGCGACGACGGTCCGTGGGCCGCCGCCGTGGAGTCGCCCGAGCCCGCCGCGACGCGGCGGCACCGGATGGTCGAGGCGCTGCGCGAGGCCGGCGTCCGCGATCCCCGTGTGCTCACCGCCATGGACGTGGTCCCCCGTGAGCGCTTCGTGGCCGACGGGTTCGATGAGGTGGCCTACGAGGACCGACCGCTCCCGCTCCACGCGGGCGCGACCATCTCGGCCCCGTCGATCGTGGCGCGGATGACCGAGGCGCTCGAGCTCACGGGCAGCGAGCGGGTCCTCGAGATCGGGACCGGATCCGGCTATGCGGCCGCTGTGCTCGCGTGCTGCGCGGCCGACGTCGTGACGCTCGAGTACGACGCGGATCTCGCGTGCTCGGCGCAGCGCGCGCTGGCGGACACCGGGTTCGCCGCCGTCGAGGTCCGCCACGCCGACGGGGCGCTCGGGGCGCCGGACCGGGCGCCGTTCGACGCCGTGGCGGTGACCGCGATGGCGCCGCAGCCGCCCCCGGCCCTGCTCTCCCAGCTCGCCCCGGGCGGGGTGCTGGTCGCCCCGGTCGGAGCCGACCGCGACGGCGTCCTGGTGCGCCGTCGCGGTGGCCGCACCGAGGAGCTCGGCCCGGTGCGCTTCGTGGCCCTGCGGGGTGCGCGGGCACGCTGAGCGCCCGCGGGCCCGTGCGAGGATCGGCCCACGGCGCCCGACCGAGCGGAGGGACGGCCATGCCCGTCGTGCGACTCGTCGCCGTGGCCCGCCGCGTCCTCTTCGACGAGCCCTGTGCGGTGCTCAGCGACGACCGGGACGTCCCGCAGCTGATGGCCGTGCCGCTGCCCGCGGGAGGAGCGCCCGGCCTCGCCCGCGTGCTCGACCCGTGGCTCGGTGGACCGTCGCGGGAGCGTGAGATGACCATCCGCCTCGTCGGAGACACCGTCGGGGACCTGCGCGCGTTGGTCGCGCCGGTCGTGCCCGGCGAGGATCCCGCCACGCCGCCCGCGCCGGGCCGCGAGACCCCGCTGGTCGACGCGCTGACCCTCTCCTACCGCGCGCGCGTCCCCATCCGCGTCGACGAGGAACTGCTCGCGGCGCACGGCCTCGAGCCGTGCGACGTCGACCAGGTCGTCCCCGTCGTCGATCGGCCTCCGCTGATCCCGACGGCCGAGCAACAGCAGCGTCTCGCCCGCGCGTTCGCCGCGCTGGAGGGACCCGGCGGGGCCGGAGGGGGTGGTTCGTCCCGGTCCGCCCCGCCCGTGTCATAGAGTGTCGCGGTCTGTTTCACCAGCGAGGCGGGCGTCCCAGTAGGACCGGATCCCGGGGGGCCGCCGAGGTGGGTGACGACGTGGCGCGGATCGGCGAGGCGCTGCTGCTCGGTGCCTGTGACCTGACCGGCTCCATGGGTGCCGATGAGGACGTCGCCGTGGAGCGGACGCTGCGCTCCGCGTCCCGCACCGTCGGAGCGGTCGTCCGCGGGGCCGGTCACGTGGGCGTCGCGCTCACGGCCCGTGGCGACCTCGACGTCCGAGCCACCGGCGACCCGGTCGCCGACGAGCTCGACGCGATCCAGGCCTCCCTCGGTGAGGGCCCGGCCGTCGAGGCCGCGGCCCGGGGCGAGACCGTCGACGTCCCCGATCTCGCCGCCGACCCGCGGTGGCCCCGGTTCGCCGACGCCGCCGCCGGCCACGGCGTCACCAGCACCCTCTCGCTGGCCCTGCGCGCCCACGACGGGGTCCTCGGCGTCCTGACGATCTACAGCCCCGCCGCCCTGGACCCGCACGGCCGGGCAGTCGCCGGGGCGCTCGCGGCGCAGGTCACCGTGGCGCTCTACGGAGCGAGGCGCATCGCCGGCCTCGCCCGCGCGGTGGGCTCCCGCGACGTGATCGGCCAGGCCAAGGGAATCCTCATCCAGCGCGACGGTGTCGACGACGAGGGCGCCTTCACGATGCTGGTCCAGGCCTCGCAGGCCACGAACCTCAAGCTCGTCGACGTCGCCCACTGGCTCGTCGCCCAGGCGAGGGGGACGGGCGCACCCGACTGAGCGGGCGGGCCCGGCGTCCCGGTCAGCGCCCGATGCCGTCCAGCTCGGCGAGCGCGTCGGCGGGCAGCTCGAGCCCGGCCCCCGTCACGTTCTCCTTCAGGTGGTCCACCGACGAGGTGCCGGGGATCAAGAGGATGTTCGGCGAGCGGTGCAGCAGCCAGGCGAGCGCCACCGCCATCCGGCTCGCGCCGAGCCGTTCCGCGACGTCGTCGAGGGTCTGCGAATGCAACGGCGAGAACCCACCCAGGGGGAAGTAGGGCACGTAGGCGATGTCCTGCGCGGCGAGGGAGTCGACGAGCGCGTCGTCCTCGCGGTGGGCGAGGTTGTATGCGTTCTGCACGCACACCACCGGGGCCACCGTCTGCGCCTCGGCGATCTGCTCGGCCGACGCGGTGCTGATCCCGAGGTGGCGGATCAGGCCCTGTTCCCGGAGCTCGGCGAGCGCGCCGAAGCGCTCGGCCACGGGCTGGGCCATCGGCCCCAGGTGGGTCTCGTGGTCGGCCTCGAGGCGCAGGTTGACGACGTCGAGGGCCTCCAGCCCGAGGCGGCGCAGGTTGTCGTGCACGGCGCTGCGGAGCTCGTCGGGGCTCAGGGCCGGGGGCCAGCCACCCTGGTCGTCACGGCGGGCGCCGACCTTCGTCACCAGGTGCAGGCCCTCCGGGTAGGGCGCGAGCGCCTCACGGATCACCTCGTTCGTGACGTGCGGACCGTAGAAGTCCGACGTGTCGATGTGGTTGATGCCGAGGTCGACGACGGTGCGCAGCACCCGGATCGCCTCGTCGCGGTCCTTCGGCGGGCCGAACACACCGGGTCCTGCGAGCTGCATCGCGCCGTAGCCGACGCGGGTGACCTCGAGGTCGCCGAGGCGGCCGGTGCCGCCGGGCAGGTCGTGCGTGGGGAGGGAGGTCATGATCGCCTTCCGGATCGTCGGAGATCGGGTACGCGTCCACTCTGCGCCCGGCCCGGGTGCCCGACGAGCGGACCCTTCATCCTGGGATCGCCGGACCCAGGCTGCGCGCCGGGGCGGCGAGGGGCAGCCGCATTCACGGCTCATGCCAGCTCGGCGACCTCGTCGGCGCAGCCCCAGGCGAGGGTGACCCCGGAACCGCCGTGCCCGTAGTCGTGGATCACCGGTGTCCCGTCGGCGAGGGCCGCGCGCTCCAGGCGGACGGTCGGGCGGGCGGGCCGCAGCCCGGCGACGGTGTCCAGCACGTCCGCGTCCGCGATCTCCGGGACGAGGTCGGTGCAGCGCGCCACGATCGCCTCGGCGGTGGCGGGATCGGGGGTCGCGTCCCAGACGCCCTCCTCGAGGGTCCCGCCCAGGATGACGTCATGGGCGCGCGGGTGGACGTACGCACGCCCGCCGGGGTGCGCCTCGTCGCGGACCGAGCGCGTCAGGCCGGGGTTGGCGACGCGCACGATCTGGCCGCGGACCGGGGTCACCGTGTCGTCCGGGACGAGCTCGCGTGCGCCCAGGCCGGGGGCGGCGACGACGAGGTCGGCGGGGTGGGTGGGGCCGACGGCGTCGTCGAGGGTGTCCAGGCGCCTCGTCACGAACCGCGCCCCCCGGCCCGCGACGTGCTCGGCCAGCCAGGGCAGGTGCACCGGCATCTCGACGAGCGGCACGGTGAAGCGCAGCCCGTGGGAGTAGCAGCCCGGGAGCTCATCGCGTCGGGCCGGGCGCAGATCCTCGACCGCCGCGGACCACCACGGCTCCCCCGGGTCCTCGCGGTACAGCGCGAGGCTCTCCCGCATGACGACCCCGGGCACCTCGCGGCGGGCCTGGTCCGCGAGCTCGCGGAAGGTCGTGGCGCCCCAGGCCAGGACGCGGTCGCGGGGGGCGGCGCGCGTGGGGAACCAGACGGCGGCGGCGAGGTGGGAGGTCGACTCGGCGGTGGACCGGTCAGCGAGGACGGTGACCTCCCAGCCCCGGTCGAGCAGCCGGGAGGCTGCCGCGAGCCCGACGATCCCGGCCCCGACCACCGTTGCGCGTGACGTCGTCATGGGCGTGATCCTCGCGCGCCACGGGTCCTCGGTGCTGCGTCGTTCCCCTCGCTCCGCCTCCATGATCACGAGCTCTGGACGCAGGTTCGGCGGCCCGGATTGCTGCCTGGTGTGCCCCTCGTCCGCGCCGCGCGCCGTCGGAGCACCGGGGCACGGCGCTCGCCGGCTCCTGGCAGGATTCGCGGATGTGACGGCGGAGCTGACCGACGGTGGGACCCGGCACGTGTCGCGGCTGGTCGCGCGGCCGTGGCGGGAGGTCTACGACTACGCCGCCGACCCGCGGAACCTGGTGCACTGGGCGTCCGGGCTCGCGACGGCGACGGTGACCCCGGTCGGCGACGGCTCGTGGCTCGCGTCGTCCCCGTTCGGCGAGGTGACGGTGCGCTTCGCCGGGCCCAACGACCTCGGCGTGCTCGACCACACCGTCCGCATGCCCGACGGGACCGACGTGCTCAACCCGATGCGGGTCCTCCCCCACGCCGTCGGCGCGGAGGTGGTGTTCACCGTGCGTCAGCGGGACATGAGCGACGAGGAGGCCGCGGCGGACGCGGCGACCGTCGCGGGGGACCTCGAGACGCTGCGCGGGCTCTGCGAGGGCTGACGGTCCCCACGGGCTCGCTCGGCCCCCGTGACAGCAATGGCCCATTCCCGTCACCCGACGAGCGCACGGCGCCACCCACTCATCGGCCCGCTCCCGACGAGATCGCGCATCGGGCGGGAGCCGGCCGGGGCTCAGCCGGTGGGCGCCGGAGCCGGTGCGGCGGGGGCGGCCGGGGCCGGAACGACGGGCGCCGGAGCCGCCGGAGCCGGAACCGCGGGAGCCGCCGGGGCCGGGACAGCGGGGACCTGAGCGCCCGGAGCGGACTGCTGCTGCACCGTCGCGCCCGGCTGGACGATCACCGTGCCGCCCGGCTGCACCTGGATCACCGGACCGCCGGCACCGGCAGCGCCGCGACCCTGGGCGCCGTCGGGACCCCCTCGGCCGGGCCCGCCGTGCCCGGGCCCGCCGCGGCCGGGACCGTCGCCCTGCCCGCCGGGGCCCTGCCCCGGACCGCCTTGACCGTTGCCGCCCTGCCCCGGGCCACCCGGCCCGCCGTCAGGCCCCTGTGCCGCCACGCGATCGGGCCCGTGGCCGTGCCCGCCCGGACCACCGCCCAGCGGGGTCGCGAGCAGGACGATCCCCGCGACCACCAGGCCGAGCACGAAGCCGCCGACCCCGACCAGGATCGTCCCCGTCCCGCCCTGCGGACGCCGGGACGCCGCCGCGCCCCGGAACCGCGACCACCGCGAGCCGGACTCTCCGGGGCCGGACCCTCCGTGGCCGGACACCTGGGTCGCCGCGGGCTCCGATGTGGGCGTGGACGGGGTGGTGGGCGGGTCGTACTCGCTCATCGCGGTCCTTCCGATCTCGTCTCGTGTGCGGCGCCCGGTCGTCCGGGCACGGCACCGACGGTGGCCCGCGGACCTGAAGCGTCCCTGAGGCTCGCCGCGTCGGACGGCTTCCTCAGTCATGCTTCAGGGACCGGGGCACCGGCGGCTTCAGGCGCGGTTCAGGGCGGCCTGGTCTGATGGACCTCGATGAGCAGGGGTCACGGGCCGCGGGTGCTCGTCGTCGAGGACGAGACGACGATGCGCGAGTCGATCGTGCGCACCCTCGACCGCTCCGGGTACTCCGCGCAGGGCCTGCCCGACGGCGCGGCGCTGGAGGAGACCCTCGACGGCTTCCGCCCCGACCTGGTCGTGCTGGACGTCATGCTGCCGGGACGGGACGGGTTCCTCCTCCTCGATGTCGTCCGGGACCGGTCCGACGCGGGCATCGTCATGGTCACCGCGCGCGACGCCCTCGACGACCGGCTGCGGGGCCTGGACTCCGGCGCGGACGACTACGTGGTCAAGCCGTTCCTGCTCGAGGAGCTCACCAGCCGCGTGCGGGCGGTGCTGCGCCGCCGCGGCCGGACGCCGAGCGCCCTCGTCGTCGGGGACCTGATGATCGACGAGGAGGCGGGGGTCGCGACGCGGGCCGGGTCGCCGCTCAAGCTGACCGCCACCGAACTGCGGCTGCTGCGCTACCTCGCCGAGCAGCGTGGGCGACTCGTGAGCAAGAACCAGATCCTGACCCAGGTGTGGGGCTACGACGCGTACGACCCGAACCTCGTCGAGGTCCACCTCTCGGCGCTGCGCCGGAAGCTCGAGGTGCACGGGCCACGGATCGTGCACACCAGCCGCGGCCTCGGCTACACGCTGCGCCCCGCCGAGGAGGACGCGTGAGGTCGCTCGTGGCCCTGGTGCGCCGCCGGGCGGGGGACCGGATCGTCCCGACGCTCTCGCTGCGCTGGCGGGTGACCGCGACCGTCGTCGCCGTCGTCGCGGTGACGCTGCTCGTCGCCGGACTGGTCGTCGACCTCGTGCTCAGCACGGCGCTCGACCGCGACCAGCAGTCCCGGCTCACCGAGCGGGCGGCGCGGGCGGACACCCTGGTCGCCCAGCAGGTGCCGCCCGATCAGATGGTGGCCCTGCTCGACGGGCAGGGGGTCCGCGCGGTGCGCGTCGCCGCCACCGGGGCCGTGCTGCAGGGCCTGCCGGACCCGCGCGGGCCCGGAGCGCCGCGGATGCCCCGGACCCCCGGACCCCCGGGCGACGGTGACGGCCCCGGTCGGCCGGGGCCGCGCGGCGGGCCGCCCTCGGCCGTGACCAAGCCGCTCGCCGACGGCAGCGTCGTGCGGCTCTTCGCGGACCCCGGGGAGATCGACTCGGTGGTCCACCTGCTGCGGGGGGTGATGGTCGGGGTCGGCCTGGTCGGGCTCGCGATCTCGGCGCTGGTGCTGTTCACCGGGGTCTCGGCCGCACTGCGCCCGCTGGACGCGATGACCCGGGTGGCGAGGGCGATCACCACCGGGGACCGCGGACGCCGGCTGCGCCCGACCACGACGAACACCGAGATCGGGCGCACCGCCGCCGCGTTCGACGAGATGCTCGACGCGCTCGACGCCGCCCAGCAGCGGTCCGAGACCTCGGCGCGCGACGCGCTCGACGCCGCCGAGGCGGCCCGCGCGGCCGAGCAGGAGGCCCGACGCTCCGAGACCACCACCCGGCGGTTCCTCTCCGACGCCGCCCACGAACTGCGCACCCCGTTGGCCGGGATGCAGACGCTCGCGGAGACCCTCGTGCGCGACTCCGACGACGACCGCGAGACCCGTGAGGAGCTGGCGATCGCGCTGGTGCGGGAGACCTCCCGGGCGTCGTCGCTGGTCACCGACATGCTCGACCTCGCCCGCATCGAGGGGGGCGAGGACCTCGAGCGCCGTCCCGTCGATCTGACGGCGCTGGCCACCGACCAGGTCGGGCGGCTCCGCCTGCTCGACCCGGGCCTGGACGTCACCGTGGACGCGCCGGGACCGGTCGTCGTGGCCGGCGACGAGCAGAAGCTGCGCCGGGTGCTGGTCAACCTGCTCGACAACGCGCGCCGGCACGTGCGGCCCGGTGGGGCGGTGCGGGTGACCGTCGCGGAGGGGGAGCTGGTGGTGCACAACGACGGCGAACCGGTCGCCGAGCAGGACCGCGAGCGGATCTTCGATCGGCTCGTGCGGCTCGACGAGGCCCGGGCGCGCGACTCGGGCGGGGCGGGGCTCGGGCTCGCGATCGCGCGGGCACTGGTCCGTGCGCACGGGGGTCAGGTGACCTACCGCGCGGCCGCGGACGGTTCGGATCTCGTGGTGGAGATATGTGCGCTTCGCGCTCGTGAGCACTTTCGGGGGTGATAGCCCCCGAAAGTGCTCACGAGGCCGGAGGCCCACTAGGCGGACAGCGGGCCCGGTAGAACGCCGTCGTCCGCGGTTTCGGGCCGAACGACCAGCACGGGGCGGCGGGCCCGGCCTCGCGCAGCGTCGCCAGCACGGCGGCCGCGCCCTCCTCGAACCACGCGACGAGCCCCGCGCGGTCGACCGGCGGGTCGTCCGGCGTGCCGTTCGGATGTCCCTCGATCACGGCCACCCGCGCCCAGCGGTGTATCCCGCCGAGGTGGTGGGTGAGGTCGAGCAGCCGCCAGTCCCCGCACGACGTCACGGGCGCGGCGAGGTCGCCCCCGGCCAGGGCCGTCGAGAACCGCGACGTCGCGGACTCCAGGTGCTCCAGACAGGCGGCGGGTGGGAGCAGGTCGACGGTGCTCGGCACGGCGCCGACTCTAGGGGCGTCACCGGCAGTCATCTGAATTCGGTCCACGACCGAGGGATGGAGTCCCCCGATCGCGGGGTACCTCATCACCCTCCGGGACATCCGGACCGTGACCGTCGGGGGTGGGATGGACAGGATCGGCGAGTACTCGTGGCACCCCAGCTCGGATCGCTGGGTCTGGAACGACGCCATGTTCCGCCTGCTCGGGTACGCCCCCGGGGAGGTCCGGCCGAGCCGTGCACTCGTCGTGGCGCACAAGCACCCCGACGACCGGGCGCACGTCGAGCACATCATGGCGGACGCGGTTGCCCACCAATTGGCCTACACCTGCCGGCATCGCCTCGTGTCGGTCGACGGGACGATCCACCAGGTGGTCGCCGTCGGGCACCCGGCCGACCACGACGAGCGCTGGCCCCCGGGCCTGCTCCTGCGCGGCTACGTGGTGCACCTGGCCACCACGACGCCGTCCCACATGCCCGCCGAGTCCGCGGCGAACGCCTCCGGCGGCACCCCGACGGCGCCACTCCCCCGCGGCGGCCCGCGCGACGGGCCGCCCCCGCCGGGCTGGTCGTCGTGGTCCGCCGTCGAGCACGACCGTCACATCGCGCGCGCCGTCGAGGCCCTCGCCGAACCGATGGAACTGACCCCCGACGCCGGTGCCGCCCTGCTCGCCCACCTCGCGAACACCGCCGCGGAGCCCCTCATCGTCGTGGCCGAGCGGGTGATCGCGGTGAGCCTCGATCCGGACACCCGGGGCCTCGCCGGGCTCCTCGCGGGGATCGCCGTTCCGGAGGAGTGAACCGGGCGCCCCGCCACCCTGTGACCCGGCTCGCACTTGATCTCCACGCCGTTTAGCGTGATGAGGAGCACGCCCGCAGTAACCCGGCCGGAGGTCGAATCCCATGCGCGCCCCGCGACACGTCCGACTCACCGAACCCCTGGTGCGGGAGCACGGCGAGCTCCGCCCCGCGAGCTGGGACGAGGCCCTCGATCGCGCCGCCGCGGGCTTCCGCGGGGTGCCGGGCGAGGCCTACGGGATGTTCTCCTGCTCCAAGGCCACCAACGAGATGAATTACACCGCCCAGAAATTCTCCCGGGTGGTGATGGGGTCCAACAACGTGGACTCCTGCAACCGCACTTGACACGCTCCCAGCGTCGTCGGTCTGACGGCAGTGTTCGGCGCCGGTGGTGGCACCAGCGCCTATCAGGAGGTCGAGGACACCGACCTCGTCCTCCTCTGGGGTTCGAACGCGCGCGACACCCACCCGATCTACTTCCACCACGTCCTCACCGGGCTCAAGAACGGCGCCGAGCTGTACGTCGTCGACCCGCGGCGCACCTCGACCGCCCGCTGGGCACGGGGACACCTGCCCCTCGACGTCGGGACCGACATCGCGCTCGCCCACGCCATGGGGCGCACGATCCTCGACGAGGGCCTCGAGAACCGGGCCTTCATCGAGCGCGCGACGACCGGGTTCGACGAGTACGTCGCGGCCGTCGAGCCGTGGACCCTCGACCGGGCGCAGGAGGTCACGGGGGTCGACAAGGGGCTGATCCGGGAGACCGCCCTGGCCTACGCGACCGCCGACCGCGCCCAGCTGTGCTGGACGCTCGGGATCACCGAGCACCACAACGCCGTCGACAACGTCCGCGCCCTGATCGACCTCGCGCTGCTCACCGGGCACGTCGGGCGGTGGGGCTCCGGCCTGGTCCCCCTGCGCGGTCAGAACAACGTGCAGGGCGGCGGCGACATGGGGTCCATCCCCAACAAGCTGCCCGGCGGCTACGACGTGGAGAACGACGCCGAGCGCGCCCGCTTCGAGCGGGTGTGGGGCGCTCCCATCCCGCCGCACCCGGGCCTGCACCTCTCGCAGATGTTCGAGTCGATGGAGCGCGGGGAGATCCGCGCGGTCTACTGCGTCGGGGAGAATCCGGCGGAGTCCGAGGCCGACGTGGCCCACGCCCGGAAGCTCCTCACCGGGCTCGACCACCTCGTCGTCCAGGACATCTTCCGCACCGCGACCGCGGAGCTGGCCGACGTGGTGCTGCCGAGCTGCGCGGACTGGTGCGAGTACGAGGGCACCGTCACCTCCTCCGAGCGACGGGTCCAGCGGGTCCGCAAGGCCATCGACCCGCCGGGGGTCGCTCGGCCCGACACGCACATCCTGTGCGACCTCGCGACGAAGCTCGGGCACGACTGGGGCCGCCCCACCGCCGAGCAGGTGTGGGACGAGCTGCGATCGGTCTCGCTGAACTGGCACGCCGGGATGTCCTACGCCCGGCTCACCGAGCTCGGCGGACTGCAATGGCCCTGCCCGGCGGTCGGCCCGGACGGTGGGGAGCACCCCGGCACGCCGACCATGCACACCCGGCTCTGGGAGCGCGATCCCGCCGCGCGGGGCGCACCTGCCCCCTTCGCCGGGGTCGAGCACGCCGGGCCGCTCGACGTGCTCACCGCCGAGTTCCCGCTGCGCCTGACCACGGTGCGCACCCTCGACTCCTACAACTCGGGGGTGCAGACCGGTGGGTACTCCTCGCCGCTGCGCCGCGACGAGGCGCTGTGCATCGACCCGGCCGACGCGCGGGCGATCGGCGTCGACGAGGGCGAGCGGGTGCGGCTGGTGTCGCGCCGCGGCGCCGTGGAGGCCCCGATCCGCTTCGACCAGGCCGCCCGGCCCGGGCTCGCGTTCATCACGCCGCACTTCTCCGAGCAGGTCGACATCAACCTGATCACCAACGAGGCGTGGGACCCGAAGTCGGGCACGTCGGAGTTCAAGGCGACGGCAATCCGCATCGAGAAGCTCCCGGAGCGCCAGGAAAGTCTCGTTGCGGACGCTGAACGTCAGCAACGGGACTTTTCTGACACACGGGTTCCAGTGGCCGGATCATGAGAGGGGTTCTGTGGACCTGAGGCTGCTCCCCGACGCGCCCACCGACGCCGAGCGGACCGCGATCGACGCCGTGGTCCCCCACGACCTCGGATCGACGGGCGAACGCCGGGACCTGCTGCTCCCCGCCTTCCACGCGGTGATGGACGCGGTCGGCTGGATCAGCCGCGGCGCGCTCGGCCACGTCTGCGAGCGGCTGCAGGTCCCGCCGGCCGAGGCCTACGGAGTGGCCACCTTCTACGCGCTGTTCTCGGTCACGCCGCGCGCTCCGCGCATCGCGCACGTGTGCGACGACGTCGCTTGCGCCGCCTTCGGCGGGGACGCCCTGTGCGCCGCGATGGAGGAGCGCCTGGGCGCGGCGGGCGAGCGCGAGGACGTGACCTGGACCCGCAGCCCGTGCCTCGGGATGTGCGAGCGGGCGCCCGCGGTGTTCCTGCAGCAGGCGGACCCCGACGCCGACACCGAGGCCCCCGCCCACGCCCAGATCGCGCCCGCCGACGTCGACGGGGTCCTCGCCGCGCTCGGCGGCGCCGACGTCCCGGGCCCCGACCCGGTCGCCGCCGCCCCGCAGACCGGAGCGGGCGCCGGCCGCACCAACGGGACCCGTCCGCAGGAGCTGTACCTGCTCTCCCGCATCGGCGTCATCGACCCGGCCGACCTCGACTCGTACCGCGCCGCGGGCGGCTATGCCGGGCTGCGGCGGGCGCTGACCGTCGGGCCCGCCCGGGTGGTCGACGAGATCACCGTCGCGTCGCTCACCGGCCGTGGCGGGGCCGCGTTCCCGACGGGCACCAAGTGGTCCGCCGTCGCCGGGTCGCCCGAACCGGACAAGTACCTCGTCTGCAACGCCGACGAGTCCGAGCCGGGCACCTTCAAGGACCGCGTGCTCATGGAGGCTGACCCGTTCGCGCTGGTCGAGGCCATGACCGTCGCCGGGATCGCCGTCGGGGCGCACACCGGCTACCTCTACATCCGTGGCGAGTACCCCGCCGCCGAGCGGGCGATCCGCCACGCCGTCGACGCGGCCCGACACCACCGGCTCCTCGGTGACGACGTCATGGGCTCCGGGCGGGTGTTCGACATCGACGTCCGCCGCGGGGCGGGGGCGTACATCTGCGGCGAGGAGACCGCGCTGATGAACTCGCTCGAGGGCCGCCGCGGCGAGCCCCGGGCGAAGCCGCCGTTCCCGACGGTCGCGGGCCTGTTCGGGAAGCCCACGGTGATCAACAACGTCGAGACTCTGATCAACGTGCTGCGCATCGTCACCGAGGGCGGACCGGCGTTCGCCTCGGTGGGCTCGGGCCGCTCGACCGGGACGAAGCTGTTCTGCCTGTGCGGGGTGGTGGCTCGGCCCGGTGTCTACGAGGTCGGCATGGGCACGACGCTGCGCGAGCTGCTCGACCTCGCGGGTGGCGTGCCCGACCGGCTGCGGACGATCCTGCTCGGCGGCGCGGCGGGCACGTTCGTCATGCCCGACCAGCTCGACGTGCCGCTGACGCTGGAGGACACCCGCGACATCGGGGCGACGCTCGGCTCCGGGGTCGTCCTGTGCCTGGACGACACCATCGACATGGCGAAGATCCTGCGCCGCATCGCCGGGTTCTTCCGCGACGAGTCCTGCGGGCAGTGCGTGCCCTGCCGCGTCGGGACGGTCCGCCAGGAGGAGGCGCTCGCGCGGATCGTGCGCGGCCGCGAGATCGGCGGGCGTACGACGGAACTGCAACTGCTCACCGACGTCGACCGCGTCATGACCGACGCGTCGATCTGCGGACTCGGCCAGACCGCGGCGTCGGCCGTGCGCTCGGCACTGCAACTCGGACTCGTGGGGGAACCGTCGTGACCACCGTGGACCTCGGCACCATCCGGCGGCTGGTCTCCGTGACCGTCGACGACGTCGAGCACCGCGTCCCCGAGGGCGGGACGATCATGGACGTGCTCGACGGGGCCGGGTGCGACACCCCGCGCCTGTGCCAGGCGCCGAACCTCACCCCGGTCAACGCCTGCCGGGTGTGCGTCGTGGAGGTGGAGGGGTCCCGTCCCCTGGTGCCGAGCTGCGCGCGCCGCGTGGAGGACGGGATGGTGGTGCGCACCGACACCGAGCGGGTCGCGCACAGCAGGCGCATGGTGCTGGAACTGCTCGAGTCGGCCAACGACATGTCGCAGGCCGGCGACGACGTGGCCCGCTGGTCGGTCGAGTACGGCTCCGACCCGGAGCGCTACGGGCCGCCCGGACCGCCCGCCGCGGCGGGCGAGCGCGGCAACCGCCACGCCGGGCACCACGCCGAGCCCGACGGCGAGACCCGCGCGACCCTCGAGCAGCCGGTCACCGTCGACAACGACCTCTACGTGCGCGACTACGGACGCTGCATCCTCTGCTACAAGTGCGTCGAGGCCTGCGGCACGGACGCGCAGAACACGTTCGCGATCGCGGTGGCCGGGCGCGGGTTCGACGCGACGATCTCGACGGAGTTCGCGGTCCCGCTGCCGGACTCGGCGTGCGTGTACTGCGGGAACTGCATCGGGGTCTGCCCCACGGGGGCGCTGAAGTCGGTGGCCGAGCACGACCTGCGTGAGGCCGGCGAGTGGCACCCGGAGGACGAGACCGTCACGAGCACGATCTGCTCGTTCTGCGGGGTCGGCTGCACGTTGGAGCTGCACGTCCAGGACAACACGATCGTCAACGTGACCTCGCCGCAGGACCACTCGGTCACCCACGGACACCTGTGCATCAAGGGCCGGTTCGGGTTCCAGCACGTGCAGAACGTGTAGGTGGGCTCCGCCCATGTGAGCACTAACCGTCGCTATGGCCGCCTTCAGCGCTCACGAGGCCGGAGGCCACCTCCCGCAGCTCCGCCGCCTTGATCTTGGTGCCGTTCGTCCCCGACGTCGTCGGCATCTCGTCGAGCACGTGCACCGCCGCGGGGACCTTGAACGCCGCGAGCCCCTCGCGGCACCAGGCGCGCAGGTCCCCGGGGTCGTCCCCGCCTTCGACCAGGGTCACGAACCCGACCGCGACCGTCGCCCCGTCGTCGGCGGACACCCCGACGACCTTCGCGGTGTGCACCGCCGGATGGGCCCCGAGCCGGACCTCGATCTCGGCGGGGTCGACGAGGAACCCGCGCAGGCGCAGCGCGTCGCCCATCCGGCACACGTAGACGAAGACACCCTCGTCGACGAGCACCCCGAGGTCGCCGGAGCGGAACCAGCCGTCGGCGGTGAACACGTCCGGCTCGGACCCGAGATAGGCGTCCACCACGTTCGGCCCGCGGAACTCCAGCTCCCCCTCGGCGCCGTACGCGAGGATCTCACCGCTCCCGGGGTCGGCCACCCGCACCTCGATCCCCGGGTGCACCACCCGCCCGCCCCCGGCGAGCCGGCCGGGCGCGGGCTCGTCGGCCGGCCAGGCGGCGGTGAGCGCGAAGACCTCCGAGGACCCGTAGACCCCGGTCACGGCCGTGCCGACCGCCTCGGTGAGCCACGCGGCCAGCTCGCGTGAGCGGCCCTGGAAGTCCGCGACGCCCCACCATCGCCACGCCGACAGGTCCCGCGGTCGGGTCCGCCACGCCTGAGCCAGACGCAGCGCCAGGTCGTCCCCGGCGCCCACGTGGGTCACTCCGCACGCCGCCATGTCGTCCAGGACCACGTCGGCGTCGAACACCGGCTCCAGCAGCAGCGTGGCGCCGGCGGCGAGGCCCGCGGTCGCCGCGTTGTAGCCGAACACCCCGGAGAGCGGCAGCGCGCAGAGCACGACGTCGCCCTCGGAGAGCCCGAGTGCGGCGGCGTCGGCGACGGCGTGGGCGAGCACCCCGCGACCGGAGTGGGCGGCCAGCTTGGGGAGCCCGGTCGAGCCGGAGGTGGTGAACGCGACCGCGAGCCGTCCCGGGTCCGAGGGCGCCGGCTCCGGCCCGTCGGCGCGCCGGGGCGTCCAGGCCCCGCCGCCGACGTCGGCCACGGTCGGGTCGTCCGGGGCCGGTCGGCCCGGGCCGGGCACGAGCACGACCTGCGGGACGACGCCGGAGCCCGTCGCCGCCGCGCGCAACCGCCCGACGAGATCCAGTCCGTGGAAGTCGTGGGCGAGCGCGACCAGGACCGGCCGCGCACGGGCCAGCACGTGCCCGGCCTCCTCGACGCCGTAGCGGGTGTTGATCCCGACGACGAGGGCCTCGCGTGCGGCGGCCGCGCACTGCCAGACGAGCGCGTCGCTCCAGTTCGGCATCCACACCGCGATCGCGTCGCCCGGCCCGACGCCGTGCTCGCGCAGCTCCTCCGCGAGACCCCGGACGCGCGCCCAGAGCTCGCCGCGCGTGGTGGTGACGAGGGCACCGTCGGCGGTGCGCTCGCGGACCAGCAGGGCGTCCGGGTCGCGGCGGGCGAGGCGGCCGACGAGGTCTGGCAGGTCGACCGGGAGCGGCCCCGAGCCGGGGTGCGCCGACACGTGCCGCGGAGCGCGGGTGGCGCTGGTGTCGACGCTCATGCCGCCTCCGATCCGGCGGCGAGCTCGCGCAGCCAGCCGTCGAGCGTCGTCGCGAACCCGCCCAGCTCTTCCATCGGGTAGTGGCCCACCCCGTCCAGCACGGTGCACCGTGCGCCGGGGATCCGCGAGGCCACCCACCGCACGCGTGCCGCGTCGAGCCACAGGTCGTCGGCCCCCACCACGAGGTGCACCGGGCAGGTGATCCGGTCGAGCCCCTCGCGCAGGTCGTGGGTCGCCCAGCCGACGAGGTCGGAGTTGGACACCACGGGGTCCTCACGACGGTGCATCGTCGCGATGAGGCGTGCGCGGTCCGGGTCGACCGCGCGGCCGAGAACGGCGTGGGTGCCCAGCTCGGTGCGATCGGAGCGGCTCGGGGCGGCGACGTCGACGAGCTCCCGGCGCAGGCCGCGCACCGAGGGCCGCCCGCCGGTCCACGCGTCGGCCGCCATCGCGACGACGCCGTCGAGCCGGCTCGGGGTGCGCACCGCCAGGTCGAGCGCGACCTTGCCGCCGATCGAGCACCCGACCACGGCGAACCGGTCCACGCCGAGCACGTCGGCGAGCGCGAGGCACCACGCGGCGTAGGTACCGAGGTCGTCGACCGGGCCGTCCGGTGCGGGCTCGGAGCGGCCGTGACCGGGCAGGTCGGGGACGATCACGTGGTGTCCGGCGGCGGCGAGCCCGGGCGCGACGTGGCGCCACTGCACGCCACTCTGCCCGGCGGTGTGAAGGCACAGCACCGGCGGGGCGTCCGGAGCGCCGTGGCGCTCGACGAAGGCGAGGGAGCCCGCGACGGGGAGGTAGTCGGCGTTCATCGGGCGACCTCCCGGGCGGCGTCGGCGAGCTGGACCAGGGCGGCGGTGAGGCGGAGGTACTCGTAGCCGTCGCCGGTCACGGTGAAGCGACCGGTCATCGCGAGGCGCATGAACGGGTTGTCCGGACCCTCGACGAGCTCGAGCCAGGTGACCTCGTCCGCGGCCAGTGTGAAGGTGGCCCCGTGCGGTGCGCGCGGGCTGACGTCGATGACCGCACCGCGATAGACCCGCAGGTGCACCTCGTCGTCACCGCAGCGCAGGCCGACGGTGCCGTCCCAGGTCTCGAGCGTCCCGCCGAACGCCGGAGGAAGCGTCTCGACGACCGCCCGGCCCCAGACGACAGTGCCGAACGCGCGCCCCACCGGGTCGGGGCCCTCGCCCCGGGCGGTGACCAGCGCGGCGGTCGTCCCCTCCTGGCACACGACGCCGTCGTCGTCGACGAGGCGCATGTGCCGGGTGACGATCCCGCGCCCACCGCCCCGGGTGCGCCGGCACCCGACGATCGTCAGCTCGAGCCGGACGGTGTCGCCGACGCGGAGCGGGGCCCGGTAGGACCAGTGGGTGTCCAGCAGGCCCTGGACCCCCGCGCCGTGGAGGCCGAGCGACTGCAGGAGGCCCATCGCGACCGCGACCCCGAACGGGCCCTGCAGGATCGCCCCCGGGCCGGTGTGCAGCGGGTGGTCGTCGCCGGAGAGCCGGGTGAACGCGGCGAGGTCGTCGGCGGTGACCGTGCGCGGTGCGCTGGTGAACCGCTCGCCCACGACGAAGTCCTCGAAGAGGCGGCCCCTCGCCGGGTCCACCGCCCCCTGCTGCTCCTCCGGTCGCTGCACAGTGGTCATCGCGGGTCCGAGGCCTCCCGGGTCGTCTACACGAACGATCGTTCGTGTTCTACGCAATCATGGCTGCGTCGCACCGTCAACGGACAGCCAGACCGCTAGCCTGAGTGCCATGAACGCCCGTTCGACGGCCACGCTCGTCGCCGACACCGGCCGGGGCAACGAGGCCGCGATCCTCAACGCCGCCCTCGACGCGTTCGGCACCAAGGGCTTCAACGGTGCCTCGATGCGCGACGTGGCCCGGGGCGCGGGCACGAGCCTGTCGAACCTCTACAACTACTTCGGTTCGAAGTCGGCACTGCTCGCGGAGGTGCTGCGCCACGCGAACGACGAGCTCGCGACCCGGCTGCACGCCGCGGTGGCCGACGCCGGGGACGACGCCGCTCCGCGGATGCGCGAGGCCGTCCGCGCCTACGTGCGCTTCCTCGTCGAGCACCAGGTCGCGATGGTGGTGTCGACCAACGAGGTGCGCTACCTGACCGGCCCGGACCGCGAGCGGCTCGTCGCCGGCCGCGACGCGACGCAGGCGATCTTCGAGGAGATCGTGGCGCAGGGCGTGACCTCCGGCGAGTTCCGCACGCCGTTCCCCGCCGACGCCGCCCGTGCCGTCCTGACCGGCCTCGGCGCCGTCGCCGGCTGGTACCGCCCGGACGGCAGGCTCTCGCGGGGCCAGCTCGCCGAGCAGCAGGCCCGCTACGCACTCGCCCTGCTGGAGACCGCCCTCCCGCACTGAGGGCGCTCGGGGCTTGCCATGGCACGTGTCACGTCTTTAACGTACGAACGATCGTTCGTACTCAGCGTCGCCCTTCCCCGGGCCGCGCGGCTCCGGAGGTGCACCCGACATGACCGAGGGGACCGACGTCGCTCCCGCGAAGATGCGCCGGCTCGCCGCCGCCGCGGTGTTCGCGACGACGCTCGAGTGGTTCGACTTCCTCATCTACGCCACGGCCGCCGCGCTCGTGCTGAGCCACCAGTTCTTCCCCACGGCCGATCCGGTCGCCGGGACACTCGCGTCGTTCGCGACCTTCGCGGTCGGGTTCGTCGCGCGGCCGATCGGCGGTGTGATCGCCGGGCACGTCGGTGACCGCTTCGGGCGCAAGCCCCCGCTCGTGGTCGCGATGCTCGTCATGGGCCTCGCGACGTTCGCGGTCGGCGTCCTCCCCCCGTACGCGAGCATCGGGGTGTGGGCGCCGGTGCTGCTCGTCGTCGCCCGCCTGGTGCAGGGTCTCGGCGTCGGCGCGCAGTGGGGTGGCGCGGCGCTGCTGCTCGTCGAGCACGCCCCGGTCGAGCGGCGGGGGTACTACGGCAGCCTCGTGCAGACCGGCGCCGTCGCGGGCGCCGTCGCGGGGAACCTGTTCTTCCTGGTCCTCACCGCGACGATGTCCCCGGAGGCGTTCGACAGCTGGGGCTGGCGCGTCCCCTTCCTCACCGGTGTGCTGCTCGTCGGCATCGGCATCTGGGTCCAGCTCAAGATCGAGGACACGCCGGTGTTCCTCGAGCTGCGGGAGCGCTCCGCGGCCGCCGCCCGCGAGGCGGGCATCCGCAAGGCCCCGGTCGTCCAGGCGATCCGCCACCACGGGCGGGCGATCGTGCAGGCCGCGGGCGCGTTCTTCGTCGTCAACGCGGTCTTCTACATCCTGATCTCGGGGATCCTCCTGTACGCGACCACCGAGGTCGGGATGTCGAAGACGTCGGTGCTGATCTGCGTGATGATCGCCGGGCTGTCCCAGGTGGTGACGATGCCCTTCTTCGGCGCCCTCACCGACCGCATGGGCTCGCGCAAGAAGCTCTACCTCATCGGCACGGTGGCGATGGCGGTGTTCGCGTTCCCGATGTTCTGGCTGATCGACACCGGGTCGGTGCCGCTGGTCCTGATCGCCCTGCTCGTCGCGTTCACCATCCACGCGACGATGTACGGGCCGCAGGCCACGCTCTACGCCGAGATGTTCCCGGCCGACGTGCGCTTCTCCGGGGCGTCGCTCGGGTACCAGGTCGCCTCGGTGCTCGCGGGCGGGCTCGCGCCGTTCATCATGACCGCACTGCTCGCCGCGACCGGAGCCTCCTGGTCGGTCGCGCTGTACATCGTCGCGACCGCGGTCATCACGTTCGTCTCGGTGGTGACCATCCGCGAGCGCTACCGCCGCGACCTCTACGAGACCTCCGAGGACGAGGCGCGGCAGGAGGGGACGGCCCGGGCCGGGGCGCAGCGGGTGGCGCCCTAGAGGGCGGCGTCGAACAGCGCGTGCACCTCGTCCGCCGTCGGGACCCGCGGGTGCGTCGGCGGCGGGGTGACGGCGCGCTCGGCGAGGGTGTCGAACTGCGAGGCGTCCGCGCCCAGCCCGCCCAACGTGATGGGTGCCCCGAGTGTCGCGAGCAGGTCGGAGAGCACCTCCACCGGGTCGCCGCCGAAGGCCCGCGCCAGCGCCGCCGACGCCTCGGGTGCCGCAGGCAGCGTGTACGCCATGACGTGCGGTAGCAGCACGGTGTGGGTGCCCGCGTGGGGCAGGTCGAGCCCGCCGCCGAGCACATGGGCGAGGCGGTGGTGCAGGCCCATCGTGGTCACCGCGAGGCCCGCCCCGGCGAGCCACGCGCCGTAGAGCAGGTCGGCCCGCGCGTCGAGATCCTCCGGCGCCGCGGCCACCCGCGGCAGCGCGTCGATGATCGCGCGGGCGGACTCGGCCGCCTCGAGCCGCGTCACCGGCGTCGCGTCCGGCGCCCACAGCGCCTCGACGGCGTGGGCGAGGGCATTGACCGCGCTCGTCACCGAGGTGGCGACCGGCAACGACGTCGTCAGCTCCGGGTCGTACACGACGACGGCGGGGCGCACCCGCTCGTCGCGGCCCGTCGTCTTCACCCCGGCCTCGGTCCGGCCCCACACCGGGGTCATCTCCGAACCGGAGTAGGTGGTGGGCACGGCGACCAGCGGAACCCCGGTGTCCCGGGCGATCGCCTTCCCGAGCCCGACCGCCGACCCGCCGCCGACCGCCACGCACCCGTCGGCCCCGAGCTCACGGGCCCGCGCGACGCCCGCGTCGGCCACCTCGCCCGGCACGTGCTCGACCGCCTCCGCGTGGATCGCGGCGCACCGGTCGCCCAGGGCGTCGGCCGCCCGCTCCCCCAGAGCCTTGCGCCCCGGCGTGGTCACGACGACGACCCGGTGCCGGTCGAGCCGGGCCACCTCGTCGCCGACCTCGGCGAAGCGCCCGGGCCCGAAGACCACACGCGACGGGCGCGGGAGCTCGGTGAACCTCACGAGGCCTCCGGCGCCAGCACGATGTCGAAGTGCGCCCGCCGGAACGGGTTCGGCAGGCCGTGGCGGGCCGCCGCGTCGGCGTCGTCGACCGCCGCGAAGTCACGCACCAGCGACTGCTTCACCGCGAACACCGCGTCCGAGTCGAGGTACGGGCTGCCCTCGACGAACACGTGGGTGGTGACCGGCACGTAGCCGGGCGCCTCGACGATGAAGTGCACGTGCGCCGGCCGGTACGGGTGGCGCTTCGTGGCGCGCAGCAGGGCGCCGACCGGGCCGTCGGTGGGGATCGGGTAGTGCGCCGGGACGATGCTGCGAAACCAGAATCGGCCGTCGTCGTCGGCGGTGAACAGCCCGCGCCCGTTGCCGATCGGCTGGCGACCCTCGGACTCGACGTCGTAGGAGCCCTGTTCGTCGGCCTGCCAGACATCGATCCGGGCGCCCGGGACCGTCGTGCCGTCCGGCGCCCGCACCGACCCTTCGATCAGGCACGGCTCGCCGGTGCCGACCGAGTCGATGGTGTCCCCGAGCGCGCGCTCCGGGCTCGTGACGACGTGGAACGGCCCGAGCACCGTCGAGGCGGTCGCGTCGACCCTCTCCCCCGTCGCTCCGCTCGCCCCGCCGGCCTGACGGGTGGCCTCCATGGTCTCCACGAGCATCGAGGCACCCATGACGTCGGAGAACAGGATGAACTCCTGGCGGTGCTCGTCGGAGCGCTGCCCGATCGCGGTGAGGAAGTCGATCGCCTGCTCCCACTCGTGCAGGCTCGGGCGCACATCGCGCAGGAAGCCGTGCAGGTGGCGCACGAGGCCGTCCATCACCTCCCGCAGCCGCGGGTCGGGGGTGTCCGCGAAGCTCGCGAGCACGGCGTCGACGGAATCGTTCTCACTGAAGTCCATGGGGCCTCCGGCCCATGTGAGCGGCATCGGACGCTGGGACGTCCAATACCGCTCACATGCGCGACAGCGCTCGGTCGAGCGTGGTGGTCAGGGTGGTGGTGGGGTCGTTCGGCAGCGCGGCGAACCGCGCGGCCACGTGGTGGTCCGGGCGCACGAGCACCGCGCCGGTGTCGCCGATGCCCTCGGCGGCGAGCAGCGCCGCCCAGTCGCCGTAGGGGTCCTCGACCTCGCGGCCCGGGCCCACGACGACGAGCACGACGAGCCCGGACGCGACGTCGGGCGCGGCGCCCCACGCCTCGCCGCCCGGCCCGGTGAACAGCGTGAACCGGCCGTGCCCGGCCAGCTGGATCGTCGAGGCCTCCCGGCGGGCGACCCCCAGCCACGCGTGCGGCACCCGCGCCCCGGGCGTCGTCGACGGGACGTGGTGCAGTTCCGGGTCCTCGGCGGCGGCGAGCGGGTCGGCGGCCAGGTCGTCGGGCACGACCGCGCCCGAGACGTACCGGTGATTGAGCTCGACGCCGTGCGCGTCGAACTCGTAGGCCTTGAACCGGACCGCCTCGCGCAGCGCCCGCCGCTGTTTCTCCGCGTCGGCGCCGGTGTCCTTGCGGGCGTCCATGTTCGCGCGCATCGCGACCGGGTCGTCGGTCCCGCTCACGCCGAGCGCATCGAAGATGCGACCCGTCTCGCCGATCGACTGGTTCGCGCGATCGACGACCTGA
>NZ_DASXJS010000142.1:0-91235 GCF_036497245.1 Actinomycetospora sp. | reverse complement strand
CAGCCCCTTGAGGATCTCGATGGAGTGCGCCACCGAGGGCTCCCCCACCTGGATCGGCTGGAAGCGGCGCTCGAGGGCGGCGTCCTTCTCGACGTGCTTGCGGTACTCGTCGAGGGTCGTCGCCCCGATGGTCTGCAGCTCGCCGCGGGCCAGCATCGGCTTGAGGATCGACGCGGCGTCGATCGCGCCCTCGGCGGCCCCCGCGCCGACGAGCGTGTGGAGCTCGTCGATGAACAGGATGATGTCGCCGCGGGTGCGGATCTCCTTGAGCACCTTCTTGAGGCGCTCCTCGAAGTCACCGCGGTAGCGCGAGCCGGCCACGAGCGACCCGAGGTCGAGGGTGTAGAGCTGCTTGTCCTTGAGCGTCTCGGGCACCTCGCCCATGACGATGGCCTGGCCGAGGCCCTCGACGACCGCCGTCTTGCCGACGCCGGGCTCGCCGATGAGCACCGGGTTGTTCTTGGTCCTCCGGGAGAGGACCTGCATGACCCGCTCGATCTCCTTCTCCCGGCCAATGACCGGGTCCAGCTTGCCCTCGCGGGCCGACTGGGTGAGGTTGCGACCGAACTGGTCGAGCACGAGGGACGACGACGGGGTGCCCTCGCCGCGCTGGCCGCCGGACTCCGTGGGCTCCTTGCCCTGGTAGCCCGAGAGCAGCTGCAGCACCTGCTGGCGCACCCGGTTGAGGTCTGCCCCGAGCTTGACGAGGACCTGGGCGGCGACGCCCTCGCCCTCACGGATCAGCCCGAGCAGGATGTGCTCGGTGCCGATGTAGTTGTGGCCGAGCTGCAGCGCTTCGCGCAGCGACAGCTCCAGTACCTTCTTGGCGCGCGGGGTGAACGGGATGTGCCCGCTGGGGGCCTGCTGACCCTGGCCGATGATCTCCTCGACCTGCTGACGCACGCCTTCCAGGGCGATACCCAGCGATTCGAGGGCCTTGGCGGCGACGCCTTCGCCCTCGTGGATCAGTCCGAGCAGGATGTGCTCGGTCCCGATGTAATTGTGGTTGAGCATCCTGGCCTCTTCTTGGGCCAGGACGACCACCCGCCTCGCGCGGTCGGTGAACCTCTCGAACATCCGTCACTCCTGACTGCTGCGCCGGCGGACTCCCGCACTACCGCCCCGTCGTTGCCGACACGGCCCGCACGGACCCTGGCTGGTGCCCCCCGCGACCCGGGCGCACCCGGAGCACGTTGACTGAGCACCGTACGACCATCGTAGTCGTCGTGGGCGCCGCCACCGGGTGCCGCTGGTTGCGGCACGGTGACGGCGGCCACGTCGATCATCGATGACCGCACGTGCCCGGGGCGGGCTGGCGCCCGCCCCGCACGGTCACCGCCTGGTCACCGTGTCATTGCCAACGATGCCAACTGGACGGCTGTTCCGGGAAGGCGTTCGCCGAAGGTGAACGCGCGGATCGGGGGACACCCCGGGGATCTTGCTGCTGGTGGCAGATGCTGCACCTCCGGACGGCAATTCACGCGACCACCCGGGCGAAGATCGCCGCGTGCTCACGGGCCCGCTGGGCGAACCACGCCGGCGGTCATCGGACCGACTCCGGCTCGCGCGCCTCGGTGACCCGACGCCGGGTCACCGGCAGGACGGCGCTCATCCACACCAGCCAGATCAGCCCGCCGAAGCGGACCACGGGGAGCAGGACGCCGAGGACCGGCAGCACCGGCGACAGGACGGCGATCACCGCGACCGCGGCCAGCACCAGCCCGGCCCAGCCGAGCGGGGACGCCACCAACCGACCCACCAGCGTCGGCACCGAGACCCCCGCGATCAGCAGTCCGAAGGTCACCACGAAGCCGGCGCCGCCCGCGGCGAAGGACAGCCCGTTGAGGCCGACGACGGCGGCCGTCGCATCCCCGGGCACGGCAGCGGCCGCGACCGCCGCCCATCCCGCGGCGCCGGACAGCGCGAGCATCCCGGCGGCGAGGAGCCCACCGGCCAGCCCGAGCGTGGGTCCGGCCACGCGCAGACCGAGACGGTGGAGCCGGTGGTGGGCGGCGGCGACCCAGACGGCCAGGGGCACCGCGGACGCGAGCAGGACGGTCGCGGAGAGCTGCGCGGCGCCCGCGTGGTCACGCAGCAGCGCGAGCGTCGTCGCCGGGTCCGCGCCGGGGCGGGTGCCGGGATGCAGCACGGCGGCGGCGACGGTCAGCGCGGCCCAGGCCAGCGCGGGCGCGAGGAGGGGTGGCCCGCCGCGGCGGGCGTGGGTGGGAACGGGGTCGGTCGTCATCGCCGGTCCTTCTCTCGAATAATCGTTACAAGTTGTTATCGTTGGCTGCGTGAGACGATCCGTCAAGGGGTACGGTTCGATCCGTGGACGATCGACGACCGACCGGAGCGGCCTTCCTGCTCACCCAGCTCGGCACCCACGCCGCGCGCCGCTTCGCCGAGCGCGTGTCGGCGGTGGACCTGACGCCCCCGCAGTCCGGACTGATCCGGGCGGTGGCCGGCGACCCGGGTCGCAGCCAGCAGGCACTGGCCGCCCAGCTGGGGACACCGGCCACGCGGCTCGTCGCACTCGTGGACGCGCTGGAGCAACGGGGGGTGCTGGAACGGCGGCGCAACCCGGACGACCGGCGGCTCTACGCCGTCCATCTCACGCCCGCGGGCGAGGAGGTGCTCGCCGACCTCGGCCGGCTCGCCGCCGCGCACGAGGCCGACCTGCTGGCCCCGCTCGACCCGGACGAGCGCCGCACGCTCGCTGAGCTGCTCGGTCGCGTCGCGACCGCCGAGGGCCTCACCCCCGGTGTGCACCCGGGCTACCGTGATCTCCCGGCCGACGACCGTGGACCTCAGGGGGCTCCGCCGTGCGGGACATGACGATCTTCTCCGGCTCGGCGCACCCGGCGCTGGCGGCCGCGATCTGCCGCCAGCTCGACGTCCCGCTGTCCCCCTCGCGGCTGACCCGCTTCACCAACGACTGCCTCGAGGTGCAGCTCCAGGCCAACTGCCGCGAGCGCGACGTCTACCTCGTCCAGCCCCTGGTCCCGCCCGTCCAGGAGCACCTGGTCGAGCTGCTGCTCATGGTCGACGCCGCCCGGGGGGCCTCGGCCGCGCGGATCACGGTCGTCATGCCGCACTACGCCTACGCCCGCTCGGACAAGAAGGACGCTCCGCGGATCTCGATCGGCGGGCGGCTCGTCGCGGACCAGATCGTCGCCGCCGGGGCCGACCGCGTCCTCGTCATGACCCTGCACTCGCCGCAGGTGCACGGCTTCTTCTCGGTGCCGGTGGACCACCTGCATGCGCTCTACGAGCTGGCCGGGCACCTCCGGGGCATCGATCTCTCGAACGCCGTCGTGATCTCCCCCGACCTGGGCAACGCCAAGGAGGCGAGCGCGTTCGCCCGCATCCTGAGCAGCCCGGGGAACCCGGTGCCGGTCGCGGCGGCGGCCAAGCAGCGGCTGCCCGACGACAAGGTGGAGATCTCGTCGATCATCGGCGACGTCGACGGCCGCGACGTGATCATCCTCGACGACGAGATCGCCCGGGGCTCCACGATGATCGAGCTGCTCGACCGGCTGCGCGGGCACCACGTCGCCTCGGTGCGCGTGGCGTGCACGCACGGGCTGTTCACCGAGGGCGCGCTCGAGCGCATCGCCGAGCGCGACGACGTCACTGAGATCTTCTGCACCGACACCGTGCCCGGCCCGACCACGCACGCCACCGGGAAGCTGACGATCGTGTCGGTGGCGCCCGCGCTGGCCGAGGCGATGCGACGGATCCACAACGGCGAGTCGGTGAGCGTGCTGTTCGACCCCGCCGGGGCGGATTCCGCGGACCGTTGACACCGACCGGCCCGCTCGCGGGAGGCCGTCGGGATACCTGACGCGCCGGGAGCGGAACCGGCCTACCGTGACCGTCGATGGACATCCGGCCGTACGCCGACCAGGACTGGCCCGAGCTCTGGTCGCTCATCCGGGACGTCGCGCGCGCCGGTGACACCTACGCCTACGACCCCGGGATGACCGAGGAGGGCGGCCGCCGGGCCTGGCTGCGCCCCTCACCGGGCCGCGTCCTCGTCGCCGCCGACGACGACCGGCTGCTCGGCACGGTGAGCATGGGCCCGAACCGGGACGGGCCGGGCCGGCACGTCGCGAACGCCAGCTTCCTGGTCGCTTCGGACACCCGCGGGCGCGGCGTGGGCCGGGCGCTCGTCCGCGCGTCACTGGAGGCGGCCCGCGCCGACGGCTACGCCGGGATGGTGTTCAACGCCGTCGTCGCCACGAACGTCCACGCCGTGCGGCTCTACGAGCAGGAGGGGTTCGCCGTCGTCGGGACGATCCCCGAGGCGTTCGCGCACCCGACGCACGGCCGGGTCGGGCTGCACGTGATGTACCGGGCCCTCTGATCTCAGGCGAGCAGGGCCCTGGTCCCGGTGCGGGTGATCTCCTCGACCAGTTCGAGACGCCCCAGCGGTACTCCGCCGGCCAGCCACCGGGTCACCAGGTGCGTCGTTCCGGCGACGACGAAGACGGCGGAGGTGCGCAGGCGCTCGCGATCGCCCGGGCAGAGCCGGAGCACGTCGTCGAGCACCAGTTCGGCGAACTCGTCGATGGCGTCGTCCCGCCGCGCCGACAGCTGCGGGTGGCCGGGCGACTCCGCGTAGAGCCGGGCGACCCGGGGGTTCTCGTCGAGCGTCTCGGTGAAGACCTCGACGGCCCTCGTCGCCCGGGCACGCTCGTCGCCGTCCACGGCGCGCAGCGCGATCACGATCGCCTCGTGCAGGCCGGCGTAGACGTCGTCGGCCACGGCGCCGAGCACCGCGTCGCGGTCGGCGAAGGCCTCGTAGAAGTAGCGCTTCGTCAGGCCCGCGCGGGCGCACACGGCCTCGACCGTGATGCCCACGACGCCGACCTCACCGATGACCTCCAGGCAGCCCGCGAGCAGCCGGGCACGACGGTCCGCCCGGCGCTCGTCCGCGCTGGCCCCGCGATAGGTCCTGACTGCGGGCGACACTCCTCCATGGTGACACGGATCTTCGACAGTCCCGTGTCCCCGCCGGCGGGCGCACCCGGACCGGATCCACCGGTCAGGAATGCGCCTTGTGGTAGGCCTCGCTGACCTCGGAGGGAATGCGGCCGCGCTCGGAGACGGTCATCCCCTGCTTGCGCGCCCATTCCCGGATCGCCTGGTTCTGCTCCCGGTCGACCGAGGCTCGCCCGCCGCCCCGGCGCGGGCTCGCACCGGCGGCGGGAGCCGACGCCCGCGACGCAGAACGCCGACGGCCGGAGAGCCGCCGGGAGTGCGCGACGTAGTCCGCGAGGACGTCACGCAGCTTTGCGGCGTTCGAGTCGGACAGGTCGATCTCATAGGTCGCCCCGTCGATCCCGAACTCGAGGGTCTCGTCGGCCTCGGACTCGTCCAGGTCGTCCACGAGGGACACGACCACTTTCTGCGCCACGCGACAATTCCTTCCACGACCCCCGTGAGGCCGGCGTCACGTCCTGAGCGCGATACCGGAATGATTCGCGGCGGAGCGTAAATGCGCGAACCACGCCGTGTCGAGTGCACCGGGCCGGACACGTCGACCTCACGAGAATCGTGCACCGCACCCCGCGGCGGACTTCCCCTTCTGAGGTGCGGAAAGAGGTCTCAGTCGGGAACCGACGACGCGTCCGGGACGACGACGGCGAACATGTCCGAGAGCGCGGCGAGGCTCGCCTGCTGCAGCGAGGAGGCGGGCACGGTCCCGTCCGGCCCCGGCAGGGCCCGCGTGGCCGTGGCGCCCGCGACGACCGTCGGGGCGAATCCGAGGTTGAACCCGTTGCGCGCCGTCGAGTTCACGCACATGTGCGTCATGAATCCGGCGAGGACCAGGTTCGTGACGCCCGCCCCGCGCAGGTACTCCTCGAGGTCGGTGCCCACGAAGGAGCTCGGGAGGTTCTTGACGATCCGGTGCTCACCGGGCTTGGGGGCCACGGCGTCGACGATCTCGCCGATCTCGGCGTTCGTGTCGTAGGGCGTCCCGGCGCCCGCCTCGTGCTGGACGTGCACGATCGTCGTGCCCGCCTGGCGCGCCCGGTCGAGCAGGATGGCGGCCTGCTCGATGGCCGGCTCCACGTTCTCGAGCGCCATGACGCCCTGCGTGTAGGTGTTCTGGAGGTCGATCATGATCAGCGCGGAGCCGGTGAGCGGGGCGGGGTCCCCGGACATGCCGGTGAGCTCACGCAGGGTCGGGCTCGGGGTCGTCATTCGGAATCTCCTCGTCGAGATGGATCGAGATCGGGGTCGGGACGCACCGAAGGGCACCCCCGACCGCCCGGGGCGGTCGGAGGTGCCCTTCGGCTGAGCGCTACCGGAGCCTCACCGGGCCTCGAGGGCCCGCCATTCGTCGTCGCTGTAGAGCCGCGAGCGGATGATGAACCGGACGCCCTCGGGCGCCTCGACCGAGAATCCGCTGCCGCGTCCCTTGACGACGTCGACGGTGAGGTGGGTGTGCTTCCAGTACTCGAACTGCGAGGCCGACATGTAGAAGCCGATCGGCTTCTCCACTCCCTCCACCGTGAGGTCACCGAGGTGCACGTCGCGCTGCCCGATCTTGAACTCACCGTCCGGATAGCACATCGGGGCGCTGCCGTCGCAGCACCCACCGGACTGGTGGAACATGAGCGGACCGTGCATGTCGGTGAGCGTCACGAGGAGTTCGGAGGCCTGCGGGGACAGGGCGACCCGTTGGGTCGTCCCGGAGCCCGGCACCTCCGGCACCTCGGTGGTGACGTCGGTACTGGTGCTGACCTCAGTCATGAGATCCCCTTCCTCCTGCCGGCCGGACGGTCTCCTGATCGGGTCGATCAGAAGAAGCCCTGGGCGTTCTGCGAGTAGCTCACCAGCAGGTTCTTGGTCTGCTGGTAGTGGTCGAGCATCATCTTGTGGTTCTCACGACCGATGCCCGACTGCTTGTACCCGCCGAACGCCGCGTGCGCCGGGTACGAGTGGTAGTTGTTCACCCAGACACGGCCGGCCTGGATGTCACGTCCTGCACGGTAGGCCGTGTTGGCGTCACGCGACCAGACCGCGGCACCGAGCCCGTAGAGGGTGTCGTTGGCGATCTTGATGGCGTCGTCGTAGTCGGAGAACTTCGCGACCGAGACGACCGGCCCGAAGATCTCTTCCTGGAAGACCCGCATCGAGTTGTTGCCCTCGAACACGGTGGGCTGGATGTAGTACCCGCCGGAGAGGTTGCCGCCGAGGTCGGCCTTCTCGCCACCCGTGAGGATCTTCGCGCCCTCCTGGCGGCCGATGTCGATGTAGGACAGGATCTTCTCGAACTGGTCGTTCGAGGCCTGGGCGCCCATCATCGTGTCGGTGTCGAGCGGGTTGCCCATCTTGACCTGCTCGGTCCGCTTCACGCCCTGGCTGAGGAACTCGTCGTAGATCCCGCCCTGGATGAGCGCGCGCGACGGGCAGGTGCAGACCTCGCCCTGGTTCAGGGCGAACATCGCGAAGCCCTCGAGCGCCTTGTCGTAGAAGGCGTCGTTCTGCGAGGAGACGTCGTCGAAGAAGACGTTCGGGCTCTTGCCGCCCAGCTCGAGGGTGACCGGGATCAGGTTCTCCGAGGCGTACTGGGAGATCAGGCGGCCGGTCGTGGTCTCACCGGTGAACGCGATCTTCCGGATACGCGGCGAGGACGCGAGCGGCTTGCCCGCCTCGACCCCGAAGCCGTTGACGATGTTCAGTACGCCGGGGGGCAGCAGGTCGCCCACCACGTCCATGAGGACGTGGATCGAGGCCGGGGTCTGCTCGGCCGGCTTGAGGACGACGGCGTTGCCCGCGGCCAGCGCCGGGGCGAGCTTCCAGATCGCCATCAGGATCGGGAAGTTCCAGGGGATGATCTGCCCGACGACGCCCAGCGGCTCGTGGAAGTGGTAGGCGACCGTGTCCTCGTCGATCTGCGAGAGGTGGCCCTCCTGGGCCCGGATCGCCCCGGCGAAGTAGCGCAGGTGGTCGATCGCGAGCGGGATGTCCGCCACGAGGGTCTCGCGAACGGCCTTGCCGTTCTCCCAGGACTCGGCGACGGCGACCTTCTCGAGGTTCGCCTCGATCCGGTCGGCCATCTTGCTGAGGATGTTCGCGCGCTCGCCGACCGAGGTCTTGCCCCAGGCCGGAGCGGCCGCCTCGGCTGCGTCCAGGGCCTTCTCGATGTCCTCGGCGGTACCGCGGGCGACCTCGGTGAAGGTCTGGCCGGTCTGCGGGGTCGGGTTCTCGAAGTACTGGCCCTTGACGGGGGCGACGTACTCGCCGCCGATGTAGTGGTCGTAGCGGGGCTTGAAGCTGACGACGGAGCCGTCGGTGTTCGGGGCCGCGTACGTGGCCATGCTCGGTCCTCCCGATTTTTCGATCTGGCGGACGGTTCTCCCGCCCGCCGATGTGGCGCACGTTGTGCGCCCACCTGTGACGTAGGACGCTAGGAAGAGCGGGGTTGCAGCGGCGTTGCACGCGCACGCGGCGTTCACGGCCAGGTCACATCCGTAGATGCGGATAACTGCACCGATCGAGTAAGGGTTGCCTCACTAGCGGCCCGGGAGCACGATGGACGGTCGGCACGATTCCACGAGGTGGTGGATGGCGAGAGGTCTTTCGAGCACGGGGGCCGACGCACTCATCTGGGGCGATCCCTTGGAGCGCGCGGCCCTGCTAGCGCGCGTGCGTGACGCGGTCCTGGCCGGCGGGTCGGGGGAGGTCGCCCCCCGCGACGTCGTCTCGGACTCCTGGCGCCGCTCGCTCGCCGCCCACGTCGACCCCGACCACGGCGCGCCCGCCCACGTCTTCGACGACCGCGAGCTCGACGCGGTGCGGGAGTCCCACCCGCTCGCCCCGGTGCTGCCGATCCTGCGCACCACGTTGCTCGAGATCGCCGACGAGGCGATGCACGTCATGATCGTCACCGACGCCCAGGGCCACATCCTGTGGCGCGAGGGCGCGGCCGGCATGCTGCACATCGCCGACGACGTCGAGCTCGCGGAGGGCTTCCGCTGGAGCGAGGACTCCGCGGGCACCAACGCGATGGGCACCACCCTGGCGTCAGGCGCTCCGGTCCAGATCCACTCCTCGGAGCACCTGGTCGCGCAGTACCACCGGTTCACCTGCGCCGCGGCGACGATCCACGACCCGGACACCGGCGAGGCGGTCGGCGCCGTCGACCTCACCGGTCCCGTCCGCACGTTCCACCCGAGCACCCTCGCGCTGGTGTCGGCCGCGGCCAAGCTCGCCGAGAACCACCTCGCGACCCGCCAGGCGATCCGGGACGAGCGGCTGCGCGCCAAGAACCTCCCGCACCTCACCGGGCTCGGCGACGCTCCCGGTGCGCTGCTCAGCCCGGCGGGCCGGGTGCTGGCGGCGACCCCGCAAGGCTGGATCGACGACCGTGTCGCCCTGCCCGGCGCGGGCGAACGGATCGTGCTCGGCGAGCACGGCGAGGGCGTGCTCGAGCCGCTCGCCGAGGGCTGGCTGCTCCGGCTGGAGCGGGCCTCCTCCGTGCGTCACCGCTCGACGCTCGCCCTGCCGTTCCTCGGCGTCCCCCGGCCCGTCGCCCGCCTCGACGGCCGACCGGTCCGCCTCAGCGCCCGGCACGCCGAGCTCCTCGCCCTGCTCGCCCTGCACCCCGAGGGCCTCAGCGCCGACGCCCTCGCCGTGGAGCTCTACGGCGACCGCGGCAACCCCGTCACGGTGCGCGCCGAGATGCACCGGTTGCGCGCGCTGCTGGAGAGCGCCCCGAACGGCACCGGGGCGGTGCGCACCGGGCCCTACCGCCTCGAGGCGCGGGTGGACGCGGACTTCCTGACGCTGCGGGACGCGGTCCGGGCGGGCCGGTTGCCCGAGACCGAGCTCATCGGGCGCGGCGAGCTGCTGCCCACCTCGGACGCCCCGGGCATCCGCGCCCTGCGCGACGAGCTCGACGTCGGGGTCCGCTCGGCGGTCCTGCGCAGCGGCGACACGGCCGCGCTGTGGGCCCTCGCCCGCACCCCTGCGGGGCGCCAGGACGCGGAGCTGGTCGAGCGGTTGCGCCACGTGCTGCCGGTCAGCGACCCCCGGCACGCCGAGCTCTTCACCCCGGACGCCTGAGCTCCCCTAGCGCCTGCTGTGGCGCCTGCGGTCCTCCCGGGCCCGGGCGGCCGCCCGCACGCGCACGAACACCGCCCGCAGGCCCTGCAGCGTGAGGTCGGGGACCTGGTGGGTCACGGTCGCGCACTCGGGGGCCACGACCGGCGCGAGCCCGCCCGAGGCGACCACCGCGACCGGCCGCCGTCCCTGACCGTCGCGGGCCGCGATGTCGTCCGCGAGCCGGGTCACGAGCCCGTCGACCATCGCGGCCGCACCGAGCACGAGCCCGACCTGCATGCTCTCGACCGTCGAGCGGCCCAGGGCCGATCGTGGCGCCACCAGCTCGACGGGTCGCAGGCCTGCCGCCCGCGTCGCGAGCGCCTCCGCCGAGACCGCCACGCCCGCGGCGATCGCGCCCCCGAGGAACTCCCCGGAGGCCGAGACCGCGTCCACCGTCGTGGAGGTCCCGAACACGACGACCACGCACGGCCCGCCGACCTGTTCGTACGCCGCGAGCGCCTGCACGACGCGGTCGGCGCCGACCTCCTTGGGGTTGTCGACGAGCAGCGGCACGCCGGTGCGCACCCCCGGCTCGACGAGCACCTGCTCCACGCCCGCGAAGTGCTTCTCGCACATCCCCCGCAGCTCGCGCAGCAGCGCGGGCACCGTCGAGAGCGCCGCGACACCGTCGACCTCGCCGAGCAACGGCCCGAGCATCCCCCGGACGGTGAGGGCGAGCTCGTCGGCGGTGGCCCGGCGCTCGGTGCGGATCCGGGCCGACCAGCGGGCCGTCGCCGGGTCCGCGGTGGCGGTGGTGCCCGGCGTGTCCGCCAGGCCGTCGTCCGGGCGCGGGTAGAGCGCGAGCTCGGTCTGGGTGTTGCCGACGTCGATGCAGAGCAGCACCCGGACCCGCCCTAGTTCAGCGCGGCCTGCGCCCGGGTCCCGGGCACGAGGGGGGACGACGACGGAGCGGCATCGCCCATATCGGGGACCCGGGCCGGGTCGTTCGACTCGTCCAACACCTGGTTGGCGTCGTTGACGAAGACCACCCGCGGCGCGAACTCCCGCGCCTCGGCGTCGTCCATCTGCCCGTAGGCGATGAGGATGACGAGGTCGCCGGGGTGGACCAGGTGCGCGGCGGCGCCGTTGATCCCGATGACCCCGGACCCGGCGTCGCCGGAGATCACGTAGGTCTCGAGGCGGGCGCCGTTGGTGACGTCGACGATCGCGACCTGCTCGCCGGGCAGCAGGTCCGCCGCGGCCATGAGGTCGGTGTCGACCGTGACGGACCCGACGTAGTGCAGGTTCGCGTCGGTCACCGTCGCGCGGTGAATCTTCGACTTGAGCATCGTGCGCAGCATCAGACTCTCCTCACGGGCAGGGCCAGTGTCGTTGTCGTCATCCGGACAGCCCGGTCTCGCGGCGCACCACGGAGACCGCGGCGTTGTCGATCAGGCGGGTCTTCCCGGCGCGGGCGGCGATCAGTAGCCGCGCGGGGCCGATCTCAGGGGTCGGGCCGAGCTCGGGGTCACGCAGCTCGACGTACTCGACGTCGAGGGCCGCCTCCGCCTCGAGGACCCCGCGGGCGGCGGCCACCACGGCCGCCGGGCCCTGCTCCCCCGCGTACTGCCCCGCGGCCAGGGCCGCGGAGATCGCGATCGAGGCGCGACGGCCGACGTCGTCGAGATAGGCGTTGCGCGAGGACCGGGCCAGGCCGTCCTCCTCGCGCACGGTGGGGACCCCGACGATGTGCACGTCGATGTCCAGGTCGCGCACCATGCGGCGGATCAGCGTCAGCTGCTGGTAGTCCTTCTCGCCGAAGAACGCGACGTCCGGGGCGACGATGGCGAACAGCTTGTTCACCACGGTCAGCATCCCGGCGAAGTGCCCCGGGCGGACGGCGCCCTCGAGCTCGCCGCCGAGCGGGCCCGGGTCGATCGAGGTCGCGAAGCCCGGCGGGTACATCGTGTCGACGTCCGGGGCGAACACCAGCTCGACGCCCTCCTCGCGACACATCTCGACGTCGGCGTCGAACGCGCGCGGATACCGGTCGAAGTCCTCGGTCGGCCCGAACTGCCGCGGGTTGACGAAGAGCGACACGACGGTCGTCGACCCCGGGATCGACCGGGCGCGGCGCATCAGCTCGCGGTGACCCTCGTGCAGGGCGCCCATGGTCGGCACGAGCGTCACCCGGCGCCCGCTGCCGCGCAGCGCCTTGGTCACGCGGCGCAGGGAGTTCGGGTCGGAGTGGACGGTCAGGCCGTCCTTGTCGTAGCGGGGCTTGGCGCGCCCGGACATGTCGTGGGTGCGGAGGCTGGACGGGCGGGTCACGGCGTGTGCCTCTCGAGCGCGTCGGCGATGGTGGCGGAGTCCTCCGGCCCGATGAGGCCGCTGTCGCGGGCGCGCTCGGCGGTCCGGCGGGCGAGGGCCCGGTACAGCTCGGCCGACGCGGGCGCGCGCCGGTCGAGGTGGCGCAGGTGCGTCTCGACGGTGCCGACGTCGCCGCGCGCGACGGGGCCGGTCAGGGCGCGGTCCCCGTGGCGCAGGGCGTTGTCCAGCGCCGCGGACAGCAGCGGGGCGAGCACCCGCTCGGCCGGCTCGATCCCGGCGTTGGTCAGGATGTCGGCGGCCTCGCGGACCAGCGTGATCAGGTGGTTCGCGCCGTGGGCGAGCGCCGCGTGGTAGAGCGGGCGAAGCTCCTCGGGGACGCGGACCGGCTCGGCCCCGATCTCGACGACGAGCGCCTCACCGACCAGCCAGGCCGCCTCGGCGTCCTCGCTGCCGGTCTCCCCGGCCGTCACGCCGACGCACGCACCGGCGAGGCGGGTGACGTCCTCGGCCCGCCCGGTGATGGTCATCGCCGGGTGCAGCGCAATGGGCAGGATGTCGTGCTCGGCCGCCGGGGCGAGGACGCCGACGCCGTGCGAGCCGCAGGTGTGGACGAGGATCTGACCGGGACGCAGGCACCCGGACGCCGCGAGCCCGCGCACGAGGCCGGGCAGGACGTCGTCGGGGACGGCGAGCAGGGCGAGGTCGGCCTTCCGGACCACCTCGTCGGGCGGGAGGATCTCCGCGCCCGGCAGGAGCTCCTCGGCGCGCGCCCGCGAGGCCCGGGAGACGGCGGAGGCGGCGACGACCGTGTGGCCGGCACCCGCGAGCGCGGCGCCCATCACGGCGCCGACGCGGCCTGCGGACACCACGCCCACGTCGAGGCGGGCGGGTCGGGGCGCAGCCGTCACCGGCCCGGCGTCACTGCCGGAGGCGTTCACGCGGACATCCCTCATCACGGTCGTCGTTCCCGTCCCGCGCAGCGCGGGTACCGGACGATGCGACCGCGAGGGTAGACGCGCGATATCCCGGACACGGCGTCCAGGTGATCGGCTTCACCGCGCGCGGTGGGTGAGGCCCCCCGCGAGGGGCACGCCGCGCATCCTGAGGGCACTGCACGCATCCCGTGCGGCCCCGCGCCCTGCCCCGTGTGCTCCTGATCAACGTTCGATGGCGAGCCAGCGCGACCAAGCCCCACGAGGGGCACTCCACGCACCCCGCGCAGCCCCGTGCCCTGGCCCGTGTGCTCCTGATCAACGTTCGATGGCGAGCCAGCGCGGCCAAGCCCCACGAGGGGCACTCCACGCACCCCGCAGCCCCGTGCCCTGCCCCGCGTGCTCCTGATCAACGACGGGCGGCCGAGCCGCACGCCGGTAGACCGCCCCGAGGTGATCACCGGGACGGCAAGGTCGTCCGCGCGGGACCGACGGGACTGTGGTGTCCCGGTGATCATGGGCAGGCGCACCGGCTGGGCGCCTACCGGTCCTCGGGCCGGCCGTGGCGAGGGCCCGCGCCCGGCTGCGCTCCGCCGGACGGCTGCTGGCCCGGGTACTGCGGCTGCCCGGGGTACGGCTGACCCGGGTACTGCTGCTGCCCGGGGTACGGCTGACCCGGGTGGGGCGTCGGACCGGGCACGTACCCCGGCGGCGGGCCGGGCTGTTGCGGCATGGGACCGGACGGCGGCCCGGGCGAGTAGCCGGGCGGCGGGCCGGGGCGCTGCGGCATCGGCCCCGACGGCAGGTACGGCCCGCTCGGCCCGGCGGGCCCACCCGGCTGCTGCGGCACCCCGGGCGCGGTGACCGCGGCGAGCCGGGTGCGGCGCACGTTCTCGAGCAGTTCGTCGTGCCACTCGGGCTTCGGGGGGATGGCCCCCCGATCGGCCCGGGCGCGCAGGAACGCCAGCTCCGAGACCGCGTGCTGGTACTGCACGACGGCCTCCGAGGCGGGCTTGCCCGCGGTGCGCCGCACGGCGGAGCGCCAGCGTCTGCGGCCCGCCATGCTCCCGAGCAGCGGCACCTCGCTCTCGGCGATCCAGCCCGCCGCGGCGAACCCGGGCATCTGCGTCGCCAGGACGTCCCGCTCCCGGCGTCGCTGCCACAGCACCAGGCCGAGGATCGCGACGAACATCGGCAGCATGATCAGGATGTAGACGCCGAAGAAGCCCGGCCCGAGCTGGGTGGCGGAGTTCCACAGCGCGTGCAGGATCACCGCGAGCACGTAGCCCAGCAGGATCGACACGGCGCCGACGGCCCGGTTGCGCGTGGTCGCCGCGATGCCGACCCCGATACCCGTCATCGACGTGAAGAGCGGGTGGGCGAACGGCGAGAGCAGTCCGCGCAGGATGAAGGTCGCGACGATGCCCGCGGTGGGCGTCGCGCCCGCCTCGGTGAAGGCCCGCCCGAAGTAGATGATGTTCTCGGTGAACGCGAAGCCCGCGCCGACGAAACCCGCGTAGACGATCCCGTCGACGATCCCGTCGAACTCGCGCCGCCGCAGCAGCAGGAGCCCGACGAGGAACGCGCCCTTGACGAACTCCTCGACCAGCGGTGCGGAGATGACGGCGCCGACCACGTCGCCCTGTCCCTGCCCCAGCAGCAGTTCGGCGGCGATCACCGCGCTCGAGTTGATGACGAGCGCGACGAGGGCGGCGATGCCCGCGCCCCAGAGGAACGCGGTGAGCAGCAGGCGCGGCGGTTCGGGCTCCCAGCGGTCAATCCAGGCGAACGCGAGCAGGACCGGCCCGACGGGCAGCAGTGCGCAGATGGCGCCGACGATGACGCCGGCCGAGCCGATCTCGGTGCTCGCGAGCCCGACCGCCGCGAGCGCACACACCCCCAGCACGATGAGCCCGAGGAGGGGCCAGACGAGCGTGCGCCGTTGCTCGGGCGCAAGCCGTACCGGGGTGGCGATCACCCTGCCGCAGGGTAGTGGCGCGGCAGTCGGCGCACCGCGTGGGGACGTCAGCGCCTGCGGCGGCGGCCTTCGGCGGAGTGCGCGGCGAGGAGCTCGGCAACGGTGCGCCCGTCGGTCGCCGGGCGGGACGGGGGCGGCGTGGCGGGCGCCCGCGGGGCGGGGTCGGGCTCGCGTCGCAGGTCAGGCCCGGTCGGCGGTCCGGGTACCTCACGGGCGCGGCGCGGACTGATCGAGGTGACCGGGCGCGGCGGGCCGGGCATGGCCGGGGGCGGGCCGGGCGGAGGGGTCGGGGGCGGGCCGCCCGAACCGGCCACGGCCTGCAGCGCGGGGCGGACCGCGTGGGTCTCGGCCTGCTCCAGGTGTGACCGGAGTCGCTCCAGCTCGGCGCGCAGCCCGGCGATCTCCTGGCCCGCCTCGGCGGCGACCTCGCGACGCACGGAGCGTTCCACGGTGAGCTCGTGCTCGCGGCGCGCATCGACCTCGGCGGCCAGCTCGAGCTCGTAGGTGCGACGCAGGGACTCCTCGCGCGCGGCGGCGTCCTGGGCGCTCCCCGAGGCGCTGCGGCGGGCCAGCGCCGCGACCGCGAGCAGCGTGGCCCACAGCCCGGCGACGATCCCGAGGCGCAGCATCCGCCCGTCCTCGCTCACGACCACGACGACGGCCGCGACCACCGCGAAGAGTCCGGTCAGGGCCAGCAGGAACCGGACGACCGGGTCACCGGTCCGTCCCACGCCGCCGCTCGGTGCCGGGCGGACCCCTCCGCGTCGGGGTCCTCGGTCTCGGCCGGCGGCACCCTCGTCGGATGCCATGTCGCGCAGCGTACCCAGGGCGATTGTCCGATTACGCCCAGGTGGGCGATCAGCGGTCCGGGGTGGGCGGGGCGTCCTGGTCGTCCGGGGTGCGACAGCACCATTCGAGGCCCAGGGCCGCGGCCACGAGAACCGCCGAGCCGACGATCCCGATCACCGCGGCGACGGAGTCCGACGCCGCCGCGGCGACCTCGGCGCGCCGGGGCAGCACGTACGTGAGCACCCCGACCCACGCGCCGCCGACGAGGGCCCCGGCGAGCGCGGAGGCCTTCGCCAGCGCGACGGCCCGCGCCGCGGCCAGCGCGTCGACCGGGCGGGCGCGGGGCCGACGGCGGATGCGGCGGTAGAGCACCACCGCGACCCCCGCCTCGACCAGCCCCAGCACGAGGAAGGTGAGCCCGGCCGGGGCGGGCAGCGGCGGCAGGGAGCCGTAGAACAGCCCGAGGAGGAGGTTGACCGCGAGTCCTGCGGCCACCGCGACCACGAGCAGGAGCGACGGGCTGGTCCGGGTCGTCACTGGTCGGGCTCCCCTGGGCTCCGTGTCCCGCCGGATCGCACCACGCCGTCACGCTCGTCGGCCGGCAGCGCCGCGAGCAGCTCCGCGACCCGCCCGCGGCCCGGCACCGTGGTCTCCGACTCGATCTCGGCCCATGGCACCAGCACGAACGCGCGCTCGGACAGGCGGGGGTGCGGCAGCAGCAGGAGCGGGTCGTCGTTGATCATTCCCTCGCCCGCGTCCTCGACGGTGAGCACGTCGATGTCGAGGGTGCGGGGACCCCAGCGCACCGCCTCCGCCGAGCGGTCCCGGGCCCGGGACCGCTCGGCGCGCTGCGCACGGTCGAGCCAGTCGTACGGGCCCGCGTCGGGGTCGTCGACGGCGACGACGAGGTTGAGGAAGTCGTCCTGGGACACCCCGCCCCACGGCGCCGTCGCGTACGTCGACGACACCGCCGTCGTCCAGGGGGCGAGGGCGTCGAGCGCGTGGCGCAGGTGGGCCTCGCGGTCGCCGATGTTGGATCCCAGGGAGAGCACCGCGCGCGTCACCGGCGGCTCCGCGAGATGCGCACCGCCACGTCGTCGAACGGGCGGGCGATCGGGGCCTGCGGCTTGTGGAGCACGACCTCCACCCCCGCCACCCGCGGGTCGTCGAGCGCCACGCCGGCGACGTCGGCGGCGACCGCCTCGATGAGCGAGCGCGGCGGGCCCTCGACGACGGCCGCCGCGGCCTCGGCGATCGCCCCGTAGTCCACGGTGTCCGCCAGGTCGTCGCTGGCGCCGGCCGGAGCGAGGTCGATCCAGAGCACGAGGTCGAGCACGAAGTCCTGGCCGTCCCGGCGCTCGTGGGGGAACACGCCGTGATGGCCGCGCACCCGCAGCCCGCGCAGCTCGATCCGGTCGGCTGGGAGGGCGGGGGAAGGTGCCGCGCTCACGAGTCCGCCCGGGCCGCCCGGGAGGTGCCCCAGTGCCAGGCCGCCGCTACCGCCACCGCGTCCAGCGAGGCCGCGACGTCGTGCACCCGGACTCCCCAGGCGCCGGCGTTCGCGACGAGTGCGGTCACCGCCGCGCTGGCGTGCTCCCGCCCGTCCGGGCGTCGCGGCGTTCCCTCGTCGTCGGCGAGCAGCGCCCCGAGGAACCGCTTGCGCGACGCGCCGACCAGGACCGGGAAGCCGAGCGAGGTGAAGACGTCCAGCTTGCGCAGCAGCTGCCAGTTGTGGGCCGCGGTCTTGGCGAAACCGAGACCGGGGTCGAGCACCAGCAGCCCGGGGTCGACCCCGGCGAGCACCGCGCGGTCGACCTGCTCGACGAGCTCGGCCCGCACCTCGCCGACCACGTCCTCGTAGCTCGCCAGCTCCTGCATGCGCCGCGACGGGCCGCGCCAGTGCATGAGGACCCAGCCCACGCCCGCCTCCGAGACGACGCGCGCCATGTGCGGGTCGGCGAGCCCTCCGGACACGTCGTTGACCAGCTCGGCGCCCGCCTCGATCGCCGCCGCCGCGACGACGGCGCGCGTGGTGTCGACGCTGACCCGCACCCCGGCGGAGACGAGGTCGGAGACCACGGGCACGACCCGCGCGGTCTCGGTGGCGGCGTCCACCCGCGCCGCGCCGGGCCGGGTGGACTCCCCGCCCACGTCGACGTAGGTGGCGCCGCGCACGGACATCGCGACGCCGTGGGCCACCGCGTCGTCGCGGTCCAGCCAGCGGCCGCCGTCGGAGAACGAGTCGGGCGTGACGTTGAGGACGCCCATGACCAGGCAGTAGTTCGGGCGGGCCACCGGCCAGCCGGGCGGGGAGCCGGCTGCGGGCGGTTCGGGTGCGGGCGCCATGCTCAGCCGCCCCGGATGAGTCCGAGGGCCTCGGCGCGGGTGCTCGCGGACGACTTGAGGGTGCCGCGCACCGCGGAGGTCGTCGTGCGCGACCCGGGCTTGCGCACGCCCCGCGCCGACATGCACTGGTGCTCGGCGTCGATGACGACGATGACCCCGCGGGCCTCCAGCGTCCGGTCCAGCGCGTCGGCCACCTGTGTGGTGAGACGCTCCTGAACCTGCGGCCTGCGGGCGTAGAGGTCGACCAGCCGCGCGAGCTTGGACAGGCCCGTCACCCGGCCGTCGGGCCCGGGCAGGTACGCCACGTGGGCCAGCCCGTGGAAGGGCAGCAGGTGGTGCTCGCACATCGAGAACATCGGGATGTCCCGCACCAGGACCAGCTCGTCGTGGTCCTCGGAGAAGGTCCGTTGGAGCACCTCGTCGGGATCGGTGCGCAGCCCCGCGAACAGCTCCTCGTAGGCGCGCGCCACCCGCGCGGGGGTGTCCCGCAGACCCTCGCGGTCCGGGTCCTCCCCGATACCGATGAGGATCTCGCGGACCGCGGCCTCGACACGGGGCGCGTCGAACGGCGGGACCGAGCCCACGGCGGGGTCGTGCCCGTTGCTGCGGTCGGCCGTCGGCCGGACCGTGCCCTCGCTGGTCGTCACGTCTCCCTCACCCCGGTGCTCGCTGCAGGACGGGGCTGGACCTCCGGAGGGCGTAGGCCCTCCTGCAGGAGGGTGGCCGCCGTTGGTCAGCTCTCCGATCGGCCGTCAGGGCGACGACCGTCCGGATCACCGTACGGGTTCGGGGCGCCCTCGCCGGGTGAGCTGAACGACCCCCCGCCGGACGGATCGGCATCGGGAGCACTACGCCGTCCGGTGGAAGGAGTCCCGTCCTCCGGCGCCGCGTGCTGCCCTCCGGACGGGTTCCACCCGCCTGGCGCCGACCCGGTGCCGTGCTGGCCGTACGGACGCGTGTCCGGCTCCCTGGAGGTGCCGCGCGGGGAGGTCGCGGGGGTCCACCCGGGCGGGGCCCCGTAGTTCGGCGGACCCGACGACGGCGGCTGCGAGGAGCCGCCGGTGCGGTAGACGTCCGGGATCCCCCGGCCCGACGAGCCGCGACCCGAGGGGTCTCCACCGCCCTGCCGACCGTAGTCCGAGCCCGGCCCACCGACGTTCGGCGTCCCGACCGGCGGAGTGTTCGGGGCACCCCAGCCGTTCGACGCGCCGTTCTGCCCGGGGTTCTGACCCGCGCCGTTCTGGCCGGCCCCGTACTGGCCCGACCCGTTCTGACCCGACCCGTTCTGACCTGCGCCGTGGCCGTTGCTCCCGCCGCCGACGCGCGCCGGCTCGCGGCGCTCGTCCTCCGGCGGCCACGGCTCGCCGCGCTCGGTCGCGATCTCCCGCCGCGTCTTGATCGGCGGGCGGTCGGACGGGGTGCGCTCGCCGAAGTCGTTGAACGCGGTGATGCGGGGGCGCTTGGTCACCGAGGCGAACAGCCGCTCGAGGTCTTTGCGCTGCAGCGTCTCGTGCTCGATGAGCTCACCGGTCAGCGTGTCGAGCGCGTCGCGGTGCGCACTGAGGATCTCCCACGCCTCGGTGTGCGCCGCCTCGATGAGCTTGCGCACCTCCTCGTCGATCTCGTGGGCCACCTCGAGCGAGTAGTCCGACTGCTTCCCGGCGGTCCGGCCGAGGAAGGGCTCGCCGCCCTCCTGGCCGTACTTCACCGCGCCGAGCTTGGCGCTCATGCCGTACTCGGTGACCATCGCGCGGGCGATCTTCGTCGCCTGCTCGATGTCGGAGGACGCGCCGGTGGTCGGCTCGTGGAACACCAGCTCCTCGGCCGAGCGGCCGCCCATCGCGAACACGAGCCGCGCGATCATCTCGGAGCGCGTCATGAGCTCCTTGTCGTCCTCGGGGACGACGAGGGCGTGGCCCCCGGTACGGCCGCGCGGCAGGATCGTCACCTTGTAGACCGGCTCGATGTCCGGCATCGCCCAGGCGGCCAGTGCGTGGCCCGCCTCGTGGTAGGCGGCGACCTTCTTCTCCTGCTCGGAGATGATCCGGCTCTTGCGGGCCGGTCCGCCGATCACGCGGTCGACCGACTCCTCGAGGTTCGTGCCGGTGATCTGTTGCTGGTTCTGCCGGGCGGTCAGCAGCGCGGCCTCGTTCAGGACGTTCGCGAGGTCCGCGCCGGAGAACCCGACGGTGCGCTTGGCGAGGCCGTCCAGATCGGCGTCCGGGGCGAGCGGCTTGCCCTTCCCGTGCACCTCCAGGATCGCGCGCCGGCCGGCGAGGTCGGGAGCGGCGACCGGGATCTGGCGGTCGAAGCGGCCGGGGCGCAGCAGCGCCGGGTCGAGGATGTCGGGGCGGTTCGTCGCGGCGATCAGGATGATCCCGCCGCGCGCGTCGAACCCGTCCATTTCGACGAGGAGCTGGTTGAGCGTCTGCTCGCGCTCGTCGTGACCGCCGCCCATGCCCGCGCCGCGGTGACGGCCGACGGCGTCGATCTCGTCGACGAACACGATGCAGGGGGAGTTCTGCTTGGCCTGCTCGAACAGGTCGCGCACCCGGGAGGCGCCGACGCCGACGAACATCTCGACGAAGTCCGAGCCGGAGATCGTGTAGAAGGGCACCGACGCCTCGCCCGCCACCGCGCGGGCGAGGAGCGTCTTCCCGGTCCCGGGCGGCCCGTAGAGCAGGACGCCCTTCGGGATCTTCGCGCCGAGCGCCTGGTAGCGCGTCGGGTTCTGGAGGAAGTCCTTGATCTCGTAGAGCTCCTCGACGGCCTCGTTCGCGCCCGCGACGTCACCGAAGGTCGTCTTCGGCATGTCCTTGTTGAGCTGCTTGGCCTTCGACTTGCCGAACGAGAGGACGCGATTGCCGCCGCCCTGGGAGTTCATCAACCAGAACAGCATCACCAGCACGAGGGCCAGCGGGATCAGGTAGATCAGCATCTGGCCGAGCAGGGACTCCTGCGTCACCTGCGTGTCGAACCCGCCGCGTGCCGGGTTCTGCCGGAGCTCGGCGAAGATCTGGCCACCGGCGGCCGCCGGGTACTGCGCATAGATCTGGTTGGTGCGGACGGGCGCCCCACTGGTGCCGTCCGCGGGCGGCACGTCCACGGGGTTGACCAGCGTCATCCGGAGACGCTGTTCCTTGTCCTCGAGCGTGACGTCGGCGACGTTGCGCGCGTCGACCTGCGTGAGGGCCAGGGACGTGGACGCCTGCGTGTAGCCGCGGGTGTCGCTGAACAGCGACGACACGGCCAGGTAGACGACGAAGAGCACCACGATCCAGATCAAAGGATTGCGGAGCAGGCGCTTGCGGTCCATGCGGTGGCGGCCGGTGCGGCCTCGACCCTCCCCGGGTTGACTGCTGCCGTGTCGTCCCCCGGACGCGGCGTCGCGTCGCAGGCGCCGTCTCGACGACGGCGACCCCGCGGCGCCTGCCCGTCCGGGCTGCGTTCCAGGGAAGCCCTGATCTGCTCAATGTACCCCGGAGCACCGACAGCCGGACGCCCGCGGCGGTCGCTCGGCGTGACCGCGGTGTCCGCCGGGCGCGAACGCCGCGCGGGGCGCGGTGATCGACGACGGTTCCCGGACGTCCAGTGCCCGTCACGGGTCGTTCCTGGCACCGGGGTGGTCGCCCACCTCAGCGCCGTCGTGCCGTCCCGAAGAGTCCGCGGCTGATCTCCCGGCCCGCGGCACTCGCGGCCGAGCGCAGGAAGGACTTGAACACCGGGTTGGCCATCGCCTTCTCGACGAAGCCGGGTCCCTCGTCCTCCGCGGGCGGCGGGGCCTGGGGCGGTGCCGCCTGCGGCGGCTGGTCCTCGGGCACCGGCTCGGCAGGCGGGGTCTGTGGCGCCGCGGTGGCCCCGGTGCGGGCGGAGAGCCGCTCGTAGGCCGACTCCCGGTCGATCGTCTCGCCGTAACGGGGCCAGAGCGGCGACGCCTTCGCCGCCTCGGTCACCGCGGGCTCGCCGATCGCGGCCATGAGCGAGCGCGGGGCCCGCAGCCGCGTCCAGGCGACCGGGGTCGGTGCGCCCCGCTCCGAGAGCACGGTGACGATGGCCTCGCCGATCCCCAGCGAGGTCAGCGCCGACTCGATGTCGTACACCGTGGACTTCGGGTAGGTCCGCGCCGTGCGCGTCAGCGCCTTCTGGTCGTCGGGGGTGAAGGCGCGCAACGCGTGCTGCACCCGGGCGCCGAGCTGGGAGAGGACGTCGTTGGGGATGTCGGTGGGCAGCTGCGTGCAGAAGAAGACCCCGACGCCCTTCGAGCGGATGAGCTTGACCGTCTGCTCGATGCGGTCCAGGAACGCCTTCGACGCGTCGGCGAAGAGCAGGTGCGCCTCGTCGAAGAAGAAGACCAGCTTGGGCTTGTCGATGTCGCCCGCTTCGGGGAGCTCCTCGAAGAGCTCCGCGAGCAGCCACATGAGGAAGGTGGAGAAGAGCGTCGGGTCCGCCTGCTGGTCGGCCAGCTCCATCAGGGAGACGAGACCCTGGCCGTCCTCGACGGCCAGGAGATCCTTCGGGTCGAACTCCGGCTCGCCGAAGAACTGGTCGCCGCCGCGGGCCTCGAGGTTCACCAGGGCCCGCAGGATCACCCCCGCCGTCGCGGCCGAGACCCCGCCGATCCCCTTGAGCTCGGCCTTGCCCTCGTCGGAGAGCAGGTGCTGGATGACCGCGCGCAGGTCCTTGGTGTCCAGCAGCGCGAGGCCCTGCTGGTCGGCCCAGTAGAAGATCAGCCCGAGCGTGGACTCCTGGGTGGCGTTGAGACCTAGCACCTTCGACAGCAGGATCGGGCCGAACGCGGTGATCGTCGCGCGGACGGGGACGCCGATCCCCTGCGCGCCGAGCGAGAGGAACCGGACCGGGAACGCCGTCGGCGCCCAGTCGTCGCCGGTCTCCTGCGCGCGCTTGCTGGTGCGGTCGCTGGTCTCTCCGGCGCGGGCGAGCCCGGACAGGTCGCCCTTGACGTCGGCGAGCAGGACCGGCACCCCGGCCGCCGAGCACTGCTCGGCGAGGTTCTGGAGCGTCTTCGTCTTGCCCGTGCCCGTCGCGCCCGCGACGAGCCCGTGGCGGTTGAGGGTGGCGAAGGGGATGCGGACGCGGGCGGACGCGTCGGCGGTCTGGTCCACCACGACCGCGCCCAGCTCGAGAGCAGCCCCGTCCGTGGCGTACCCGGCGGCGATCTCGCTGGCGGCGTTCCCGGTCACGAGCGGGAGACTAGCCCCTCGCGCGCGACCGGTCGCCGTTCTCGCTCCCTACCGCGCCGGCAGATCCACCCGCGTCGCGATGGTCTGCCCGCGCTGGTCCCGCTCGCCGGTGACCGTGACCTGGGCCCCGACGCGCAGCGCGCCGTTCCCGGTGGCCGAAGGTGTCGCCACCACCGTTCCCGGCGTCGTCTGGAGCGGGGTCAGCGTGCCGTCGGCAGCTCGCACCGTGACCACCGGCGAGCCGCCCGGCGGGGTGTCGACGGCCTCGATCACGCCGAGGGTCGGCGCCACCGAGCCCGGCCCGGTCGCCGGCGCGGTGGCCCGCCCGATCAGCAGGCCGGCGGCGAGGAACACGACGGCACCGAGGACCAGCAGCAGGATCCTCGTCGAGCGCGCCATCCCGGGGCGGTTGAGGCGTTCGCGGACCTGGGTGTCGTCCATGGGCCGGTCGAGGACCTCGGCCGAGCTCGGGGGCGGGGTCGCATACGCGGCGGTGGTGGTGGGCGCGTCGTCCCACCCCCGCGCCGGCCCGCCACCCGAGCCTGCGGTCTGCGGTCCGAAGGCCGGCTGCGGGCGGGGCAGGTGGATCGGGCCGGTCTCCGACCCGTCGGAGTCGTCGTGGGAGCCCGAGCCGCCGTCCGCGACCGTCCGCCGGTCGTCGGCCGCCGCGGGCGTCGTCCCCGTCGTCCCCGTCGTCCCCGTCGGTTCCTCGGGGCTCGACTCGTTCTCCTGCGCCATCCCGGCTCCTCCCTGACGTCCTGTGGCAGTGCCCGCGCCGTCACTCACGTCGCAGGGCCTCGATCGGGCGCAGGCGCGCCGCGCGCCGCGCCGGGTAGCCGCCGAAGAACACCCCGATGGCGATGGACACGACGACGGCGGCGATGACCGCCCCGGGCACGACGACCGCGCGGAAGCCGCCGGGGAGCGGGATCAGCGTGCCCCCGATCCCGATCGCCACCCCGATCACCCCCGCGAGCGCCGAGAGGATCACGGCCTCGACGAGGAACTGGCCGAGGATGGCCGACGGTGGAGCTCCGAGGGCCTTGCGGATACCGATCTCGCGTGTCCGCTCGGTGACCGACACGAGCATGATGTTGGTGATCCCGATCCCGCCGACCAGCAGCGAGATTCCCGCGATGCCCGCGAGCAGCAGGGAGAACGCCCCGAGGGTCGAGTTGAGGACCTGGGCGATCTGCGCGGAACTGATCAGCTGGTAGTCCCGGTCGTTCGGGTTGGTGATGCCGTGGCGCCGGTCGAGGATCGAGTAGACCTCGGACTCCGCCGCGCTCTGGGTGTCCGTCGAGGTCGAACCGACGAGGATCTGGTCGAGGTTCCCGAACCCCGTGAGCGTGCTCTGGACCGTCGTCAGCGGGGCCAGGATGTTCTCGTCCGGGTTCGACAGGCCACCGCCCTGCCCCTTGTACTTGAGGATGCCGATCACCTGGAAGGGCGCCCCGTTCAGGTTGATCGTCTGACCGGTCGGGACCGATCCGACGCCGAAGACGTCGTCGGCCACGGTGCGCCCGATCACCGCGACCGGCCGGGCCTCGTCGACGTCGCGCTGGTCGTAGGCCCGGCCCACGTCGACGACGGAGTTCGAGCCGGGGAAGTAGGCCGTGGAGCTCCCGATGACGGTGTTGCTCCCGGAGTTCCGGCCGGACGCGGCCGTCGCCGTGGTCTGCACGACCGGCGCGACGTAGGAGACGTCGGGAGCACCCTGCGGGTCGGAGAGCGCGGCGGCGTCGGCCGAGGTCAGGGGCCGGGAGGCGGAGCCCGCCGTGGACCCCGCGGACTCCCCGGCCGAGCGCGCGAACACCGTGATGCTGTTCGCCCCCAGGCCCGAGATCTGGCTCTGGATGAACTGCGCGGCCCCGTTACCCAGGGCGGTGAGCAGGATGACCGCGGCGATCCCGATGATGATGCCGAGCATCGTCAGCAGCGACCGCAACCGGTTGGCCAGCAGCGCCCGGACGGCGAAGCGGACGATCTCGATGCTGCTCACGGTCGCGCGCCGGCCTGCTCGGTGAGGCGGCCGTCGGTGACCGTCACGGTCCGGTCCGCCCGCTCCGCCACCTCGTGGTCGTGGGTGATGAGGACGATCGTGCGCCCGGCGGCGTGCAGGCCGTCGAAGAGTCCGAGCACGTCCTCGGTGCTCGCGGAGTCCAGGTTGCCGGTCGGTTCGTCGGCCAGGAGCAGGGCGGGCCCGGTCACGAGGGCGCGCGCCACCGCGACGCGCTGCTGTTGGCCGCCGGAGAGCTCGTTGGGACGGTGGTCGTTGCGGCCCGAGAGTCCGACGAGGTCCAGCGCGGCGCTCGTCCGCTGCCGGCGGAGCCGGCGCGAGATCCCGGCGTAGACCATCGGCAGCTCGACGTTGGTGAACGCCGTCGTCCGCGGGATGAGGTTGAACGACTGGAAGATGAAGCCGATCTGCCGATTCCGCAGGACCGACTGCTGCCTCTCGTCGAGGTCGGCCACGTCGAGGCCGTCCAGCAGGTAGCGGCCCGACGTCGGGACGTCGAGGCACCCGAGGATGTTGAGCAGCGTCGACTTGCCCGACCCGGACTGTCCCACCACGGCCACGTACTCGCCCCGGCGGACGACGAGGTCGACGTCCCGCAGCGCGTGCACCGCGGTGTCGCCCTCGCCGTACACCTTCGACATCCGACGGACGTCGAGGACCGGCACGTCCTGCTGGTCGCCGGCCGGTCCCGTCATCGCCCGGAGCCGCCGCCGGCCCCGCCTCCACCGCCACCGGCGCCGCCGCCGCGACCGCCGCCGCTGGGGAGCGGCGCGGGCGCCGACGTGGGCAGCACGACGAGGTCGCCCACCGAGAGTCCCGTGGTCACCTGGGTGACGGTGTCCGAGCTCAGGCCGGTGCCGATCGTCCGCGGAGCCGTGGTCCCGTCGGGCTGGAGGACCTGCACCGTCCCCTGCCCGGAGTCGGGGCCACCGACCGGCGTGACCGCCACCGAGGGCAGGAAGGTCACGTCGTTGGCCTGCCGAGTCGTGATCGACACGCTCGCCGACATCCCCGGGCGCAGCCCCGGCGGCGGGCCCGCCATCAGGACCGCGGTCCCGTACTGGATGGTCGACTGCGAACCCGGCAGCAGGTTCACCGAGGTGACGGAGCCTGGGATCTTCTGCCCCGGCACCGCGTTGACCGACACCGCCACCGGCTGCCCGTTCGTGACCTTGGCGACGTCGAGCTCGGGCACCTGCGCGAGCACCTGCATCGCGGCGAGGTTGGCGATCGTCATCACCGCGGGGGCGCTCGGCGCGGCCGTGACCCCCGAGGTGCCACTGGCCGCGCCGCCCGACGAGGACCCGCTCGATGCGCCGGCCCCGCTGCTTCCCGCGGAACCGGAGCTCCCCGTCGTCGCCGACTGACCCGACCCGGCGCCGCTGGAGATCGCCGAACCGTCCGGGAGCCGCCCACCGGCCGGGTTCCCGGTCGCGGTCGAGCTCAGGACGATGCCCTGCGGTCCGGCGATCTGGCCGACGATCCCGTCGAGGCTCACGACGGTGCCGTCCTCGGGCGCCACGAGATCGAGGTTCTCCGTGGCCTGCTTCGCCTGGATCTGGGCGGCCTTGTCCTGGTCGAGCTTCGCCCGGGCGTTCCGGACGGCCGCCTCGCCCGGGTCCTCCGAGGTCTGCGCCGTCGATCCCGACGACGAGCCGGCGCTGCTCCCCGTGCCGGTGGTTCCGGTGCCGGTGGTTCCGGTGCCGGTCGTTCCGGTGCCGCCACTCGGGCTGGGCGTCGGCGTCGTGCCCTCCTCGCTCACCGGCCCGGTGGCCTCCACGCCATGTCCGGGCGTCGAGAACCAGTCGCCGAAGAGCCCGTGGTGCCGCGGCGGTGCGGGCGGCGGAGGCGGCGGGGGCGCGGGGGCCGGTGGCGGCGCCGGGGCCGGGGCCGGGGCGCGTGCGGCTGCTCCGGGCGCAGCTGCCGCGGGAGCTGCTGCGCCGGGCGCGGCTGCCGTGCCCGGGGCCGCAGCGGTGCCCCCGGCCGCGCCGGTCGTGCTCGTCGAGGACTGCTGCGAAGACTGCTGTGACGACGACTGCGAGGACTGCGGGTGGTCCTTCTGGTACTCGGCGTCGTCGAGCGACTGCTCGTCCGCCGAGACCTGGGCGTTGGCGGCCTTGAGGTTGGCGGCGGCGTACTCGTTGTCGAGCCGCGCGACCGTCTGCCCCTTCGTCACGTGGTCGCCGAGGCGGACGCGCACCTCGGCGATCTTCCCGCTCGACCCGAAGTTCAGCGTGGCGCTGGCCGCGGTGGTGACACTGCCGGCGGCGGTCACCGTCTCGGCCACGGTCCCCCGCCCGACCGGCGTCGTCCGCAGCGCCGTGTCCGTGCTCGACGAGGTCTTCGTCAGGCCGTACACGGTGCCGCCTGCGGCGAGCAGCAGAACGAGCACGATGGCGCCGTTCACGATCCAGAGTCGGCGTGACCGACCAGCCGTCATGCGCCGCAGACTAGGACCACGTGGATCAGCGGATGCGCCGGGGGGGTGATGAACCGGAAGCCGACTCCCGACTGTGTGAGGTCCAGGTGACGCTCAGGCGTACACCGAGGGGTCGAGGGTGCCGATGTAGGGCAGGTCGCGGTATCGCTCGGCGTAGTCCAGGCCGAAACCGACCACGAATTCGTTCGGGATGTCGAAGCCGATGTAGCTGACGTCCACGTCGAGCTTCGCGGCCTCGGGCTTGCGCAGCAGGGTGACCACCTGCAGCGAGGCGGGCCCCCGCGACTCGAGGTTCTTGCGCAGCCAGGACAGGGTCAGCCCGGAGTCGATGATGTCCTCGACGATGAGCACGTGCCGGTTGGAGATGTCCCGGTCGAGGTCCTTGAGGATGCGGACGACCCCGGACGACGACGTGGCGGATCCGTAGGAGCTGATCGCCATGAACTCGAGCTGGGTGGGGAGCGGGAGGCGGCGGGCGAGGTCGGTCATGAACATCACCGCGCCCTTGAGAACGCCCACGAGGAGCAGGTCCGGTTCGTGCGGCCCGGGGTCCCCGTAGTCGGCGGCGATCCGGTCGGCGAGCTCGGCGACCTTGTCCTGGATCTCGTCGGAGGTGATGAGCACGGACGCGATGTCGCCGTCGTACACCTTGAGCGGACTCCTTCGTCGAGCTCGTCGATCTTCCCCAGCGGACTATGCACCAGAGCCGCGCGGGGCCCGACGCACGGTCAGCCTGCCACGCACGCGGGTGACCTCCAAGCCGCCCGGTAGTGACGGTGGCCCCTGTCCGCGCCAGCGCGCGACCAGGGCATCGACGCTGCGCAGCTGTGCATCGTCGTACCCGCGCGCCCCGGCCGCGGCGAGCCAGGCCCGCAGGACGCGCCGTCGCACCGCTGCCGGGAGGTCCGCGAGCGCCGCGGCGTCGAGTCCGGCGTCGTCGTCGGCTGCGGACGCGAGCACCTCGTGCGCCGTCGCGTCGAGCGCGGCGTCGTCGTCGGCGAGCTGGTCGGCCGTGCGCGCCAGCGCCTCCGCGACTCCCCCGGCGAGGACGTCCTCGAGCAGCGGCAGCACCTCGTGGCGCAGCCGGACGCGGGTGTAGCGCGGGTCGACGTTGTGCGGGTCGTCCCAGGGCGTCAGGCCCGCCTCGTCGCACGCGGCCCGGGTGGTCACCCGGCGGACCCCGAGCAGCGGACGGCACCACGGCGGGTCCCACGCCCGCATCCCGGCGAGCGAGCGCGCGCCCGACCCGCGACCGAGTCCGAGCAGCACCGTCTCGGCCTGGTCGTCGAGGGTGTGCCCGAGCAGCACCGGCGCACCCCCGCGGGTCTCCGACTCCTCGCGCAGCGCGGCGTACCGCGCCCGACGCGCCGCCGCCTCGGGCCCGTCGCCGTCGGCGGTCACCGTCACCGTCGCCACCCGCGCCTCGATCCCGAGCCCGGCGAGCACGGCGCAGGCCTCCCGCGCCCGGGCGCCCGATCCGGACTGCAGCCCGTGGTCGACGACGAGGCCGTGCACGGCCCTCCCGCGCGCGGCGCCGACGTGGGCGGCCGCGGCGGCCAGGGCGAGCGAGTCCGCCCCGCCGGAGCATGCGACGACGACGTCGGGGGCAGGCGCCGCATCCAGCGCCGCGCGGACCGCACGACGCACCTCGGCGGTCGCGGGCGGGCTGTGGGCCATCAGACGGGGATCACCGGTCCGGGCGGGGACGGGCGCGGGGGCCGGTCAGCCGTGGACGCGCTTGACCCAGGCCGCCGGGTCGGTGATCTCCGCGCGGCGCGGCAGGGTGTCGGGCGAGGTCCACACGGCGTTGAACCCCGCCATCCCGACCTTCCCGACGACGTCGTCGACGAAGACCCGGCCCTGCTCGTACTGCTGGATCTTCGCCTGGACGCCGAGCAGCACGCGCAGCAGCCGGTCGACGGGACCGCCGCCGCGGCGGCGTTCGGTGAACCGCCTGCGGATGACCTCGACCGAGGGCACCACCGCCGGGCCCACCTCGTCCATGACGTGCTCGGCGTGCCCCTCGAGCAGGGTGGTCAGCGCGAGCAGTCGGTCCAGGATCGCGCTCTGCTCGGGGCCCTGGAGCAGTTCGAGCAGCGAGACGTCGGCTCTGTTCCCCGTCGCTCCGCTCGCCCCGGTGCGCGAGCGGAGCGCCCTGGCGATGTCCGGCAGCCGTTCGAGCGCCGCGGTCACCCCGCTCTCCATGCCGGAGGCGAACGTCGTGACCTCGTCGCGGAAGTGGTCGCGCAGCCACGGCACCGCGGTGAACTGCAGCCGGTGGGTGGCCTCGTGCACGCAGACCCAGAGCGCGAAGTCGTCGGCGTCGACGTCGAGGGCCTCGTGGGCGGCCATGATGTTCGGGGCGACGAGCAGCAGCCGGCCGGCGTGCTCCGGCCCGGCGAACGGGTCGTACTGGCCGAGCACCTTGGTGGACAGGAACGAGAGCAGCCCGCCCATCTGGGCGGCGGCCACCGTGGAGGTGACCTCGGTCGCGGCGCGCGCGACCATGCTCGGGGGGCCGGTGCGCACGGTCGGCAACCGGACCTCGGAGGTCAGCTCGGCGATGCCCTCGGTCGCGGACGCGATCCACCCGGGCCGGTCGACCACGGCGGCCTCGGGGATCGGCAGACCCACGCCGAGCCCGGTGAGCTCGCGCACGTGTCCCTCGCCGACCCGGGCACCGTCGGCGAGCCGCGCCACCTCGGCGGCGGCCGCGGCGGCCGAGACCGCGGGGCCCGGCGGGACCAGGCGCGCACCCGTCGCGGCAGCGAGGTCCCAGCGCACGGGCAGGCCGGTGGTGGCGGCCTCGGGGGCCGCGGCGTCGGGGGCGGTGTCCTGGACGGTCACTCCCCCACCGTACGGCCGCCGCGTCAGCGGCAGCCGCACCCGCGCAGGGCGGCGGCGAGCGCGTCCAGGCGGGGCCGGGCCCCGACGGGGTCGGGACCGTTGGACATGAACGCGAACACGAGCAGGCGGCCGTCGACGTCGGGGACCACCCCGGCGAGTGCGTTGGTGCCCGTGAGGGTGCCGGTCTTGGCGCGGACCCAGCCGCGGGCGTCTCCGTTCGGGGTGCCCGCGGTGTAGCGGTCGACGAGGGTGCCGGTGCCCGCGGCCACGGGCAGCCCGTCGAGGATCGGGCGCAGGGCAGGGGTGCGCGGGTCGGTGCCGAGCGGGGCCGCGGCCGGGGTCAGCACCGACGCGAGCACCGAGGCCGGGATCCGGTCGTTCGTGGACAGTCCCGAGTTGTCGGAGAGCTTGACCGCGGACACGTCGATCCCGTGCGCGGTGAGGACCTTCGTCACCGACGCGGTGGCGCCCTCGAACGACGCGGGCGCACCGGCGTTGCGGGCCACCTCACGGCCGATCGCCTCGGCCAGGATGTTGTCGGAGTTGGTCAGCGCGGTGTGGACCAGTTCGGTCAGCGGGGGCGAGGCGACGCTGCCCAGAGCCGCGGCGCTCGGCGTCGCCCGCCCCTGCTTGACCGCCACCGTCGCCGCCCCGAGGCGCTGGCCGAGCGCGCGCGCGACGTCCTCGGTCGGGGTGGGCGTGCGGGCCCCGTCGAGCGCGGTCGGGTCGAGCCGGCCGCCGTCGAGCATGGCCGGGACCATCGGGGTGAGGTTGCCGCCCGCGATGTCGGCGGGGTCCCAGCCGGGCGCGAGCGGGGCGCCGCTGTAGCGGGAGTCGTCCACGTACACCGTCGTGAGCGGCTTTGCCCCCCGCGCGGCCCGCACCTGGGCGACGAGGTCGTCGAGGTGGGCGGCGCCGGGGTAGACGGACTCGCGGCCGGCGGGCAGCGAGGACAGCGTCGGGTCGCCGCCGCCGACGAGCACCACCGAGTCCGGGGTGGGGCCGGCCACCACCGTCGTCGTGAACCGGGTCTGCGGATCCAGGGACAACAGCGCCGCCCCCGTCGTGAGCAGCTTGGTCGACGAGGCCGGGACCTGGGGCTCGGCGGGGTTGCGCTGCCAGAGCGGGGTCTGCGGACGGGCGGGGTCGAGGACGACCCCGGTGAGGTCTCCGAGCCCGGCGACGCGGCTGTCGAGCACCTTGCCGACGCCTGCGGCGGTCGGCGCCGGCCCGTCGGTGCCGAGCGCGGCGAGCTGGGGGACGAAGGTCACGGGCGCGGGCGGGTCGACCGAGGCCGACACCGGGAGGCCGAGCCTGCGGGCCAGGCCGGGCGCGGTCAGGACCGCCGCGGTCCCGGCGCCCACGAGCAGCAGGAGCACCACGAGGCCGATGAGCAGGCGCTGCGCGATCCGGCGCGAGCGGGGGACCTCGGCGCGGTGACCTGCCCGACGCCTGCCCGGCTCACCGGGGTCGTCGCCGCCCGGCGTCCCGGCCTCACCCGCGGGGGCGGACCCCGCGCGGTGACCGACACCACTCGACGTCACGGTCACCCTCTCCCGTTGCCCCGGACCTGCCCTCTTCCTGCGACCAGACCCACTCCCGTCCGTCGTGGCGTGCCGGCCGCGATGCGACACACTAGACGCGACCGACGACGGGTTCCCGGGTCCGGTCGGGTGACGACGCCCGGGCGCGACGGTGACGGCCCGCGTCGGGACACAGCAACCGCGGCGGGTGCCGCGACGCCGAGCAGTGAGGACGCGCCGTGGAGTTCGACGTTCTGATCGAGATCCCCAAGGGTCAGCGGAACAAGTACGAGATGGATCACGAGTCCAACCGTCTGCGCCTGGACCGCACCCTCTTCACCGCCACTCAGTACCCGGCGGACTACGGCTACATCGAGAACACCCTCGGGCTCGACGGCGACCCGCTGGATGCCCTCGTGCTCATCCAGGAGCCGACCTTCCCGGGCTGCCTCGTCCTCGCCCGCACCATCGGCATGTTCCGCATGACCGACGAGAAGGGCGGCGACGACAAGGTGCTCTGCGTGCCCGCGGGCGACCCGCGCCAGGAGCACCTGCGCGACATCCACCACATGTCGGAGTACGACCGGCTGGAGATCCAGCACTTCTTCGAGGTCTACAAGGACCTCGAGCCCGGCAAGAGCGTCGAGGGCGCCTCCTGGGTCGGACGCTCCGACGCCGAGCAGGAGATTCGCAACTCCCTCAAGCGGGCCGAGGAGCAGGGCGTCCACCACTGAGTCCTCCCGCGCCGGCACGAGCAACTCCCCCAGCACGGATACCTCGTGCTGGGGGAGTTGTCGTCGGTGCGGGTGTCCCGCGCGGTGGAGTCGGCGCCTGGGCGGCTAGCGCACCGCAGGCAGCGGCGTGGTCTCGGACTCGAGAGCCGTCACGGCGTCCGGGACCGGGGCCGACGACGCAGGCCGCGGCGGGTCGACCACCAGCTCGACGGGCTCGTGCCCGCCCCGGGCGACGCTCACCTGGGCGGTCACCGGGGCGTAGCCGCTCGCGGTGAGCAGGTAGCGCCCCTCGGCGAGGTCGGAGACCGCGAAGTGGCCGGAGGTGTCCGTCACGGTCGACGCGACGACCCGCCCGTCCGCGCCCATGAGTACGACGAGCGACTCGGCCACCGCCCGGCCCGAGGCCGAGAGCACCTGCCCCCGCACCCCGAAGCGCGCGACCGGCACCCGCACGTCGTGGCGCGTGGTGCGCCGTCCCGCGGGCGTCGGCTCGGCGACGACCAGACGCTCCGCCACCGGCTCACGCCCGGGGGCCAGCACCGCGACGGTGTAGGTCCCCGGCTCGAGCTCCGGGCACTCCCAGGTGCCGTCCGCGCCGGTGCGCCGCACCGCGCGCACCCCGCCGCCGGGGTCGGTGACGGTCACCGTCGCGCCGACCACCGGGATGTCGGCGGCATCGCGCACCGCGCCGCCCACCGGGGTCGCCCGGCGCAGCGCGAACCGCCGCCGCGCGGGCACCCCGTCCAGGGCGACGAGCTCGGCGTGGGGCCGGAAGACGCCGGGCGTTGCGAGGACGACGTAGCTGCCCGGCATCGGGGCGTGCAACCGGAACGACCCGTCGGCCGCCGAGAACGTGCGGTCGACGACGGTGCCGTCGAGCGCGTGCAGCGCCATCGGGACCCCGACGAGGGCGGCGTCCACCGGCCGGCCGAACCGGTCGGGGTCGGCCGTCGTGTCGCCGGCCTGCGGGTCGGCGGCGTCGGCGAGCGTGCCGAGGACGACCGAGTCACCGTGGTGCTCGGGCGCCTCGTGCCTGCCGTGATCGACCGGGCGCGGGCCCGGCGTCGGGCGCCTGCCGTCGAGCCGGACCAGGCGGTCGGCCCCGGCGGCACCCGCTGCGCCGACCGGAGGTGCCGAGACCGGGAGGTCCATCGCACCGCGACCGGGGCCGGTGATCTCCGCGGCGGCGTCGACCGAGCCGGGGCCCGCACCGGCACCGGCACCGGACTCCTCGGCCTGACGGGCCTGGATGCCCGACGTCGTGCGCAGCGGGACCTCCTTGAGGAACCAGATCAGCACGAAGCCCACGAAGATCACGCAGGCGGCGACGAGGAACACCAGGTCCATCGACTGCGCGAACCCGGCGAAGAACGGCTCCGCCAGGCGCGGGTCCATCCGCTGCAGGATCGACGAGTCCTGGACGACCTGCGCGGCACCGCCGGCCGGGTTCACCGCGGCGGCGTTCACCGGGTTCGACGCGACCGCCGGGTCGGCGAGTGCGGCCTGGAACGACGGCGTCGCGGCGGCGGACCGGAAGGCCGAGGTGATGTTGCTCCCGACGGTCGCGAAGAGGATCGACAGGAACACCGAGACGCCGAGCGTGCCGCCCATCTGGCGGAAGAAGGTCGCCGACGCCGTCGCGACGCCCATGTCCTTGGCCGGCACGGCGTTCTGCACCGCGAGCACCAGGGTCTGCATGCAGTTACCCAGCCCGAGGCCGAAGACGACCATGAGGATCGCGATCTGCCAGTAGGGCGTGTCGCTGTGGAGCACGAAGTGGAACAGCGTCATGCCGATGGTCATCAGCCCGAGACCGATCACCGGGAAGACCTTGTACCGGCCGGTCCGGCTGGTCAGCTGACCCGAGACGATCGAGGCGACCATCATGCCGCCGACCAGCGGGAGCATCTCCAGGCCGGCCCGCGTCGGGCTGGCCCCGCCGACGATCTGCAGGTACTGCGGGACGATCGCGATCCCGCCGAACATCCCGATGCCGGTGATCACGGCGATGATCGTGGTCAGCGAGAAGACCCCGTTGCCGAACAGTCGCAGCGGCAGCAGGGCGTCGTCGCCGTAGGCGCGCTCGGCGAGGATGAACGAGACGAGACCGACCAGGCCGATGGCGTAGCAGAGGATGGAGCTCACGGAGCCCCAGCCCCAGGTCTGGCCCTGTTCCGCGACGATCAGCAACGGCACCAGGGTCACCGCGAGGGCGGAGGCGCCGGGCCAGTCGATCCGGTGCTCTCGCCGGCTGTGGGGCAGGTTGAGGACCCGCCAGACGACCGTGAAGGCGACGATGCCGATCGGCACGTTGACCAGGAAGACCCAGCGCCAGCCGGTGATGCCGATGATCGAGTCGGTGCCGGCGAAGAAGCCGCCGACGACCGGGCCGATGACGCTCGACGTGCCGAAGACGGCGAGGAAGTAGCCCTGGTACCGGGCGCGCTCCCGCGGCGGGACGATGTCGCCGATGATCGTGAGCGCGAGGCTCATCAGACCGCCTGCGCCGAGCCCCTGGAGGGCACGGAATGCGGCGAGCTCGTACATCGAGGTCGAGATCGTGCAGAGCACCGACCCGATGACGAAGACGCTGATCGCGAACAGGAAGAACGGCTTGCGCCCGTAGAGGTCGGAGAGCTTGCCGTAGAGCGGCGTCGAGATGGTGGCCGTGATCAGGTAGGCGGTGGTCGCCCACGCCTGCAGGTTCAGGCCGTTGAGGTCGTCCGCGATGGTGCGGATCGACGTGGAGACGATGTTCTGGTCGAGCGCCGCCAGGAACATGCCGAGCATCAGCCCGGACAGGATCGTCAGGATCTGGCGGTGGGTGAAGCCACCCGCCGCGGGCGCCGGGGTCGACGCGGATCTCGCGCCTGCCCCGCTACCGACCGCCGTGGTGCTCGACGCGGTCGTGCTGGTCATCAGTCCTCCTCCGCGCCCTGGGGGGCGGGGACGTCGTCGTGGGGGTGGTGGTCCTCGAGTGCGGTGGTGAAGCGGTCCATCAGCTCGACGAGCCGCTCGCGGTCGGTCTCGTCCCAGTCGCCCGTGATGTCGGAGATCCAGCGGTTGCGCAGGTCGCGGTTCGCCTCGAACACCCGGTGGCCCTCGGTGGTGGCGGCCAGCAGGCACGCGCGGCCGTCGGCGGGGTCGGAGCGTCGTTCGACGTACCCGATCCGGACGAGGGCGGCCACCTGCCTGCTGACCGTCGAGGGGTCGGAGTGCACGGCCTCGGCGAGCGCGTTCGACCGGTGCGGCCCGTCGATGACGAGCCGGGCGAGCAGGACGTAGGCGGCGCGCTCGACGCCGTCGTCCTTCGCCTTGGTCATCCGCTTGCGCTCGATCAGGCGGATGAGCCTGATGAGCTGGAGGCCGAGCCGGTCCGAGGTCACCCAGCGCTCGTCCGCCCCGTCGGGGGCGGGGCGCACCTGCCGGGCGCCGACTACTGCATTCATTGCGTGCTCCGTACAATCGCTTGGTCGGTACAACTATGCACCCGACCCGCGCGCTGGTGCCAGTCGGGATACCCGGTCGGGGAGTGTGATCCGCCCATCAGTTCGGGGGGCGCCAGAAAAGTCCCCTATCGGCGTGCTCCCCGTGCATGAACGTCCGGAAAGCGGCTCTCACGCAGCGCGCCCCCGTCGTCGCGTCGCTAGCGTGCGCGCCCATGAGCGACGAGGCCCCGGACCCCGACGTGCGCGAGCGCTTCGCCGATCGCGTCCGCTACGAGCGCACCGGACACGTCGCCACGATCACCTACGACCGGCCCGACAAGCTCAACGCCATCGACGGCGCGATGCGCGACGGCCTCAACGAGGCGTTCGCCCGGCTCACCGCCGACGACGAGGCGTGGGTCGGCATCGTCACGGGCGAGGGGCGGGCCTTCAGCGCGGGTGCGGACTTCACCTCCGAGCGCAACCCGGCGGGCGAGTTCCCCGGCTCGTTCTGGGAGCGCCCGACGGTGAACTCGTTCGAGTCCGGGTGGGAGATCCACAAGCCGGTGATCGCCGCGGTCAACGGGCTCTGCCTGGGCTACGGCCTGACCCTGGTGACGTGGTGCGACGTCGTGATCGCCTCCGACCGCGCCACGTTCGGCTACCCGGAGGTCAAGCTCGGGGTCCCGACGATCGTCGGCGCGCTCCGGCTGCCGCAGCGGATCGGCTGGCAACCGGCGATGGAACTGCTGCTCACCGGGGAGACGGTGTCCGCGGCGCGGGCGAAGGAGATGGGACTGGCGCTGCAGGTGGTCGAGCACGACGACCTCATGGCCGCCGCCGGACGCTTCGCCGACCGCCTGCTCGCCGGTGCGCCGCTGGCCCAGCGCGCCGTGAAGGAGGTCGCGCGACGCGGCCCGGAGATGTCCCAGACCGACGCGATCCGCTTCGGGGAGACGATGCGACGCGTCGCGGGCGCCACCGAGGACGCGAAGGAGGGCGCCGCGGCAGCCCGGGAGAAGCGCCCGCCGAGGTGGCAGGCCCGCTGAGCCGGACGTCTCGGCGGAGGGGTTCCCGCCGGACCCGTCAGGCGACCCGCTCGAACACCGCCGCGAGACCCTGGCCGCCGCCGATGCACATCGTCTCGAGCCCGTAGCGCGATCCGCGGCGGTCCATCTCCCGCAGCATCGTCGAGAGGATCCGGACTCCCGTCGCCCCGACCGGGTGTCCCAGCGAGATCCCCGAGCCGTTCGGGTTGACCCGCTCGTCGGAGATCAGGTCGACCCCCCACTCCCGGGCGACCCCGAGCGCCTGCGCCGCGAACGCCTCGTTCAGCTCGATCACGTCCATGTCGGCCAGCGACAGGCCCGCCTGCCCCAGCGCCTTCTCGGTCGCCGGCACCGGCCCGAGCCCCATCACCTCGGGCCCCACCCCGCCCAGGCCCCAGGACACCAGCCGCGCCAACGGCCGCAGCCCCAGCTCGGCGGCCTTCTCCGGGGTGGTCACCAGACACACCGCCGCGCCGTCGTTCTGCCCCGAGGCGTTACCCGCGGTCACCGTCGCGTCCGGGTCCTGGCGGCCCATGATCGGGCGCAGCTTCGCCAGCGACTCGAGCGAGGCGTCGGGGCGGATGTGCTCGTCGGACTCGACGACGGTGTCGCCCTTGCGGCCGTGGATGGTCACCGGCACCAGTTCGTCGGCGTAGCGGCCCTCCTTGACCGCCGCGGTGGCCTTCTCGTGCGAGCGGACCGCGAGCCGGTCCTGCTCCTCACGAGGAATCGAGTACCGCTTGCGGACGTTCTCCGCGGTCTCGATCATCCCGCCCTTCACCGGGTGGTTCACCCCGCCGGCGAGCACCCGGCCCTGGGCCAGCGAGTCCTTCATCTCGAACCCGCCCGCCTTGGTGCCCCAACGGACCGCGTCGGTGAAGTACGACGCCCCCGACATCGACTCCGCCCCGCCGGCCAGCACCAGCGACGCCCCGCCGGTGGCCACACTCATCGCCGCGTAGAGCACCGCCTGCAACCCCGACCCGCAGCGCCGGTCGATCTGCAGCCCCGGCACCGTCACCTCCAGGCCCGCGTCCAGCGCCGCGACCCGCCCGATCGCCGGGGCGTCCATCGTCGGGTAGCAGTGCCCGAACACCACGTCGTCGATCTGGTCCGCCCTCACCCCGGTGCGCCGCACCAACTCACGGATCACCGTCGCGCCCAGCTCCTGCACCGCGACGTCCCGCAACGAGCCCCCGAACCCCCCGACGGGAGTACGGATCGGCTCACAGACGACGGCGTCAACCACGACAGGTCCTTCCGGCGAGACAAGATTTTCGAACTCAGCTTAGATAGCGCAGCATGACCTCGGCGACGCAGGCGGGCTTCGGCTGGTCCTCGATCTCCACCGTGCCCCCGATGGTCGCCTGGACGCCACCGGGCACGTCGGTGACGTCGAGCAACTTCGAGTGCCCGCGCACGCGGCTCCCGACCGGCACCGGCGCGGGGAACCGGACCTTGTTCAGCCCGTAGTTCACCGTCATCGAGACGCCCTCGACCGTGAACGTGTCCCAGCCGAAGGCCGGGAGGAGCGCGACGGTGAGGAAGCCGTGCGCGACGGTGCCACCGAACGGTCCTCCGGCGGCCTGCTCGGGGTCGACGTGGATCCACTGGTGGTCGTCGGTGGCGTCCGCGAACAGGTCGATCCGCTTCTGGTCGACGGTGATCCACGCGCTGGTGCCGAGGTCCTCCCCGATCGCCGCCCGCAGCTCCTCCACGCCCTGGAATGTCCGCACCGTCGCGTCTCCTCGTCGATCTCGTCGATCTCGTCGATCCGTCGTCCCGACCGGCCCGTGCGTCGGCCGGGTCCTGCTCACAGGCCGGAGGCGATCTCCTTCGCGGCACCGGTCAGCGCCACCCGCTCGGCCGGGGTGCCGGCGAGCGGGGTGAGGTTGAGGGTGGTGACGCCGGCCTCCGCGAACGCGGCCATCCGCTCGGCGACGTAGGAGCGCGGGCCGATCAGCGAGATGGCGCGCAGCAGCTCCTCCGGGACAGCCGCGGCGGCCTCCTCCTTCTTCCCGTCGAGGTAGAGGTCCTGGATCGTCTCGGCCTCGTCGACGTAGCCGTAGCGGCGGGCGACGTCGTTGTAGAAGTTCTTGCCCTTGGCGCCCATGCCGCCGACGTAGAGCGCGACGAAGCCGCGCATCCCGTCGAGCATCTGCTTCGCGACGTCCTCGTCCTCGGTGATGCAGAACGAGGACTGCAGGAAGACCTCGAGCGGCTTCAGCCCGGCCTCGCGCTTGGCGGTGCCCTCCGCGAGGGACTCGCCCCAGACGTCCTGCGCCTTCTCCGGGACGAAGAAGATCGGCTGCCAGCCGTCGGCCTTCTCGGCGACGAGCGCCACGTTCTTCGGGCCGAGCGCGGCGACCAGGATCGGGATCGACTCGCGCACCGGGTGGTTGATCAGCTTCAGCGGCTTGCCCAGCCCGGTGCCCTGATCGGCGGGCAGCGGGATCGTGTAGTGCTTGCCCTCGTACTGGACCCGCTCGCGGCGCCACACCTGGCGGCAGATGTCGATGATCTCGCGGGTCCGGCCGATCGGGGCGTCGTAGCGCACCCCGTGGAAGCCCTCGATGACCTGCGGGCCGGACGCCCCGAGACCGAGGGTGAACCGGCCGCCGGAGACGTAGTCGAGTCCGGCCGCGGTCATGGCCGTCAACGACGGGGTGCGGGTGTAGATCTGCAGGATGCCGGAGGCGATCTCGACCCGCTCCGTGCGGGCGGCGATGAAGCCGAGCTGGCTCACCGCGTCGTAGCTGTAGGCCTCGGGCACGAACACGATGTCGAGCCCGGCCTTCTCGTGTTCGGCGAGCTCGGCCACCGTCTCGTCGAACCCGCCGCTGTAGTTCAGACCCATCCCGATGCGCACGCCCGGGAGCCTGCCACGATCCTGCGTCCGTGAGCACCACGAGTGGGGAGCACCGCGTCACGGTGGTCGTGCGCGGCTACGAGACCGACGCGAACGGCCACCTCAACCACGCCGTCTACCACCAGTTCGGCGAGCACGGCCGCACCGAGGCGTTGCGCGCCGCCGGGGTCGAGATCGCCCCGCTGGCGGCCGCGGGGCTGGGGCCGGTGATCCTCGAGACCACGGTCCGGTTCCTGGCCGAACTGCGGGTCGGCGACGCGGCGGACGTGGTGACGACGGTCCGGTTCGGCGCCGGGAAGTCGTTCCGGATGGACAGCGAGATCCGCCGGGGCGACACCGTGTGCGCGACGCTCTCCGGGGTCATGGGGATGCTCGACCACGGCACCCGCCGTCTCGTGGCGGAGCCCCGCGGCCGGCTGCGCGCGGTGTCCGCCGACCCCGACGGCTTCGACCGGCTCTGCGGCGCTCAGTCCCCGGAGGGCTCGTAGCCGCTCGGCCAGTCCTCGACGCGGATCCGCGGCTTGTCCAGGATCCGCCCGATCGTCGACCACTCGTCCCGGCCGAGGCGGGCCAGCGGCTTGAGCAGCCCGACCTCGGGGTGCCCGTCCACGAGTACGTCGTCGGCCACGGCGGCGTGGACGACGCGCCCGAGCACCACCGTCGAGTTCCCGAGGCCAAGCGTCGAGTGCAGCGTGCACTCGAGCGCGACCGGGGACTGCGCCACGCGCGGCGGGCCGACCCGCGTCGAGGCCTCCTTGGCCAGCCCCACCTCCGAGAACTCGCCGCGCTCGCGGGGGAAGTTCGTCGCGGTCGCGTTGACCTCCTCGAACAGCCACTCCGGCGTCAGCGAGATGGTGAACTCGCCGGTCGCCTCGGCGTTGGTCAGCGAGTCCTTGCGTCCCACCGAGGTGAACTGGACGACCGGCGGGTCCACGCACGAGACGGTGAAGAACGAGTGCGGCGCGAGGTTGTCGATCCCCTCCGCCGAGGTCGTCGCCACCCAGGCGATCGGCCGCGGGACGATGACCGCGTTGAGCAGCTTGTAGAAGGCGCGGGCGCCGATCTCGGTCGGGTCGAAGTCGGTGCGCACGGCAGCGAGGCCTCCTCGGGCGACGGGGCGGAACCCGTCCGGTGCCGGACGGGTCAGGGTGTGGGCGCGTCCAGCGTGGTCCCCGGTGCCCGTTCCCGCGACCGCGTGGTGGTCGTGGCCGTCGCGCTGGTGGTCGAGCGCGTGCTGGTGGGCGCCCCGGACGTCGTCTCGCGGTCCGAGGTGGTCTCCTCGCCGCTGGTCGGGGCGGCGGTGGTGGTCGTGGCAGCGCGGGTGCCGAACACCTCGCCGACGCTGGTGCCCTCGCCGCCGGACAGCGGCGACCCCTTCATGCGCTCGATCCCCGTGACCGCGACCATCGCGATGAGGAAGATCAGGATGCCGGTCGCCGCGAGGACCGCGATCCGCTTGCCGTTCCCCGAGCGGGTCGGTGGCGACACGTCGTCGAGGGTGATGACGCGGGTCGGCGACTCGTCCGCCTCGGGGGGCAGGACCGTGGTGTCGAGGGCGGCCGGAGCGACGCGGGTGCCCTCGGCCGCCTGGTCCTGGGACATCACCGCGGTGGCGCCCGCCGCGGGCCGGGCGCGGGAGCGCCGCGCATCCACGCGGTTCCGCACCTGGGAGCGGGTGCGCTCGATGGAGCGCTGGTAGATCGCCTCGCCGACGGTGGTCACGACGGAGGCGACCGCGGCGCCGGCGACGGTCCCGCCCGCGCCGCCGATGAAGCCGCCCGCGGCGGCGGTGGTCACGGCGGCGAGCGCCTGGCCGGTGACCCGGACGCCGGAGAGGCCGCTGTCCGCGGCCGGTGGGGTCGTGGCCGGTCCGCCCGGACCCGGGGGCTCCGAGATCGGCGGGACGGCCGTCGTCGGGGCTTCGGACGGGCCGGGCGGTGGTCGGTGTCCCGCGGGGCCCCCGGGGCCGTGACGGCCACCGGGCGCGCCCGTCGGACCGCCCCCGGCCGGCGGGCCCGTCGGCCGGGGTGCTCCGTGACGGGGTCCCGGGTCGCCCGGTGGCGCGCCCCCGGGCGGTGGCGCGGGGGGACGAGGCGGAGGCGTCGCCGGACGGCCCGGGGGAGGGCCTCCCGACGACGGGCGCGGGGCGGACGGATCCGGCCCGGGGCCGCCGTCACTCCCCCGAGCGTCGATGACGTCCGCCGGAGCCGCGCAACATGACGGGGCGGGAGCCCCGTTCGGAGTTCACGGCGTCCTCGCCCCGGAAGGAGCGGCGCTCGAGAGCCCGGTCGACACGGCCGAAGGAACGCCTGACTTCGTCGTAAATCGGCGTCTGGGTCATGCCGGGAGACCCTACGACGGACACACGCCGCCACCCGCCCGGCCCTGACCACCCCTGTGAGGGGTTTCTCCCGGCCATGACCAGCAGAAACGGTGATCGGTGACGTGGCCCGGACCACGTCGCGGCGCCGGAGTGGAACAGGAGGAACCTTCAGTCCACGCCATCGGACGAACGACGTGACCCAACCGACACTCTGCGTCACAGAAGGACGCTGTGCCCGGCATCCGGCGCGACCCCGTCGTTCAGGTGGTGGAACGGCCTCCTACCCGGGCCGGTGCGCCGGGGTGGGCCCGGCCCGGATGAGGGCGACCAGGCCCACGACGGTGACCGCCGCGCACAGCACCGCGAAGCCGGCCCCGGCCACGCCGCCCTCGAATCGCTCGTCGAGCACGAGGATCCCGATGAGGCCCGCGACGACCGGGTCGACGGTCGTCTGCGTCGCGAGCCCGGCGTCGAGCCCGCCGTCGCGGTAGGCGGTCTGGAGCAGCAGCACCCCGATCACCGGCAGCACCAGCACCGCGATCGCCGCGACGACGACCCCGGCGTCCAGCGGGCCGCGGTGCAGCCCGTGCAGCACCGGGCGCACCAGCCCCGACGTCACTCCCGCGCACAGGCCTGCCCCGGCCGCGCGCGACACCGCCCGGGACCGCCACCCGAGGCGGTTGCCGATCAGGACGACCGCGGCGAGCGCGAGGCCCGCCACGACCGCCGTCGCCACGAGACCGCCGGCACCGGCCTCCCCGGTCCCCCCGTGGTGCGGCGCGAGCGTCAGCAGCCCGGCCAGACCCGCGACGAGCAGGGCGGCGGAGGCCCACTCGGCGCCGCGGATCGTGCGGCGTTCCAGGCGGGCGTCGAGGGGCAGCGCCAGGACGAGCGCGAGCACCCCGACCGGTTGCACGAGGGTGACGGACCCGAGGCCGAGCGCGACCACGTGCACCGCGGCGCCGCAGCCCATCGACGCCAGCCCGGACCACCACAGCGGCATCCGGACGAGCGCACCGAAGAACTCCCGGCCGTCGCGGGGGTGGGTGCCCTCGTCCGCGGCGCGGGCCGTCGCCAGGCGCTGCAGTGCGGCGGCGAGGGCGTAGAGGAACGCCGAGCAGAGCGCCAGCAGGATCGCGACGACGGGATGGGCCTCGAGCGGCGGCCCCGGGACGGGGGGTCTCATGCGCCCGACCGCCCCACCGTGCTGCCTCCTCGACCCGTCGTCACCGTCGTCCCGAGACGGTACGGCGGAGCGGCCCAGAGGTGCGCTCACCCCTGCCGCCCGGGATGCTGTGCGCCTCACGGCACGGTGGAGCGGAGGGAGTCCGGATGAGCGGGCCCAGTGGGGCACCGGGTCCCGACGACGAGCACGAGCCCGACTACCGCTTCACCCTCGCCAACGAGCGCACCTTCCTCGCCTGGCTCCGGACCTCGCTCTCACTGCTCGCCGCCGGGGTCGCCGTGGTCCAGCTGGTGCCGTCGTTCACGATCCCCGGGGCCCGGGCGGTGACCGGTGGCCTGCTCGCGGCGCTGGCCGTGATCGCGGCGGCGTCCGGGGTGCTGCGCTGGCGCTCGGTGGAGCACGCCATCCGCCGCGACCGCCCGCTGCCCACCCAGCGCATCCCGTGGTTGATGGCCGCGGGCCTCGTGCTGCTCGCGCTGTTCGGGTTCGTGCTGATCGTGCTGCGCGGCGTCACGTGACCAGCCCCTCCGACGCCGGACTGCAGGCCGAGCGGACGGGCCTCGCCTGGAGCCGGACGTCCCTGGGGTTCGTCGGCAACGCCGCGCTGCTCGCGGTACGGGAGCTCTCGCACGCGGAGGTGACGCTCGCTCTCGTCCCGGCGTGCCTCGCGCTCGTCATCGCGATCGCCACGGCGGTCTACGGCCGCCACCGCACCCGGGTCCTGCGCCACGGTCCGCTCCCGGATCCGTTGGCGGCCCGGCGCGCGGTCGGTCTGCTCGGCTGGTCGGTGGTGGTCCTCGCCGTGCTCTCCGGCCTCGCCCTGATCGCGTAGGGAAGGTCGTGCTGCAGCCGAACGTCCCCGACGCGCCCCGCGGCCAGCTCACCCTCGCGCCCCGGTTCTGGGTGGTCGTCCTGCTGACCGGCGTCGGGGCCGGGCTCGCCGGCGGGGCGCTGACGCTGCTCCTCTACGTCGTCCAGCACGCGGCCTTCGGCTACACCGAGGAGACGTTCCTCGTCGGCGTCGAGCGGGCGCCGTGGTGGCGGCGGCTGCTCGTGCTCTTCCTGGCCGGGGTGATCGCGGGCCTGGGCTGGTGGGTGCTGCGCGGGCCGGTCAGCCGGTGGCTGGGTCGTTCGTCGGGGGTGTCGGAGGCGGTGTGGTCGCCGACCGGCCGGATGGGGTTCCTGCGGACCGCCCTCGACGGCGTCCTGCAGATCGTCATCGTCGGGATGGGGGCCTCGCTCGGGCGCGAGGGCGCACCCCGCGAGGTGGCCGCGGCGATCGGGTCGCGGCTCTCCGAGCTCGCCGGGCTGACGACCGCGCAGCGGCGGCTGATCATCGCGTGCGGCGCGGGCGCGGGGCTCGCCGCCGTCTACGACGTGCCGTTCGGCGGGGCGCTGTTCACCCTGGAGGTGCTGCTCGGCTCGCTGTCCCTGCCGCTCGTGATCCCCGCGGCGGTGATGTCGGTGCTGGCCGTGCTGAGCGCCTGGGTGCTGATCGGCGACCGCCCGGTGTACGACTTCCCGGCGTTGCCCGTGACCGCGTCGGTGATCGTGTTCGCGGTGGCGGTGGCTCCGGTGGCCGCCGTGGCCGCCGTCGGGTTCGTGCATCTGGTGGCCTGGTCCCGGCGTTCCCGGCCGACGGGGTGGCGGCTGCCGCTCGCCACGACGGCGGTGTTCACCGCGATCGGCGCCCTCGCGATCCCGTTCCCCGCGCTGCTCGGCAACGGGAAGGGCCCGGTCCAGCTCGTGCTGGACGGGGCGAGCGGAGCGACGGGGGGTGTGTTCGGGGCGAGCGGAGCGACGGGGGCGCTGTGGCTGCTCGTCACGCTCGCGGTGCTCAAGCCGCTGGCGACGGCGGCGTCGCTGCGCAGCGGGGCCTCCGGTGGGCTGTTCACCCCGACCCTGGCCACCGGCGCGCTGCTGGGCGCCGCGCTCGGGATCCCGTGGGCGGCGCTGTGGCCGGGGAGCCCGGCCGGGGCGTACGCCCTGGTGGGGGCCGCGGCGTTCCTCGCGGCGTCGCTGCAGGCACCGCTCGCCACGGTGGTGCTGCTGCTGGAGCTCACACACGCCGGTCAGGGGCTGCTGGTCCCGGTCACCCTGGCCGCGGTCCTCGGCACGCTGGTCGCCCGGCTGCTCGAATCCCGCTCCACCACCACCGCGGGTCTCGGCGAGGGCGTGCTCGGCGCCCCCGACCCGCTCGCCCCGGACCCGGAGCGTCAGGGGCCGGAGCCGAGGGAGTCCCGCTCGTAGAAGCGACTACCGGACGAACGCGCTGTGCCCGGTCACGGCCTTCCCGACGATCAGGGTGTTCATCTCGCGGGTGCCCTCGTAGGAGTAGAGCGCCTCGGCGTCGGCGAAGTACCGGGCGATGCCGTTGCCGACGATGATGCCGTTGCCGCCGACGACCTGGCGCCCGAGCGCGACCGTCTCGCGCATGCGGTCGGCGCAGAACTGCTTCGCCAGCGCCGAGTGCGCGTCCGACCCGCCGCCGTCGTCGATCAGCTGCGCGTTGCGCGCGGCCATGCCGATCGAGGCCGTGGTGTTGCCGAGCATCTGGACGAGGGCGTCCTGGATCATCTGGAAGCCGGCGATCGGGCGCCCGAACTGCTCCCGCTCCCGGGCGTAGGTCAGGGCGAGCTCGTAGGAGGCCATCTGCACCCCGGTGCAGGCCCACGACGCGTTGCCCCGGGTGCGTCGCAGCACCGCCCCGGCGTCGGCGAAGGTCCCCTTCCCACCGGCGAGCCGCCGGTCGTCGGACACCCGCACCCCGGCGAGGGTGATGTCGGCGTTCTGGGTGATCCGCAACGAGGTCTTGCCCTCGATCTTCGCGGTGGTGACGCCCGGTGTCTCCCGGTCCACGACGAAGCCGCGGACGGCCTTGCCGTCGGCCCCGTCGGACACGTCGCGCGCCCAGATCACGATGACGTCGGCGAAGGTCCCGTTGCCGATCCAGCGCTTGTGGCCGTCGAGGACCCACTGGTCGCCGTCGCGCCGGGCGGTGGTCTCCATGCCGCCCGCGACGTCGGACCCGCCGTGCGGCTCGGTGAGCCCGAACGCGCCGATGGTCTCCATGCGCGCCATCGGCGGCAGCCAGCGCTCCCGTTGCTCGGGTGTCCCGCACGCGTCGATCGATCCCATCGCCAGGCCCGAGTGCACGCCCAGGAAGCTGTTGACCGACGCGTCGACCCGCGCGACCTCGGCGTGGACGAATCCCATGAAGACCCGCCGGGCGGGCTCGCCGGACCAGCGGGAGAGCCCGTAGGGCAGGCCCGCCAGGTCGAGGCGGGCGAACCCGTCGACCAGCTCCGTCGGGAAGGCGTCCGCCGCCCAGGCCTCGTCGACCACCGGGGCGACGTCGCTCGCGAGATAGGCGCGCACGCCGCGCAGCAGCTCGCGCTCGGCGTCGGTGAGCAGGTCCGCGTAGGCGTAGAAGTCCGCGACGTGCGGGGTGTCCGGGTCGAGCTCCAGGTGCGGTCGCGGGAGGTCGTCGAACGGCGAGCCCGCCGGCGCGTCGGCGCGGTCGGGGGCGAGGGACTCGGTCGGCGCGGCCATGTCGCCAGCGTCCCCCGGGGGCCCGGGGGACGCCACGTTGACCATGGTGGTCCGAGCCACCCGCCGGGCGGGCCCGACAAAATGCTTGTACTATTCAAGTGAAATGAGGGTGGTTCGGCAGGGTCCGGGTGGCCGCCACCCCGCGTGGGCGAGCACAGTGGGTCCGAGCGGGAAGCGACCGACCGGAGCCGGGGTTGTCCCGGACGGGGCATCGTCGGTGGAGTCGGATCATCAGCGGGCCGCTCGGACGTCGGAGCCGGTGAACGGGCGGCGCGGCTCGCGGGTGCACCACGACGGGATACCGGCACGGTGACATCCGGTCAGGCCGGTGACCTCGCCACGGGGACGCCGGCCCAGAGGCACAGCGGAGGAGTGCGACGGTGGACGGACAGCAGCCGATCATGATCTTCGGTCGGGTGACGCGAGGGGACGGTGCACCGCTCCCCGGGGCCGCACTGACCCTCTGCGATCTCGCCGGCGACCAGCTCGATCGTGCAGTGGCCGACGACGGGGGCCACTACCAGCTGGCGCCGTCGACGGGCGGCACCTACCTGGTGATCTGCTCGTCGTCGACCCACCAGCCCAAGGCGTCGCTCGTCGCCGTGTCGGACCGGCCGCTGCGCCACGACGTCGGGCTCTCCGGCGGCGGCGCCAGCCTCGAGGGCACCGTCGGCACCGGTCACGAGAGCGGCGTCGCCGGGACGGCGGGCGTGGTCCTCACCCTCACCGACGTCCGCGGCACCGTCGTGGCCGTGGCCCGCTCGAACGCCGACGGCTCGTACCGCTTCGCCGATCTCGACGAGGGCTCGTACACGCTCACCGCCGCGGCGCCGGACACCACGCCGATCGCCGAGACCGTGCAGATCCCGTCCGAGGGCCGGGTCACCCGCGACATCGCGCTGGCCACGCAGCTGCGGCTCAGCGGCGTCGTGCGCTCCGCGTCCGGCGGCCGCCCGGTCGGGGAGGCGCTGGCCACCCTCGTCGGGTCCGACGGCAACGTCGTCGGCGCCGCGGTGACCGGCGACGACGGCACCTTCACCTTCCCCGAGGTCGCCCCCGGCACCTACACGATCACGGCGAGCGGCTACGCCCCCGTCGCCAGCGAGATCGAGGTCGGCGCCGGGCAGCCCTCCGAGGTGACCCTGACGCTGACCCCGCCCGCGCTCGGCCCCGTCGACGACGGCCCGGCGTACGAGGACGACCACACCTTCTCCCGCGGCTTCGGCGCCGAGGACTTCGGCAGCGACGCGGTGCCTGCGGGCGCGTACACCAACGGCCACAACGGCCGCCACGCCACCGGACCGTCGGCCGAGAACCCCGGCGCGACCGACCTCGGCTTCGACGCCGACGGCGGGCGCCGATGACGGCCACGCAGCGGGACGTCCAGCGGATCAGCGGTACGGCCGTCACCAGTGACGGCTGGCCGGTGCCGTTCGCCGTCGTGACGGTCATCGACGCCGCGGGCCGGCAGATCGGCGGCACCACGGTCGCCGACGACGGCGGGTTCGTCCTCGACGAGCTCCCCGCCGGGCCGTGCACCGTCATCACCTCCGCCGTCGGCCACACCCCGGCCGCGCGGCCCGTCGGGGGTCCGGAGTTCGGCGCGCTCGGCCGGGTCGTGCTGACCCGCACCGGTGCACTCGAGCTGCCCGCACCCGGACGTTGGGACATCGACCCGGTGCACTCACGCATCTCGGCGTCGGCGTTCCACCTCGGGATCACCAAGGTCCACGGCCGGCTGCGCCGGTTCACCGGGCACATCGACATGGGGCCCGACCTCGCGTCCACGCGGGTCTCCTCGGCGATCGAGGCCCGCAGCGTGGACACCGACGACGAGCGCCGCGACGAGCACCTGCGTGCTCCCGACTTCCTCGACGTGGCCCGGTTCGACGACATCCGGTTCGACTCGACGGAGATCGTCGCCCACACCCCCGACCACTGGACGATGTACGGCGACCTGCTGCTCAAGGGCGTCGGGAACCGCGTGGCGCTCGACGTCGTCTACCACGGCGCGGGCCCCGACCTGTGGGGCGGCGAGCGGGCCGGCTTCTCCGCCACCACCCAGCTCTCGCGCGACGACTTCGACATCTCGTGGAACCAGTCCGTGATCGCCGGCATCTTCGCGATCGGCCGGACGCTGCGGATCGAGATCGACATCGAGGCGGTCCGGGTCGCCGGCTGAGGAGCCGGGCCGGTCGTGCGTGCCGCGCGGCCGGCCTCCCGGTGGGGCGACACCCCCCGGTCTCGGGGCGCACCTGTCCCGGCGTGGCCGCACCGCACGGCCCGCCTTGTCGCGGTCTTCTGCGCCTCCCGACTCACCTTGTCGTTCTGATTCACAACGACAAGACGATCGCGGCACCACAGAAGGCCACGACAAGACGACCGCGGCGACCCGTGCTCCGATGCCCGAGTTCTCATGATCGCGGGGAGACCTCGCCGATCGCCCCGCGCACCGTCCGGACGTACGCCCGGCCTCGACCGAACACGTCGAACCAGGAGAACCTGATGATCGTGAGATCGCGGAGGACGATCTGGTTCTCGCGATCTCGATCCTCGAAGACTGCCGTCTCCATCCCGTGCTCCGACCGCCCGTCGAACTCGAGCCCGACCCGTTTCTCCCGGTAGGCCAGGTCGACGAGCGCCTCCCGGCCGTCGGCCCGGGTGATCGGGAACTGGACTTCCGGCTCGGCGAGCCCGTCATCGACGAGTGCCAGGCGGCCGGCGGTCTCGAGCGGCGATCCGGAGAGCGGCCGAGCGACGGCGATCCGATGGCGGGCGCGAGCGACACCGGGAACACCCCGACACCGACCGAGCGCGGCCTCGAGCTGCTCGGTGCTAACCAGCTCCCGGGCGAGAGCTCGCTCGACGGCCCACACCGCGCGGAACTGCTCCTCACAGCGGCACAGGTCGACGAGGGTGCGGGCCACCGTCGTGAGCTCCAGGCCGCAGATGTCGACGACGTCCTCCGGCGCGAGGGTCGTCGTGTGGAAGCGCAGCTCGGAGCGGTGCGGACGGCGCTCGACGCGCGGGATGGTGACCTCGTCCGCACCGCCGGCCGGCACCTCGAGCCCGTGGACCCGCGCCGCCGTGCGGTGACTCGCGACGGCACCCACGAACCGTCGCGCATGCCGCCCAGCCTCGATCCCAGCCCTCCGGCGGGGCCCCTTCCTTGTAGATCCCACGATGGATCGGAGTGATCAGCTTCCGCCGGAGCGCCTTGTCCACGAGCGTGGGGTCCTGGACGGCGACGAGGTGGCTCCGTCGGAGGAGGCCGGCGTCGTCGGGAGCGGGCTGGAACCAGGACATGACGCCGACGGTGAGGGCGTGGACCCGGAACACGTGAATGGTGCGCCCGCCGATGTGGACAACCGCGGGACTCGATGCCGGTGTGGACACCTCACTCCTCCGAACGCCCCGCGCGATCCGTCGCCGAGCACCGCGCGCGCCGGTCGACGCCGAGACCCACCGGGGAGTCCTCGCTTTGTCGCGGCGTTCTGCGGTACGGGGCCGGTCTTGTCGCGATGAATCAGAACGACAAGGCAGGGCGGCTGGGGTGGAAGACCGCGACAAGGCGGGGCGGCCGGGGTGGAAGACCACGACGAAGCGGCGCAGCCACAGGCGAGAGCCTGAGTGGCCGGCCCTCCGTGGCGCCGACCTGCGATCATGAGCCGGGCCGAGCCGTCATGTGGCTCCGAGCACGACCTCGTGGGTCACGGCGACCCCGTCCACCGCCACCATCATCGCCCGGGGACGGTGCGCTCCCCCGCCCATCCGGTGCGGGGTGCAGATCAGCACGAACTGACCGGACTCGGGCGGTCGGACGTCGAAGCGGCCGTCGGTCTCGGTGTGCGTGCGGTGGACCTGACGACCGGCCATGTCGACCAGCGTGACCGCGGCCGGCCGGGGCTCGCCGCCCTGATCGATGACCCGCCCGAGCAGTCGACCCACCCCGGCCGGGGCCGACCCTTCCGCGGGCTCCGCCGGCTCCGCAGGCTCCGCCGGCACCGCGGGCTTCGATGGTTCCGCGTCGGGGACCGCCGCGCCCGGGACCGGGGCGAACTGCGGCTCACCGGCGACCAGACCGCCGTGGTTGGCGCGGGTGACCCGGGCCATCATCACCATCGCCAGCAGCACGAGCAGGATCGGCGCGGCGAACGCGAGGTCCGGGATTTGACGCTGGACCACGGCGTTGCCCGCGGCCGCGACGACGATCACGCCGATGCGCAGCGGCGAGTTCCAGTTCCACGCGAACGGAGTATGCAGTTCGACCAGGCTCGACACCCAGTTCGTCACGGTGCCCGAGAGAAAGCTCGTCGGGGTGCCCGCCGGGCCGATGTAGCGCATCGCCGCCGCCTGGATCCCCATCGCCAGGCCGGCCCCGACGACGAGCACGACGACCTTCGCCTGGGCGATCACGGAGCCGTCGTCGACACCCCACCAGTAGAGGCCGACGGCGACCAGCAGGACGAGCTCGACGGTCAGCGCGACCCCGACGGCGTTGCGCCAGGGCAGGCGGCGCATCGCGACCCCGCACACGAGGGTGCCGACGACGAGCCCGCCGCAGTACCCGGCGATGGCACAGACGTTGTCGAGGACCTGCTCCCACTCACCCTGACCGACGCCGAGACCGAGCAGGACCAGGTTGCCGGTCATGGTCGAGGCGAAGACCTGGTTGAAGGCGAAGTAGGTCACGACGTCGATGGCGCCGGCGGCCGCGGTCAGGACGACCGTCACGGCTCCGAGGAGCCCGGGCCGGCGTTCGGGATGATCGAATCCGGTCACGAGTCCGACGATCCCGGATGATTTTGAACATCGGATCACCTGCACCCGTGATGATCATTACCCGGGGGCAGGGAACTCCCGATCAGGTCCGGCCGGCCACCCGGCGATCCAGCACGAGGTCGAGATCGACCGGCACGCTGCTCACCGACACCTGGGTGGCGCGAGGCGCGACGGACCCGTCCGAGCCCTGCGGGGTGGCGATGACGAGGAAGTCACCGGCCGACGGCGGCTCGATGCGGAAGTGTCCGTCGTCGTCGGAGACCGCGCGTCCGGCCTGACGCCCGGCCCCGTCGACCAGCGTGAGCACTGCGGGGGTCGGGGTGGCATCGGGCCCGATGACCCGACCCTGCAGCAGCCGCCCCGACAGCGGTCCCGGCACGACGTGCCCGTTCCCGTTCCCGTTCACGTTCCCGCCGTGCCCGTTCCCGGTGACCGCCGCGCCGCGCCCGTCCCCGTACCCGTCCTCGCCGACGGCAGGACTCGTCCCGTCCGCCACGACCGTCGCGGGCTCCTGGTAGGCGTACTTGCCACCGCGCAGCAGCGAGGCCAGGGCCGCGACCACGCAGCACAGGGCGGCGAAGACCAGCGCGAACGTGAGGCCGTCGCCGAACGGCCCGGAGATCAACGACGGGAAGAAGGACCGGCCGGTGAGGAACTCCGCCTGCTGCGGCCCCACCTGGGCGAGGACCTGCGGGCCGAGCAGCGTCTGCATCGGGTTGTAGCCGAGCAGCGAGGCGAACAGGGTGCTCACCGGCGGCAGCTCGGAGATGCGCTGCGCCGCGTCGACCGGGACCCCGTGGGCGAGGAGCCCGGTGCGCAGAGCCGAGGGCAGCGAGCTCGAGAGGCCCAGGATCAGCATCGAGAAGAAGATGCCGATCGAGAGCACCGTCGCGGCGTTCTGGAACGTCGAGGTCATGCCGGCCGCGGCGCCGCGCTGACGGGGCGGCACCGAGTTCATGATCGCGGCGCGGTTGGGCGAGGAGAACAGGCCCATCGAGAGGCCGTTGACCGCGAGGATGATCGCGAAGCCCCAGTAGGAGAAGTCGACGGGCAGGAACTTCAGCAGCAGGAAGCTCACGGCCGCGCCGAGCATGCCGACCGTCGCGTACGCCCGTGCGCCGTGGCGGTCGGAGAGCACACCCGAGATCGGCCCGGCGATGAGGAACCCGATCGTCAGCGGAACCATGTAGATGCCGGCCCACAGCGGCGTCGACTCGTAGTCGTAGCCGTGCTGGGGCAGCCAGATGCCCTGCAGCCAGATGATCAGGATGAACTGCAGGCCGCCGCGGCCGAGGGCGGCGAGCAGGCTCGCGATGTTCCCGGCCGTGAACGCGCGGATGCGGAACAGCGACAGGTGGAACATCGGCTCGGCGACCTTCATCTCGACCGCCGCGAAGATGCCGAGCACCACGACGCCGCCGATCAGGAGGCCGAGCACCATCGGGCTCGTCCAGCCCATGACGTGCGTGCCGTAGGGCTGGATGCCGTACGTGATGCCCATGAGCACCGCGATGAGGCCGACGGCGAAGGTGATGTTGCCCCACCAGTCGATCCGCGCCGCGTGCCGCTCGCCGGTTTCCTTGAGCTTGAAGTAGGCCCAGATCGTGCCGAAGACCCCGATCGGCACCGAGACCACGAACACGAGGTGCCAGCTGATCGGGGCGAGGACACCGCCGATGATCAGGCCGATGAACGAGCCCGCGATCGCGGCGATCGAGTTGATCCCGAGGGCCAGGCCACGCTGGTGGGTCGGGAAGGCGTCGGTGAGGATCGCCGTCGAGTTCGCGAGCAGCAGTGCGCCGCCGATGCCCTGCAGCACCCGCATGACGATCAGGTAGATCGCGCCTGCGTCGCCCTGCAGCCACGTGACGGCGAGCAGGATCGAGAAGAACGTGAAGACCGCGAACCCGAGGTTGTACATCTTGGTGCGGCCGTACATGTCGCCGATGCGACCGAAGCTCACGACGAGCACCGCGGTCACCACGAGGTAGCCCATGATCAGCCACAGCAGGTAGCTGATGTTCGACGGCGCCAGCGGGTCGATGTTGATCCCGCGGAAGATGTCGGGCAGCGCGATGAGCAGGATCGACATGTTGATCGTGACGATCAGCACGCCGAGCGTGGTGTTCGACAGCGCCACCCACTTGTAGCGATCGGACCGTCCGGGCTGCTCCGGCGTCGCACCCGTCGGTCGTGCCGTCGCCGTGGTCACGCGGCAGTCCCCCTTGTCGTTAGCGTACGCAAATGAATCGTACGCCGTCGGGGTTCCCGGAGCGCACCCAGCGGGGCGCCCGTGACCGACGAGACCCGGCTCAGGACCCCGGAGGGACGAGGACGGGGAGGACCCGCTGGGCGAGGTCGACCAGCACCGACCGAGTCTGGTCGGCGGACAGTGCGCCGCGGGTGACCGAGAGGCTCACGGTCACCTGCCGGTAGGCGACCACGAGGATCGGGCCGTCCGGGTCGGAGAAGTAGGTCCCGGTCGCGGCCCCGATCGGGGTGTCGACGCCGTTGACCCCCGACTTCTGCTCCACCTGGTTGTTGACCGCCACCTGGGCCTGGGCCGCCTGGGCGTCGGAGTAGCCGCTCGCGAGCATCTTGAGGACCTGCGAGCCCTGGTTCGGTGCCCCCGCGCCGCCGGTGGAGGAGTAGGTGCAGGTCACCCGCTCGAGACGACCGACCGACGGCGCGGGCACGTCACGCAGCGAGCGCACGTCGACCGAGCCCAGCGGCAGGCCGAGCAGGTTCGGCAGGGTGTCCTTGGACAGGATCTGGTTGCAGTCGGTCGGCACGATCGTGGACCGCGGGGCGGGGGCGGACGTCGCGGGCGCGGCGCCGGGCCCCGGGAAGCTCGGGATCGCCGGTGTCGCGAGCTCCTCTCCCGACGAGCAGCCCGCGAGGACCGCCATGGCGGCCAGGGCCCCGGCGACGGCCGTCGTGAGCCCTGTGGGCGCCACCGGCCGTCGGGCCCCCGTCGTCGTCCCGATCCGTCCTCGCACCCTCGTCCCCTCGACCGCACCGTCTCGTGCCCGCCCACGGTAGTGGGCACCCCGGCGGGTTCCCCGCGCGGCGCACGGGTGCGTCGCGGCCGCGATCGGGGCGGACCTCAGTCCTCCGGGACCTCGGCGAGCACCCGCTGGGCCACCGCGAACGCCCGGTTCGCCGCCGGCACCCCGGCGTACACCCCGACCTGCAGCAGGACCTCCCGGATCTCCTCGCGGGTCAGGCCGTTGCGCAGCGCCGCCCGTACGTGCATCGCGAGCTCCCCGTCGTGGTGCAGCGCGGCCAGCACGGAGAGGGTGACGATGCTGCGCTGGCGGCGGTCGAGACCCGGGCGGTTCCAGATCCCGTCCCACGCGTAGCGGGTGATGAACGCCTGGAAGTCCGCGGTGGTGTCGTCGGTGTTCGCGAGGGCGCGGTCGACGTGCTCGTCGCCGAGGACCTCGCGGCGGGTCGCGAGGCCTGCGGGGTCGAGGTCGGGCCTGTCGGTCACGGGTATTCCTCCGGGGTGGCGCGGGCGGCGAGGAAGGCGTCGACGAGATCGACCGCCTCGCCGACGTGGGCCGCCGGGTCGAGTGCGGCGTCGATCTCCGCGCGGGTGACGTCGGTGCCGGCGAGGGCCTCGGCGAGCACGTCGGCGAACGGCCGGTCCTCGTCGAGACTGGCCGACGCCGCGGCGGTGACGAGGCCCTTCGGGTCGTCGACGCGGCCGCGCAGGGTCGTGGTGACGTTCTCGGCCAGGAGCAGACCGCCGGTGACGTCGAGCGAGGCCGCGACCCGGGCCGGGTCTAGCGCCAGGTGACCGAGGGCGTCGGCGAGCCAGGCGGCCCCGGACCCGACGGTGCGCAGCAGCTCCGAGGTGGGCCGCCACTCCGCGTGCCAGGACCCGGCGGCGCGCTCGTACTCGTGTCCCGAGGCCGCCGTGAGCAGGGACGCGACCAGCCCGGGGACCGCGATGGCCGCCGCGCGGGCCGAGATCGCAGCGACCGGGTTCCGCTTGTGGGGCAGCGTCGAGGACCCGCCCCGCCCGGGCACGTCCTCGCGGACCTCGCCGACCTCGGTCTGGGCGAGCAGGACCAGGTCCGTGGCCACCGACCCGATCGCCGCGCCCGCGCGACCGAGCACCCCGGCGAGCTCGGCGACCCGGCCGCGTTCGGTGTGCCACGGCAGCGGCGGCTCGTCGAGATCGAGCCTCCGGGCGAGCGCGGCACGGACGGCGCGGCCGCGTCCCGCGAAGGCCGCGAGCGTGCCGACGGCGCCGCCGAGCTGCACCGCGGGGCGCCGGGACCGCAGCGCGGTCGCGGCCCCGTCGAGCCCGCTCGCCCACCCGGCGGCACGCAGGCCGACGGTCACCGGCGCCGCCTGCTGCAGCAGCGTGCGGCCCGCGGCCGCGCGGTCGCGGTGGTCCCGGGCGAGCCCGGCGGCGGCGTCGGCCGCCGCGGTGAGGTCGTCGGCGACGACGGCGAGGGCGCGCCGGGTCACGAGGGCGCTCGCGGTGTCCAGGACGTCCTGGCTGGTGGCGCCGCGGTGGACCGCGGCGGCCGGTCCGTCCCCGGCGCTCGCCCGGACCGCCTCGTGCAGCGCCGCGACCAGCGGCACCACCGGGTTCCCAGCGCTCGCCGCGTCCACGGCGAGCGCGGCGACGTCGAACCCCTCGGGTCGGCACGCGGTCGCGATCGCCTCCGCGGTGTCGGGGTCGAGCCCACCGGCGTCGGCGGTCGCCCGCGCGAGCGCCGCCTCGACGTCGAGCAGCGCGGCGAGCCACGCGGTGTCGTCGACGCTCTCCCGGGCGCCGCCGCGCGCGAGGATCTCGTCGAACAGGCCGGGAGTCACCGGCGCATCATGCCGCGCGCGCCTGACCGCCCGGCCAGGGCGTTCCGCTCAGGCGAACTCCTTCACCAGGGTCGCGCAGAAGGCGTCCAGGTCGTCGGGGTTGCGGCTGGTGATCAGGCCCTGGTCGACGACGACCTGTTCGTCGACGACGGTGCCGCCCGCGTTGCGGATGTCGGTGCGCACGCTGGGGAACGACGTGAGGCGCTTCCCGCGCACCAGGTCGGCCTCGACGAGGGTCCACGGGGCGTGGCAGATCGCGGCGATCTGCTTGCCCGACCCCGCGATGGCCTGCACGAACGCGATCACGTCGGCGTTCTGGCGCAGCGTGTCCGGGTTGCAGGTCCCGCCGGGCAGGATCACCGCGTCGAAGTCGTCGGCGGAGACGGCATCGATCGATGCGTCCACGGCGAACGTGTCGCCCTTGTTGATGTCGGCGTTCATCGCCTGGATCTCGCCGGTGTCGACGGACACGAGGGTGGTCGTGGCTCCCGCGTCCTCGGCGGCCTGGCGCGGGCGGGTCAGCTCGACCTGCTCGACGCCGCTGGCCGCGAGGATCGCGATGCGCTTGCCGGACAGCTCGTTCGCCATGACGGGGGCCTCCTCGGGAGGGTCGGTGCGGATGGCGGGTCCGGGTGCCCGGGGTCACGCGCCGACGAAACGGGGCCGGCCCGGCGTCAGTCCCGCAGCCGGGGTGGCCCGCCCGCGCCGACCTCCTCGCCCGCTTCCACGGCGTCCGCCCGCTGCTGCGCCCAGGCGGCGAGCCGCGCGGCGTCGACGCCGTGCCCGGTCCCCGTCGCGGCGCCCTCGGTGACGTTGTCCGCGCCGCGGCGCAGCAGCGACGCGGCGCCCCGGCGGTTGCCGCGCTGCTCGTGGGTCAGCCCCACCGCGAGCTGGGCGAGGCCCTGCCAAAACGGGCGCTCGTCGTCGGGACCCGACTTCCATGCCCCCTCGAGGACCTCGTGCGCGTGGAAGGGATAGCCGCCGTCGAGCAGCCGCTGGGCCTCGGCGAGGGACTCCGACGGAGGGAGCACGACGTCCTCGTCGACGCGCTCGACCCCGGACTCCCCCGGCGGGAGGGGCCGGCCGGAGGCGTCGCGTGGACGGGCGTTGCGGGCCCGCCCGGCCGGGTCGCGGTCACGGTCGGCGCGTCGGGCTCCCGGTGCCGTCATGCTCCGAGCCTGTCACGGCCGGCCCGTGCTCCGGGGCGGGTTCGGCCGGGCGGTCCGTCGAGCCGGACCCGGCGGGCTCGGCGGGCGCGTCGTCACGGGCCTTCCCACCACGGGTCGAGACGAGGCTGGTGACGGTCACGACCGCGAGCGTCGCCACGATCACCACGAGCGAGAGCCAGGTCGGCACTTCGGGGATCGAGGTCGAGACGTCCTCGTGGAGGTAGAGCAGGATCAGCTTGACGCCGATGAAGGCGAGGATGAACGCGAGCCCGTAGGACAGGTGCACCAGGCGGTCGAGCAGCCCGACCAGCAGGAAATAGAGGGCACGCAGTCCGAGCAGGGCGAACGCGTTCGCGGTGAACACCAGGTAGGCGTTCTGCGTGATGCCGAAGATCGCCGGGATCGAGTCGAGCGCGAACACCAGGTCGACCGAGAGGATCACCGCGACCGCGATGAACAGCGGGGTGACCCCGAAGCGGCCGCCGATCCGGCGGGTCAGCCGCCCGTCGTGCGCGTCGCCCTCCGCGGTGTCCTCCTCGTGGACGGTGACGAGCCTGCGGGTGAGGCGCACGGCGACGTTGTCGCTCATGTCCTTCGGCCCGGCACCGTGCGAGCGGATCAGCCCGTACGCGGTGTAGATCAGGAACAGCCCGAAGATCACGAAGACGAACGCGAACGCCGAGATCACCGCGGCGCCGATGAGGATGAAGATCGCGCGCATCACCAGAGCCCCGATGACGCCCCAGAGCAGCACCTTCTGCTGGTGGCGCTTGGGCACCGCGAACTGGCCCAGGATGACCGCGAAGATGAACAGGTTGTCGACCGAGAGGCTCTTCTCGACCAGCCACCCGGCGAAGTACTCCGTGGCGGGCTGTGACCCCATGAAGACCCACAGGCCGACGCCGAACGCGATCGCGACGACGATGTAGATCACCGACCACAGCGTCGCCTCGCGGAAGCTGACCTCGTGCGGCGATCGCGCGTGCCAGATGTCGACGGCGACCAGGACGACGATCCCGGCCATCGTCGCCGCCCAGACCCAGAACGGGACCGTCACGCTGTCCTCCTCGGGGCTCCGGCCGCGTCGACGCGGAGCCCGGTCGCGGTGCTCCCCTTGACGACGAATGGGATGCGCTTTGAGTTCCCTTTACCTGGTGAGGTCCGCCACGTCACCCGACGAGGGAGACTCTGCTCGGCGCGCCCGCCGCACGCATCCCGGTGTCGCCCGATCAAGGAACCCTCCGCCCGCGACGACCGTGGGACGAGGGGAGACCGATGCGGGCGGTACGGCCCCTCGCCGGCGCGCTGGCGGCACTGGCGACGGCGTTGCTGGTCGCGCCGAGCGCGCTCGCCGGCCCGCCGCCGCCCGGACCCCCGCCGCCGGGCCGGATCCTCGACCAGGTGCTCGTGCCACGCGCCGCCGACGACGTGCCGGGCACCGAGTACCGCGAGTTCACGACGACACAGGCCGCGGGCCGGGTGCACGGCCACGTCGTGCGGGTCGACCTGCGGAACCGGAAGGTGGCGATGGCGCTGCTCCGCTCGCCCGTCGTCACCGCGACGGCGACGGTGCCCGACCTGGCGGGCCGGGCGGGCGCCATCGGCGCGGTCAACGGCGACTTCTTCGACGAGGGCGGCACGGGGGCGCCCGTCGGGGTCGAGCTCGCCGACGGCGTGCCGATCACCTCCGCCGTCGTCCCCGGCCGCAGGCCCGCCCCACCGGGGCCGCCCGGCTCCGACCCCGACACCGTGCTCGGCATCGACCGCTCCGGTGCGGCGCGGATCGACACCGCGCGCTTCTCCGGGGCCGTCGACGCCTCGGCGGGCGCGGTCGGCCTGACCGGCCTCAACACCTACGTCGTGCCGGTCGGCGGGGTCGCGGCGTTCACCCCGGCGTGGGGCGGGTTCCCGCGCTCGCGCACGGTCTGCGGATCCGACACCGACGCGAAGGCCCCGTGCAGCGCGGACGCCGTCGAGGTGCTGGTGCGCGACGGGCGGGTGGCCGCGACCGGGCCGGTGGGCACCGGGCCGGTCCCGGGTGGTGCGGTGGCGCTCGTCGGGCGCGACGCGGGCGCCGGGCGCCTGCGCGCCCTGCGGGTCGGTGACCGGGCGACGCCGCACTGGGCGCTGGGTGCGGCGGGCTCACCGCCGTTGCGGACCGCGCTGGGGGCGCTGCCCCTCGTCCGTGGCGGGGCGCCGTGGCCCGGACTGCAGGACACCGAGCGCGCACCCCGCACCGCCGTCGGCCTGTCCGCGGACGGCCGCTCCCTGGCGCTGATCGCGGTGGACGGCAGGCAGCAGACGAGCGTGGGCGCGACCCTCGCGCAGCTCGGTCGGCTCGTGGTCGATCTGGGCTACCCGCAGGCGGTCGCCCTCGACGGCGGCGGCTCCACCCAGATGGTCCGCCGCCCGGCCGGCGGCGCCCTCGCCGTCGTCAACAGCCCGTCCGACACGCCACTGCGCCGGGTCCGCGACGGTCTCGCGGTGGTGCCCGCCGGCCGATGATCCGGGCTACGCAGAATTTCTGCGGCGGTCCAGGAACATCACGACGGGTCGTGTAGTTGAATGGGGCGTCCGGACCGGGCGCCATGTGCCCCCGGGTCTCAGTAATAAGAGCCGCCAGGGACGATCGTTCGGCTGAAGCCCTGGTGTGCCACGCGCCGCGAGGCGGCTCATCGCCCGGTTCGGACACCCACCACGACGCCCGACGGGCCCGGCTACTGGCCGCCGGTCACCGACGGCAGCTGCTGGCCGAACTGCCCGGCGCACTGCTCCGCCGCCTGCTGGACCGCCGCCGGGTTCGGGGCGCTGCGAGCCTGGCTGATGCACTGCTGGAACTGCTCGAGGGTGTTGCCGCCGCCGACGTTGATGAAGGCGAAGCCGAACAGGAACAGCGCGATCGACAGCACGGCGTTCACCAGGAAGACGAGCAGGCCGAGGATCAGCCCGGTCAGCGCCATCCCGCCGTTCGTCGCCCGCTGTGCCCGGACGCGCCCGCGGCCGACCACGCCGAAGACCACCGCGATCAGACCCAGCACGAGGCCGACGATCGGGAGCCAGAACGTCAGGACGGCCAGGATGCCGAAGACGAGGGCGGCGACCCCCATGCCGTTCTTCGGCTTCGGTGGCGGCAGCGCCTGCGCACCCGTGTTCCACTGGCCGTAGCCCTCGCCCGGTGCGCTCACGTCGACGTCCTCTCTCGGATGCGTGCGCATCTTCTACCACCCGGGACGCTCGACTTCACCCGTCGTGAGCCCCCGTCATGCGGTATGCGCCCCCGAGCCCGCGTGGGCGATGGCCTCGTCCTGGCGCCGCGCCTCCTCGCCGACGGCGATGGGCGCGCCGATCCACTCCTCCGGGATGCCGAACGAGTCGATCAGCGCGCGGGCGTGCTGGCGCAGGCTCTGGCACAACCGGTTGACCTCGGCGGTCACGGCCTTCGCCCGCGAGGCGGAGATCCGGCCGTGCTCGAGGAACCAGCCCTTGTCCGTCTCGATCACCGAGAGCGCGTAGAGGTCGCAGACCTGGCGCATGAGCGAGCGCGCCGCCGGGTCCTGCTGGCCCTCGCAGGCCCGGTTGAACGCGTCCAGCACGAGCCCGTCGAGGTGGCTGCGTGCGGCGCGCAGCAGGTGGTCCTGGGTGCTGTTGAAGATCTCGAATGCCCGCTCCGCGCTGACGCCCTTGCCCCGCGCCGGGCGCAGTCGGCGCACGAGCGAGTCGAGCGTGTGCTCCTCACGGTCGTCGAGCAGCTTGATCTGCCAGGAGCTGTCGAGGACCTCGTCGTCGTCCCCGCCCGCGGCGCCGCGCAGCCGCTCCGCGAGGGAGTGCAGGGACGTGCGCTCGGCGACCGAGTCGAGCACCTGGTCGGCGACGAAGCGGATGGTGCCGAGCGTGTCGAGGTTGCCGAAGTCGTCGGCGTACCCGGAGATGAGGCCCTTGGCCACCAGCTGCAGCAGGACCGTGTTGTCGCCCTCGAAGGTGGTGAAGACGTCGGTGTCGGTACGCAGCGCGCCGAGCCGGTTCTCGGACAGGTAGCCCTGCCCGCCGCAGGCCTCCCGGCAGACCTGGATGACCTCGGTGGCGTTCCACGTGGAGAGCGCCTTGATCCCGGCCGCGCGGGACTCCAGCTCGCGCTGGCGCTTCTCGTCGACGTCGCCGCCGGCCTCCCGGGTGGTCTGGATGTCGTGGAGCATCTCGACCAGCTCGTTCTGGGCGAAGCGCAGCGCGTAGGTGCGCGCCAGCAGCGGGAGCAGCTTCCGCTGGTGGGCGAGGTAGTCGAGGACGGCGATCTCCCCGTCGCCGCCGGGCGCGGAGAACTGGCGGCGCACCTCGCCGTACCGGATCGCGATGGTCAGCGCGAGCATCGCGGCGCCGACCGCCGAGCCGGAGACGCTGATCCGACCGCGCACGAGCGCGCCGAGCATGGTGAAGAAGCGGCGGTTCTCGCTCTCGATGGAGCTCGAGTAGGTGCCGTCGGCGGCGACGGTGCCGTAGCGGTCGAGAAGGTTCGCCCGCGGCACCCGCACGCCGTGGAACGCCAGGCGTCCGTTGTCGACGCCGTTGAGGCCCTCCTTGTGCCCGTCGTCGGTGATCTCGACGCCCGGCAGCACGGTGCCGTCGTCGTCACGCAGCGGGACGAGGAGCGCGTGCACCCCGTACCGCTGGGGTTCCTGGCCGGCGGGCGCGGTCCACAGCTGCACGAACAGCGCGGCCATGCGCCCGTCACGGGCGGCGTTGCCGATGTAGTCCTTGCGTGCCGACTCGGTCGGGGTGTCGATGACGAACTCGCCGGTGGCCGGGTCGTACGTGGCGGTGGTGTGCACCGACTGCACGTCGGAGCCGTGGCCGGTCTCGGTCATCCCGAAGCAGCCGGGGAGGCTCAGGTCCATCACGGACGGCAGGTAGCGCGCGTGCTGCTCGGCGTTGCCGAGGGCCTGGATCGCGCCGCCGAACAGCCCCCACTGCACCCCGCTCTTGACCTGCAGCGACAGGTCGGCGAAGGCGAGCATCTCGAACGAGACGACGGAGCCGCCGATGTCGCCGTGCCCGCCGACCGACGTCGGGAAGCCGTGCAGGGCGTGCCCGTCCGCGGCCAGCTGACCGAGCATCTCCCAGACGCGGTCGCGGTAGGTCTCCGGGTCGGCGCCGGGCGCGACGCGCAGCGAGGCGAAGTCGTCGCGGGCACGGATCTCCTCGCGGACGGCCGACCAGCGTCCGTCGAGGGCTTGGCGGACGGCGACGACGGCCGCGGGGGTGACCGATCCTGGGTCGAGGGGTGTGCTGGCGGTCACGGTCCGGACCTCCCGGGAGGCGGGGATGGCGACGGTCGGACGACCGCCGTCGAGACGAGGTTACCCGCGAGTAGGAACGACATTCCGCTGGTCAGCCCGTCGACGCGGTGCTCATGGTCACGGCAGCGATTCCCACGGGAGTCACCCTGGACACGCCGGTGGGCGCCGGACGACGCCGTCCGGGTGAGCGCTCGGGTCTTCTGACGACTAGGCCGACGCGACGGCCTCGTTCACGGTGCGGGAGAGCCCGGCCCATGCGAGGTCGGCGATCTCGCCGGCGATCGTCTCGCGGGAGACCTCGGGGCGCACGGTGAGCCAGTGGTCGCCCACCGAGCGCACCATGCCGACCAGCGCGTGCCCCCAGGTGGTGGCCGGGGTCGCGTCGCGGTTCTGGCGATGCAGTTCCGTCGAGATGATCTCGCCGACGAAGTCGCCGATGAACGACGTCAGGTCGCCCACGAAATCGTTCGGGCCCCCGGAGGACGACGAGCGCTCGGAGGCCGGCGGGCGCATCACGTAGCGGTAGATGTCGGGGTCGGCCTCGATGAGCCCGAGGTAGGCGTCCACCCCGGCCAGCAGGGTCTTCTCCGGCGGGCCCGCCTGGCGCATCGCCTCCTGGACCTGGCCGACGATGACGGCGCCGACCCGCTCGCAGACCGCCTGGTACAGGTCGAACTTGTCCGCGAAGTGGCGATAGACCACGGTCTTGGAGGTGCGCGCCTGCGCCGCGACCTGGCTCATGCCGACGTCCGCGCCGTGGGCGCGGATGGCGACGATCGTGGCGAGGGTCAGCTCCTTGCGCCGCTCCCGCCGGTGCTCGTCCCACCGGCTGGAACGTTTGTCACGGCGTGGCGGCGGGGCACTGTCCTGGTCAGCTCCATCCGCTCCGGCACCGTCGCCGAGCGGGGCGCCGGCCGCAGCTGCATCGGACGGGGAGCCCGGACGGCCACGACGATCTCCGTCGCGACGGCCCTGCCCCTCGTCCTCGTGACGTTGCGAACGACGGCTCACGGCACTCACGGTACCTGCTACTTTCGAGTAACCAAGCCCAGCACCCCTGGAGGAACCAGTGGCCAGCCCCCGTCGCGCGGCGGTCGTCGGTGCCAACCGCATCCCGTTCGCCCGCTCCAACGGCGCCTACGCGCGCGCCTCCAACCAGGACATGCTCACCGCGGCACTCGACGGTCTCGTCGCCCGCTTCGGGCTGACCGACGAGCGCATGGGGGAGGTCGTCGCCGGCGCCGTGCTCAAGCACAGCCGGGACTTCAACCTCACGCGTGAGGCCGTCCTCGGTTCGCGCCTGTCCGCCGCCACCCCCACCTACGACGTTCAGCAGGCCTGTGGAACGGGCCTCGAGGCCGCGATCCTCGTTGCCAACAAGATCGCTCTCGGCCAGGTCGAGGTCGGCATCGCGGGCGGTGTCGACACCACGTCCGACGCCCCCATCGCGGTGAACGACGACCTGCGCGAGGTGCTCCTGGCGGCCAATCGCGCGAAGTCCACCGCGGGCATCGTCAAGGCCCTCGCCGGTCTGCGCCCGCACCAGATCGTCCCGGAGATCCCCGCCAACCGGGAGCCGCGCACCGGCATGGCGATGGGCGAGCACGCCGCCATCACCGCGGCGCACTGGGGCATCGAGCGCACCGCCCAGGACGAGCTCGCCGCGCTGTCGCACCAGAACCTCGCCCGGGCCTACGACGACGGGTTCTTCGACGACCTGATGACGCCCTACCTCGGGCTCACCAAGGACAACAACCTGCGCGCCGACTCGACCGTGGAGAAGCTCGGCAAGCTCAAGCCCGCCTTCTTCCCCGCCGGGGGCGACAAGGCCGAGGCGACGATGACGGCGGGCAACTCGACGCCGCTGACCGACGGCGCAGCCACCGTGCTGCTCGCCTCCGACGAGTGGGCGGCCGAGCGCGGCCTGCCGGTGCTCGCCCACCTCGTCGACGCCGAGACCGCCGCCGTGGACTACGTGCACGGCGACGAGGGCCTGCTCATGGCCCCGGCGTACGCGGTGCCGCGGCTGCTCGAGCGCAACGGGCTCACGCTGCAGGACTTCGACTACTACGAGATCCACGAGGCCTTCGCCTCCACCGTGCTCTCGACGCTCGCCGCCTGGGAGAGCCCGCAGTTCTGCAAGGAGCGCCTCGGCCTCGACGCCCCGCTCGGCTCGATCGACCGCGCCAAGCTCAACGTGCACGGCTCGTCGCTCGCGGCCGGGCACCCGTTCGCGGCCACCGGGGCCCGGATCGTGCCGACGCTGGCGAAGACGATCCACGCCCAGGGTGGCGGCCGCGGGCTGATCTCCATCTGCGCGGCGGGCGGCCAGGGCGTCGTCGCCATCCTCGAGGCGTGAAGCGGCCCGGATCCGGAAAGGACAGCTAGAGATGTCGCACGACTGGTACTCCGACTTCGTCAACTCCGGCGTCGGCAAGGCGATCGCCGGCAACGTGGGGCTCCCCCCGGTGCCGAAGCTGCGGCGCTGGGAGCCCGGTCAGCCGCTGCTCTCCGGGGCGGCGCTGCTCGGCTCGGCGACGGCGAACGGACGCGTCGCGAAGGGGGTGCGCGCCGTCCTGACCGAGGCGGGCGTCGAGGTCCACGAGGACCCGAACGCCCCCATCGGCGGCGGCTCGTCGACCTCCAAGGTCGCCGCCGCGATCGTCGACGCGACCGGCCTGTCCTCGCCGGCCGACCTCGCCGCGATCCAGCAGTTCCTCTCGCCGTGCATGCGTCGCGTCGGGTCGTCCGGCCGCATCCTCGTGATCGGTGACGTCCCCGCCGAGGCCGACCGACCCGCCGTCCGCGCCGCGCGGCGCTCCCTCGAGGGCCTGGTGCGCTCCGCGGCCAAGGAGGCCCGCTACGGCGCGACGGTCAACCTCGTGCACGTCGCCGAAGAAGCTGTCGGCGCCGACCTCGAGTCGACGCTGCGCTTCTTCCTCTCCTCCCGCTCGGCGTTCGTCGACGGGCAGCGGGTGGACGTCGGCACCGTCCCGGGCTACGCGGGCTCGTCGTCGGGCACCAACTGGGACCGGCCGCTGGCGAACAAGGTCGCCGTCGTGACCGGTGCCGCCCGCGGCATCGGCCGCACCGTGGCGACGACCCTCGCCCGGGACGGCGCGAAAGTGGTCTGCGTGGACATCCCCTCCGCCGGGGACGCGCTGGCCCGCACCGCCAACGACGTCGGCGGGACCGCGCTGCAGCTCGACATCACCTCCGACGGCGCCGGCGAGGCGATCGTGTCGCACGCCAAGCGCCACGGCGGGATCGACATCGTCGTGCACAACGCCGGGATCACCCGCGACAAGCTGCTCGCCAACCAGGACACCGACCGCTGGAACTCGGTGATCGACGTCAACCTGAACGCGCAGCTCGCGATCGACGAGGTCCTCATGTCCTCGTCCGACGACCTCGGGTTCCACCCGGGCGGTCGCATCGTCACCGTCTCGTCGATGGCGGGCATCGCGGGCAACCGCGGCCAGACGTCGTACAGCTCGTCGAAGGCGGGCGTCATCGGTCTCGTCGAGGCCACCGCACCGCTGCTGGCCCGGAAGAAGGCGACGATCAACGCGGTCGCGCCCGGGTTCATCGAGACCGACATGACCGCCGCGATGCCGGTGGGGACCCGCGAGGCCGGTCGGCGGCTGTCGTCGCTCACCCAGGGCGGACTGCCGGTCGACGTCGCGGAGACCATCGCCTACTTCGCGCAGGGCGCCTCCTACGCGGTCAACGGGCAGGTCCTGCGCGTCTGCGGCCAGAACCTGCTGGGGGCCTAGGTGGCTACCGAGACGCTGGACGCACCGCCCTCGCTGGGCGCGCTGTACGGCCGGGCACTGCTCACCGCGCGCTCGGGCGGCCACGCGCTGCCCGACCGCACACTCGAGCTCGCCGGCGCCACGATCGACGCCGACGCGGTGGCCGACTACGCGCACGTGTGCGGGTTCCGGGTCGGCGGCGACGTCCCGCCGACCTACCCGCACATGCTGGCGTTCCCGCTGCAGATGCGGCTGATGACCGACCGCGAGTTCCCCCTGCCCGCGCCGGGCATGGTGCACCTGCGCAACGTCATCACCCAGCGGCGCTCGCTCGAGGTGGGCGAGCCGCTGCGGCTGGCGGTCCACGCCGAGCGGCTGGTCGCCCACCCCAAGGGCGCCCAGGTCGACCTCGTGTCCACGATCGACACGGGCGACGGCTCCGGGACGTGGCGCTCGCGCTCGACGTACTTCGTGCGCGGCGCCTCGGCCGATGATGCCGTCGACGCCGCGCCACCGGAACCGGCACCCGCCGTCGGGGACCGGCCGCACGCGGTGTGGACGGTGCCGGGCGACATCGGGCGGCGCTACGCCTCGGTGTCGGGCGACGTGAACCCGATCCACATCAACTCGCTGGCCGCGAAGGCCTTCGGGATGCCGGGCACGATCGCGCACGGCATGTGGTCGAAGGCTCGCGTCCTCGCGGCGCTGTCCGGGCGCTACGACCCGGCGTCGACCGTGGACGCCGTGTTCCGCTCGCCGCTGCGCACGCCGTCGACGGCGTACCTGTACACCGCCGCGACGAAGGACGGCTGGGACGCGGCACTGCGCTCGAAGAAGGGCAAGGACCACCTGCTGCTGACGGTCCGTCCGGCGTAGCGCGCGGTTCTCCGTCCCGAGCGAGGGGCCCCTCCGGTCGATCTGTTCGACCGGAGGGGCCCTTCGCTCGTCTGCCGGCGGGTGGCCCGGAACGTGATCACGACGTCCGCGCCGACGGGCCCCGGGGCCGCCAAGCATGATCGCGATCGCTGTGACGGACCGTTCGGTCCTCGGGGGGTTTCCTCACACGGTTCGCGATCTTGGTCAGGGAACCCGGGAGCTTCGGTCACAACCCGGGACGAACCGGGCCGAAGGCGTCGGTGAGGACACCCACATGGCGGGGTGCTTCACGGTCACGCCGCAGGTCAGGTGGACGATGAGCTGTCGTGGCCCCCTATCCCTCGTCCGCCCTGGCGTCCTCGGACACCGGACCGACCGAGCGGGTCGACGTCCCCGACGACGACCCCTCGGCCGCGGACCAGGACGCGCTGGACGGGCCCACCGTCGCCACTCCCGCGGTCGACACCCGCGAGGACGAGACCCCGTCGGCCGAGGCCGAGGACGGGCCCACGGACGCCGGGCCCACGGACACCGAAAGTCTCGACATCGAGAGCCTCGACGCCGAGGCCGAGGCCGAGGACACCGGGAACCCAGACACCGAGCCCGCGGACGCCGACCCCGGTGAGGCCGAAAGCGTCGACACCGGGTCCGACACGGTCCCCGTCGAGCCCGCCGACGACGGCCCGCCGGCCGCAGGCACCGTCCCCGTCGCGACCGTCGCGGGTGCCACCGTCCACGACGGGACCGACGAGGACACGACGGCGATCCCGGTCCAGGACGGGCCCCGCCGATTCCGACGGCTCCGCTCGCCGTGGCTGCTGCGCACGGCGGCCGCGCTCGCCGTCGTCCTCCTCGTGCTCGCCGCGGCCGCGACCCCGTCGCTGGTGCACGCCCTCACCCGGCCCGGGTCGGACACCGTGGCGGCCCGGCTGGCGGAGTGGGGCCGCGACCACGGGCTCGGGCCGCTCGTGACCTGGGCCGAGGCGCGCCAGTACGACCTGGACCAGCCCGCGACGGGCGGCGCTCCCTCGGGCGGGATCCCGTTCGCGAACGGCGCGGTGGCCGATCACCCCGGCGGCAACCCCGCGCCCGGGCCGCTACCGGCCCCGGCCGGCGTCCCGCCGCTGCCGGGCGAGGGCCAGTGGCAGCCCGTCGTCTCGACCCCGCGCGGTGACGCGGTGCGGCTGACGACGGTCCGCCCGGACCCGGCGCACACGTCGTTCCTGGTCGGCGTGCTGTGGATGGACCCGACCCTGGTGCGGGGCGTCCTGCACCCGGGCACCGAGGACCCGGGCGGCGACTGGTCGGTGCCCACCTCCGTCGACACCACCGAGCAGCGCACCGTCGTCAGCGCCTTCTCCGCGGGCTTCCGGCTGCAGGGCGACAGCCACGGGGGCTGGTACCTCGACGGCCGCGAGGCCCGGCCGCTCGTGCCGGGGGCGGCGAGCCTGGTGATCGACAGGAACGGGGCGGCCGATGTGGGCGCGTGGGGCAGCGAGGTGCGCATGTCCCCCGACGTCGCCGCGGTCCGGCAGAACCTGATCCCCCTGGTCGACCACGGCGTGGTGAACCCGACCTGCGCGACCGGTGGCACCGCCGAGTGGGGCTCCACCGTCGGCCAGGCGGCCTACATCAACCGGTCCGGGTTCGGCGTCACCGCGAGCGGCGCGGAGGTCTACGTCGCCGGTCCGGCGCTGTCGGTGTGCACCCTCGGCGAGATCCTCCGCTCGGCGGGCGCGGTGCGCGGGATGGAGCTCGACATCAACCCGGCGTGGGTGTCGGGCGCGTACTTCCACCCGACGGGCCAGGCGCGACCCGACGCGTTCCAGCTCTTCCCGGGTGAGCAGGTCGGCGCGCAGCACTACCTGCAGACCTCGAGCCGCGACTTCGTGTCGTTCGACCTGCGCTCGGTCGCCGACACCGCGGGCGCTCCGCCCTCGTCCCAGCACCACGGCGCGAAGCACGCGGCGCCGAAGCACCACTCCTGATCCCCGGTGACCGGGCCCACCGGAACGAGCGCCGACAGACATGGGATGTCAGGATGTCTGCGTGCCCTTGGAGACCCCTCGGCGCGCGAGCGTCATCGGCGACGTGATCACCCAGATGGAGACGATGGTCGTCTCCGGCGAGTGGCCGGTGGGCACGCGGATTCCGCCGGAACCCGAACTGGTCGCCGCGCTCGGCGTCGGCCGCAACTCGGTGCGCGAGGCCGTCCGCGCCCTCGCGCACTCCGGGATGCTCGAGGTCCGCCAGGGCGACGGGACCTGGGTGCGAGCCGCCAGCGGCCTCGGCGCGGCCCTCGACCGCTACGTCCGCCGCGCCGACGCCCGCCACGTCCTCGAGGTCCGCCGGGGCCTGGAGCGTGAGGCCGCGCGCCTCGCCGCCCGGAACCGCACCGCCGACGACCTCGCCGGGCTCACCGCCGCACTCGGGCGCCAGCACGAGCTGGCCGCCGCCGACGACCGCGACGGCTTCGTCCGCGGTGACCTCGCCTTCCACCGGCTGGTCACCGCCGCCGCCCACAATCCGGTGCTGACCGAACTCCTGGAGCACCTCGGCGACGCCCTGGGCGCGACCATCGCGCTCACCGTCGACGAGCAGCACGCGGTGGGCTCGCCGCTCTTCCACGTGCACACCGATCTCGTCGAGGCCATCCGCGCCGGCGACGCCGAGACCGCCGGGCGCGCGTCCGACGCCCTGCTCGACGAGCTGCTCGCCCTCCTCGGGGACCCGACGTGAGCCGCACCCGTACCGCGGTGCTCGTCGCCGCGGTCCTGTTGATCGCCCTGAACCTGCGCCCGGCCGTCGTCGCCGTGTCCCCGCTGCTCGCCCAGATCCGCGACGACCTCGCGCTCGGCGGCGCCGTCGGCGGTCTGCTGACGACGCTGCCGGTCCTCTGCTTCGGCCTGCTCGCGCCCTTCGCCGGACGGCTGGCCCGCCGGATCGGCCTCGAGACCGCACTGCTGGCGGCGCTGCTCGTCCTCACCGCAGGCATCCTCGTGCGCCTGGTCCCGTCGCTGGCCGCGCTGCTCGCGGGCAGCCTGCTCGCCGGGATCGCGATCGCGATCGGCAACACGTTGATGCCCGTCGTCGTCAAACGCGACTTCCCCCACCGCACCGGTGTGATGACCGGCGCGTACTCGACGATGATCTCCGGTGGCGGGGCCCTGGCCGCCGCGGTGATGGTGCCGGTCGAGCACGCGACGGGGCTGGGGTGGCGTCCGTCGCTGGCGCTGTGGGCGGTGCTCGTGGCGCTCGCGGTCGTGCTCTGGGTCCCGTGGGTCGTCCGCGCCCGGCGTCGTGCCGCGGCCGCACCGCCCGCCGCCCCGGTGGCCCCCGTCCGCGGACTGTGGCGCAACCCGCTCGCGTGGCAGGTCACGCTCGTCATGGGCCTGCAGTCGCTGCAGTTCTACGCGCTCACCGCCTGGGCGCCCACGATCTTCGTCGACGAGGGCCGCTCGGCCACCGAGGCCGGGCTGCTGCTCTCGCTCGCGGGGCTGTGCTCGTTGGTGACCTCGGCGATCACCCCGGTGCTCGCCGCCCGCAGCCGCACCCAGTACCACCTGGTCGCGCTGCTGATCACGCTCTGGGTGGTCGGCCTCCTCGGCCTGCTCCTCGCGCCCGGGTCGCTCGCGCCGCTGTGGATGGCGCTGATCGGGCTGGGCCAGGGGGTCGGGATCAGCCTCGGCCTCACGCTCATCACGCTGCGCTCCCCCGACGCCGCGCACACCTCCGAGCTCTCGGGGATGGCCCAGGGCGTCGGGTACGTGCTCGCCGCGGCCGGCCCGCTGGCCCTCGGGGCGATCCACGACGCGACCGGGAGCTGGACCGCGCCGATCATCACGCTGCTGGTCCTGCTCGTGCCACTCGCCGCCGCGGGGGCCGGCGCCGCGCGGAACCGCCACGTGCACGGGACGGCGCCCGCCGATGGCAGCGATGGCCTATTGCTCTCACCTGACGAGCGGGGACAGGGGAGCACGCCGATAGGGCCACTCACGCATCCCGCTGAGCGCCCGGCCGAGCCGGACCCGACCGCCGTCCGGCGCACCCTCCGGGGGACGGTCCGCACCGCGGGCGGCACGGCGCTGTCGGGGGCGACCGTGACCCTCGTCGACGACGACGGTCGCCAGCTCGGCGCGACGCATACCGACGGGACCGGCGCCTACGAGCTCGCCGTGCCGCCGATCCCGTGCCTGCTGGTGTGCGCCGCGCCCGAGCACTCCCCGGTCGCGCGCCGGGCCGCCCCCGGGCGCGTCGACGTCGTGCTCGAGCCGCGCGCGGCGCCCGTTCCGTAGGTGGGTCGGCGAGACGTCAGCCACCGACCTGCACGAGCATCTTCCCGGTGTTCTCGCCGCGGAGCAGGCCCTGGAACGCCTCGACCGCGTGGTCCACGCCGTCGACCACGGTCTCCGCGAACCGGACCCGGCCGTCGGCTACCCAAGGGGTGACCTCCTCGAGGAACGGCGCGAACCGGTCCAGCGAGTCGGTGACGATGAAGCCCTGGATCGCGAGGCGCTTCTTCACGATCTGGAAGAGGTTGCTCGGGCCGGGCGTGGGGGCGTCGGCCGTGTCGTTGTAGTGCGCGATCGCCCCGCAGGCGGCCACGCGGGCATGGTCGTTCGCGACGGCGATCGCGGCCTCGAGGTGGTCCGCGCCGACGTTGTCGAAGTAGACGTCGAGGCCGTCGGGCATGGCCTTCTGGAGCTGGTCGCGGACCGGCCCGTCCTTGTAGTTGAACGCGGCGTCGTAGCCGAGCTCGCCGGTCAGCCACGCGACCTTCTCCGCGCTCCCGGCGCTGCCGACCACGCGCGAGGCGCCCTTCGCCTTCGCGATCTGCCCGACGAGGCTGCCCACGGCCCCGGCGGCACCGGAGACGAAGACGGCGTCCCCGGGCCGGAAGGATGCCTTGTCCAGCAGTCCGACCCACGCGGTGAGCCCGGGCGCCCCGAGCACGCCGAGGTAGGCCCTCGGGTCGACGCCCGCGACGTCGGGCACCCGCTGCAGGTGCTCGGCCTTCGAGATGCCCCGGTCCCGCCAGGCGAGGTTGGCCAGGACCAGGTCCCCGACGGCGACCTCGGAGACGTCAGGTCCCACCGCCGCCACCTCGCCGACCGAGCGGCCGTCCATCGCCTCGTTCAGCCGGAACGGCGGGACGTAGCTCGGCACGTCGTTCATCCGGCCGCGCATGTAGGGGTCGACGGAGAACGCGCGGTTCACGACGACGGCCTCGCCGGGCCCGGGCTCGGGGAGCTCGCGCTCGACGAGGGTGAAGTCGGCGGCGTCGGGGAAGCCGTGGGGCCGGCGGGCGAGGTGAATCTCGTGGGCAGTGCTCATGCCCCTCGCCTACCCGGGATGAGAGCCGATTATCGGACGTCCAGTGTCTGGAACGAGACTTCCCTGCCACGGCCAGACATGAGTCACATCGACTCAGGAATGAATCCGCGGCCCGGTTTGCTGAGGACCAAGACAGCCGCCGCAGGCACCAGGCCGCAGGCGGCAGGACCCCTCCAGAGAGGTACGCATGACCAGCGCATTCGGTCCCGGCGGACCCGGGTCCGGCCCGTTCGACGACTTCCTGGCCCGCTTCCTCGGTGGAGCGTCGGCCCGGGGTGATCAGCGGATCGACATCACCGCGCTCATGACCGAGCAGGCCCGTGGCCTGGTCGGTGCGGCGGCCCAGCAGGCAGCCGAGCGCGGCAACAACGACCTGGACGCCTGGCACCTGCTCCTGGCCGGCCTGGCCGTGCCCCCGCTGCGCGCCCTGATCGCGGGGACCGGCGCGGACGTCGAGGACCTGGCCCGGTACGCCGACGCCCAGCTGCCGCGGAGCGAGGCCAGCGACGACGCCCCGACGTTGACCCCCACCGCGAAGCGCACGCTGCTCGACGCCCACCAGATCTCGCGCGCCCTCGGGGCGAGCTACATCGGGCCGGAGCACATCGTGCTGGCGCTCGCCGCCAACCCCGACTCCCCGACCGGCAAGGCCCTGCAGTCCCGCGGGGTCGACCCGCAGTCGCTGCAGCGCTCGGCGTCGAGCGGCGGCCGCCCGGGTGGCGCCGGACAGGGCGCCCAGCAGGGTGAGAGCGACACGCCCACCATCGACCAGTTCGGCGTCGACCTGACCGCGAAGGCGCGGGCGGGCGAGCTGGACCCGGTCATCGGTCGTGAGGACGAGGTCGACCAGACCCTCGAGGTCCTCTCCCGGCGCACCAAGAACAACCCGGTGCTGATCGGTGAGGCAGGCGTCGGCAAGACCGCCGTCGTCGAGGGCATCGCCCAGCGCATCGTCGCGGGCGACGTCCCCGAGCAGCTCACCGGCAAGCGGATCGTCCAGCTCGACCTCACCGGCATGGTGGCGGGCACCCGCTACCGCGGTGACTTCGAGGAGCGCATGACGAAGCTCGTCGACGAGATCCGGCAGCACTCCGACGAGCTCATCGTCTTCATCGACGAGCTGCACACCATGGTCGGTGCCGGCGGCAACGGCGAGGGTGGCGGCATGGACGCCGGCAACATCCTGAAGCCGGCCCTGGCCCGCGGCGAGCTGCACATCGTCGGTGCGACGACGCTCGACGAGTACCGGCAGTCCATCGAGAAGGACGCCGCGCTCGAGCGCCGTTTCCAGCCGGTGATGGTCCCCGAGCCGAGCGTCGCCGACACCATCGCGATCCTGCACGGGCTGCGGGACCGCTACGAGGCGCACCACCAGGTGCGGTTCACCGACGAGGCCCTGACCGCGGCCGCGGAGCTCTCCGAGCGCTACGTGACCGACCGGTTCCTGCCCGACAAGGCCATCGACCTCGTCGACCAGGCGGGTGCCCGCAAGCGGCTGCGCTCGAAGGCGCCGCACACCGACACCCGTGAGCTGGAACGGAAGGTCGAGTCGCTGCACCGCGACAAGGACCAGGCCGTCGCCGACGAGGACTACGAGCGGGCCGGCGCGCTGCGCGACGAGGTCGCTCAGGCGACCACGGCCCTGGAGGAGGCGCGCCACGAGCGGACCTCCGGTCAGGGTGGAGTGCTCGAGGTGTCCGTCGAGGACATCGCCGAGGTGGTCTCGCGCTCGACCGGCATCCCGGTCAGCCAGCTCACCGAGACCGAGCGGTCCAAGCTGCTCGGCCTCGAGGCCCAGCTCCACGAGCGGGTCGTCGGTCAGGACGACGCCGTGCGCGCGGTCGCCGAGGCTGTCCGTCGCTCGCGGGCCGGACTGGGCGACCCGGAGCGGCCGATCGGCAGCTTCCTGTTCCTCGGCCCGACCGGTGTCGGGAAGACCGAGCTCGCCAAGGCGCTGGCCGCGACGATGTTCGGCGACGAGGACCGCATGGTGCGCGTCGACATGAGCGAGTTCTCCGAGCGGCACACCGTGTCGCGCCTGGTGGGCTCGCCTCCCGGATACGTCGGCTACGGCGAGGCCGGGCAGCTGACCGAGGAGATCCGGCGCCGTCCGTACTCGGTCGTCCTGCTCGACGAGATGGAGAAGGCCCACCCGGACGTCTTCAACACGCTGCTGCAGGTGCTCGACGACGGCCGGCTGACCGATTCCCAGGGCCGCACGGTCGACTTCCGGAACACGGTGCTGATCATGACCAGCAACGTGGGCTCGGAGCTGATCACGACGAACACCCAGGCGCTCGGTTTCGCCGGTGCCACCAGCGACCCGGACCGGTCGCTGCAGGAGCGGCTCATGCCGCGGCTGCGCGAGTCGTTCCGGCCGGAGTTCCTCAACCGGATCGACGAGGTGATCGTCTTCAAGCGGCTCGACTCGACGCAGCTCCGGACCATCACCGACCTGCTGCTCACCGAGACGCGGGACCGGCTGGCGTCGCTGGAGATCGGCATCGAGTTCGCCGAGCCCGCCGTCGACTGGCTCTCCGAGCACGGCTACCAGCCCGAGTTCGGGGCGCGGCCGTTGCGCCGGACGATCCAGCGCGAGGTCGGCAACCGGCTGTCGTCGATGCTGCTCGGCGACGAGCTCACCGCGGGTCGGTCGGTCCGGGTGGACGTCGCACCCGGCGGCGAGGAGCTGACCTTCTCGGTGGGTGAGCCCGCACTCGCGGGCTGACCCGCAGCACGTCCGCAAGCGCAGGGCCCCTCCGGTCGATCTCCTCGACCGGAGGGGCCCTTCGTGCGGGTACGACCGTGATCTCCCGGACGTGACGGGGTACTGGGGCGCTACCAGCCACATCGTCGGGAAGAGGCATCGTCATGAGCGCGAACGTCGGGGACCGCATCACCATGCACGCCAACACCGTCGACACCCCTGACCGGAAGGGCACGATCGTCGCCGTCCTGGGCAGCGAGGGGCCGCCCTACCGGGTGCGCTTCGATTCCGGGGCCGAGTCCATCGTGACGCCGGGTCCGGACGCGACGATCGAGCCACCGTCACCCGCGGAGCGTCTCGAGCAGGCCGCCGACCGGGCCGGGGAGATCGCGAGCGAGGCGAAGGACAAGGCCAGGGCCGCCGCGGGTGACACCACCGGGAAGGCCGCTCGCGCGGTCGCCGACGCGGCCACGAAGGTCGCCGAGCGCTTCCGGCGTTGAGCGATCAGCCCCGCCGCGCCGCAGGCGCGGCGACCGGGGGCAGCTCGGTTCCGCCCCGGTCCGCGGCGGCGAGCTCGACGGCGAAGCAGGTCTGTCCGGTCACGCTCGTGACGCCCAGCGTGCCGCCGTGCTCGGTGACCACGGCGGACACGATCGACAGCCCGAGCCCGGTGCTGCCGGTGGTGCGGGCGCGCCCGGTGTCGCCGCGGGCGAACCGTTCGAAGACGTGGTCGAGCAGGTCGGGGGCGATCCCCGGGCCGTCGTCGGACACCTCGAGCCGGACGCGGTCGCCGCGACGGCTCAGCCCGGCCTCGACGTGGGTGCCCGGCGGGGTGTGGGTGCGGGCGTTGGCGAGCAGGTTCGCGACGACCTGGTGCAGGCGCTCCGGGTCCCCGACGACGTCGAACCCGATCTCGTCCGGGTCCTCGGGCAGCTGCAGCGACCAGTGGTGGTCGGACGCCACGGCGTGCGCGTCGGCGACCGCGTCGGCGACGATCCGGGCGAGGTCGACCCGCTCGCGGGCGAGCGGTCGGCCCGCGTCGAGACGGGCCAGGAGCAACAGGTCCTCGACCAGCAGCGTCATCCGCTCGGTCTGCGATCCCACCCGCTCGAGCATCGCCGCGACCTCGGGCGGCAGTTCGTCGGCGCGGCGCCGGGCCAGCTCCGAGTACCCGCGGATCGCGGCGAGCGGGGTGCGGAGCTCGTGCGAGGCGTCGGCGACGAACCGGCGCACCCGGGTCTCGCTCTCCTGGCGGACCTCGAGCGCGCCCGCGACGTGGCCCAGCATGCGGTTGAGGGCGACGCCCACCTGCCCGACCTCGGTGCGGGGATCGGCGTCCTCCTCCGGCACGCGGTCGTCGAGCTCCACCTCGCCGCGTTCGAGCGGCAGCTCCGAGACCCGGCGCGCGGTGGCGGAGACGCGGTGCAGCGGGCGCAGGGTGGCGCCGGTGGCGAACGCCGCGATCACGCCGGCCACCGCCACCCCGATCGCGAAGATGACGATCTCGATGACCGCCAGCCTGCCGACGGTCGCGTCCATCCGCGCCGTCGAGATGCCGACCGCGACGACCGAACCGTCGGGCGCCGCACGGGCCTCGACGAGGTAGGTCCCGAGACTCGGCAACGTGACCGCCTGGGCGGTGTCCGGGTCGACCCCACCCGGCCCGCCGGGCTGCGGGGTGACGGCCAGGACAGGGGCCACCTGCTCGGCGTCGAGGGCCTGGTCGGCGGACCGGAAGTTCCCGAGGGTCGACGCCGAGACCACCTGCCCGTCGACGCTACGCACCTGGATGCGACTGGTGCCGTCCCCGCCGCCGAAGCCGCTGCCGGCGTCGGGCGGGGGAGGTCCGTGCGTCCCGGTGCCGTCGTCGGGCGGGTTGGCCGCGAAGCCGACGGTGCGCGAGACCTCCTGGGCGAGCTGCTCGCCCAGATAGTGCCGCAGCGAGAGTGCCGCGCCGACGCCGACGACCGCGCACACCACGGCCATGAGGATCACGGTGGTGAGGACGATGCGGGCCTGCAGGGAGCGCATCCAGGTCATCGGGCGCCTCCCCGTCCTCGGCGTCGGCCGGTCATCCCGCGGGCTTGAGGACGTACCCGGCGCCGCGCACGGTGTGGATCATCGGGGCGCGGCCGGCGTCGATCTTCTTGCGCAGGTAGGAGATGTAGAGCTCCACGATGTTCGACTGGCCGCCGAAATCGTAGTTCCACACCCGGTCGAGGATCTGGGCCTTGGAGAGCACGCGGCGGGGATTGCGCATGAGGAAGCGCAGCAGCTCGAACTCCGTGGCCGTGAGGTCGATCTGCGCACCGGCGCGGAAGACCTCGTGGGAGTCCTCGTCGAGCGTGAGGTCCCCGACGACGAGGCCCGCGTCGCCGCGGACCGCGGTCGCGACGGCGGCCCGGCGCAGCAGGCCCCGCAACCGGGCCACGACCTCCTCGAGGCTGAACGGCTTGGTGACGTAGTCGTCGCCGCCCGCGGTGATGCCCGCGACCCGGTCCTCCACGGCATCACGCGCGGTCAGGAAGAGCACCGGGACCTCGGGGATGTCGGCGCGCAGACGGCGCAGCACCTCGAAGCCGTCGATGTCCGGGAGCATCACGTCGAGCACGACGACGTCGGGGCGGAACTCCCGCCCCTGCGTCACCGCGCCGAGCCCGTCGCCCGCGCTGCGGACGTCCCACCCCTCGTAGCGCAGGGCCATGGAGAGGAGGTCGGCCAGCGTCGGCTCGTCGTCGACGACGAGGGCGCGGACGGGGCTGCCGTCGGGCCGCCGCAGCTCGGCACGGGTCGCGTTCATGGGCACCACCTTGGCACCGACCGATTCGCCCGGGCTGAGGACCTCCTGTGTGTCGGCTGTGCGGCCTCACGCCTGGACGGGGAGGGTCTCCCACCCGCGCAGGATGATCGTCGGGCGCCGGGTCGCTCCCCCGGCAGGCGCGAGATCCGGGAAGCGGGTGAAGAGCTCCCGCAGCGCCACCTCGCCCTCCATGCGCGCCAGCGCCGCCCCCAGGCAGTAGTGGATGCCGCTGGAGAACGCGACGTGGTCCTTGGCGTTGGCGCGGGTGACGTCGAAGCGGTCGGGGTCGGCGAAGACCGCGGGATCGCGGTTGGCGCCGCCCAGCACGGTCACGACGATCTCGCCCTGCGCGACCGGGACCCCCTCGACCACGGTGTCGCGACGCGCCATCCGCGCCGTGCGCTGCACCGGGGAGTCGAAACGCAGCACCTCGTCGACGGCGTTCGGCCACCGCGACGGGTCCTCGGCCAGCAGCGCCCGCTGATCGGGGTGCGCGAAGAGCTGGGTGGCGCCGTTGGAGATCAGGTTGACCGTCGTCTCGAAGCCGGCGGCCAGGATGAGCATCGACGTGGCGACGAGCTCCTGCTCGGACAGACCCGTCCCGTCGTCGTCGGAGACCCCGACCAGCTTCGAGAGCAGGTCGTCGCCCGGCGCGGCCCGCAGCGTGCGCAGGTGGCCGCGCAGCCAGCCGTCGAAGGCGGCCAGGGAGCGCTCCGCGCGGGCGTAGCGCTGCCACGGCAGGCCCATGTCCAGGCTCGCCGCGGCCCCGTCGCCCCAGGTCAGCAGGGTCCCGCGCATGTCCTGCGGCACGCCCAGCATCTCGGCGATGACGGTGACCGGCACCAGCGCCGCGTACTCGTGGACCAGGTCGGCCGCACCGTCGCGCTCGAGGGTCCCGGCCAGCTCGTCGAGCAGCTCGGCGGAGATCTCCTCGGTGCGCGTCCGCAGCGCCGCGACCGCCTTGGCGGTGAAGGCCCGCGAGACGAGCCTGCGGTAACGGGCGTGGTCGGGCGGGTCGACGACGAGCATGGACGGCGGCGTGTCGACGCCCGCGTAGCGACGGGGCCCGATCAGCCGCATCCCGGCACGCACCGGCGCGGGGAGCACCTGGTCGCGGTCGGCCGCACCGAAGTCGTCGCTGCGGAGCACGGCGGTCGCGACCTCGTGGTGCGCGGTGATCCTCCCCAGCGGCGCCTGCGCGAACGGCCGCTGCGCGCGCAGGTCCCGGTAGTGCTCCCAGGGCTCGGCCTGCAGCGCCGGGTTGCGCAGCAGGCGCGCGTCGGCGCTGCCTGCGCGGGCCCGGGAGGCGAGCAGGGTGCGCAGCAGCCCGTGCGAGAGCCCCCAACGGGCGGCGAGGGCCGGCGTCGTGGGGACCGCTGCGGACCCGCGCACGGGCTTCCCGGCCGCCGCGCGCGGCGGGGTGGACACCGGAGCCGAGGACATGTGGACCACCTCTCGCGAACCATCCGTCAGAGACATACTCAGAGTATGTGACTGACCGGGACTATGCTCCGGGGTCGTGCCAGAGGTCAAGAGCCGCCGCGGGGAGTACACCGAGGCGACGCGGCGCGCCCTGCTGGACGCGGCCGCCGAGCTGTTCACCGAGCGCGGCTTCGGCCGGACCTCGCTCGACGACATCGCCGCGGTCGCCCGGGTGACCAAGGGCGCGATCTACCACCACTTCGCGAGCAAGCCCGGCCTGTTCGAGGCGCTCTTCGACGAGCTCGAGATCGCCGAGAACGGCGCGGCCCGCGCGGCCTTCGTGGCCGAGGACGATCCGACGGTCGGCGCCCTCGCCGCGCTCGACCAGTTCCTGCTCGCCTGCTCCGAGCCGGTGTACGGCACGCTGGTCTTCCGCGAGGCGCCGCTCGCGCTCGGTTGGGACGCCTGGCGCCTCTGCGAGGAGAAGTACTCCTACGCCCTGGTCAGCGACATGCTCGACGCGCTCGCGGTGGCCGGGCGCATCCCGGCCCAGCGCGGCGAGGCCCTGACCAGCGTCGCGTTCGGGATGCTCAGCGCGGCCGGTCAGCTGCTCGCGCGCACCCCGGCCGCGGACCGCGAGCGGGTCCGGGCCGAGTGCCGCGCGCCGTTCGTGGCGCTGCTCGCCGGGCTCGCCGTCACCTGAGCACTTCGGGGGCCGGAGGCCTGTCGGAGATCGTCGAGTGGACCCTGAGGGCTGCGGCGGTAGCCATGCGGGTCCACTCGCCGGCCGCGACCTCGCCGGCTCGCGGACCTACCGGTGCGGGCGCGGCGACGGACGCCCGGCGGCGCGCAGGCACCAGCCGCCCCGCGTGGTCGACATGCGCCGCCGCGTCGAGGGCATGAGGTCGCCGTGCAGGACGTACTCGCCGCCCTCGAACGCCCAGTGGAGGTAGCGCTCCTCCCATGGGCGGTCGAGCAGGCTGAGCCGCTCCGAGATCTCCTTCTGCTCCTCCCAGAGCCGGGTCAGAGCGCTCCACGTCGTCTTCACGCTCCCCATGCTCCGGCCGTTCCCGCCTCGCGACCAGCGACAATCGACGGATGCGGCGTTAAGCTGAGCTTCATGCTTGATCCGCGCCGCCTGCTCGTGCTGCGCGCCGTGATCCGGGCCGGCTCGATGAGCGCCGCCGCCACCGAGCTCGGCTACACCCCCTCCGCGGTGTCGCAGCAGGTCGCGACGCTGGAACGGGAGGTCAGGACGCCGCTGCTCGTCCGCCACTCCCGCGGGGTGGTCCCGACGGAGGCCGGGGCGCTCCTGGTCGAGCACGCCGACGTCGTCGCCACCCGCCTCGCCCGCGCGCACGAGGAGGTGGCCGACCTCACCGCGCTGCGCGCAGGCCGACTGCGCCTGGCCGCCTTCGCGAGCGCGGGCGCCCGGCTGCTGCCGGGGGCGATCGGTGTCTTCCGCCGACGCCACCCCGGAGTGCGGCTCTCCCTGGAGCTGCGGGAGCCCGAGGAGGTCCCCGACCTGGTCCGCGAGGGCGAGCTCGACCTCGCGATCACCTTCGACTACCTCACCGGGAGCGACCCGACGGTCGCGTCCGGCCCGTCGGTCGACACCGAGGGCCTGACGGCGACCTGGCTGCTCGACGACGTCGTCAACGTCGCCCTCCCGCCCCACCACCCGGCGCTCGAGGACGCGGGGGTCTCGCCGACCGACGAGATCGACGTCAGCACGCTGCGCGACGCCGCGTGGATCCGGGACTCCGGTCAGGTCTGCCGCGAGCAGCTGGTCGAGATGTGCGCCGCGGCCGGGTTCACCCCGCACGTCGCCTTCGACTCCGACGACTTCCCGATGGTGAGCGGGCTGGTCGAGTCCGGGGTCGGGGTGGCCCTCGTCCCGGACCTCGCCGTGCACCAGATGGGACGGCGCCTGGTGCTGCGACGGCTGCGCCCGCGTCTGGTCCGGCGCATTCGGGCGCTCACCCCGCCGCAGCCCTCCCCCGCCACGGCCGCGATGCTCGAGGTCCTCACGTCCCGTCGGCCCGCATGACCGCCACGGAGTAGACCTCCAGCCGCCGGTCGGCCGTCACCAGGGTGAGGCCCTCGTGGCGTGCCTGAGCGACGAGCATCCGATCGAACGGGTCGCGGTGGTGGAGGGGTAGGTCGGCGAGGGCACGCGTGTGATCACCGGTCACCGGGAGCTCGACGATGCCTTCGTCCGCCAACCACGATCGGACATCCTGACCGATCTTCATCTTCCCCACGGTCGTCTTGGTGACGATCTCCCACAGGCTCACGACCGACACGACGACCACGGATCCAGGATCCTCGATGACGGCACGAGCCCGGTCCGAGAGCCGGTCGGGCTCCCGGAGGACCCAGACCACGGCGTGGGTGTCCAGCAGCACTCTCATCGCGGCGGTTCGATCTCACCGCCGTAGAAGAGGTCCGCGATCTCATCGTCGCCGTCCCACCACTCACCGGTGTATTCGATCTTCCCCGGAAACGTGCCGAGCCGTCGCTTGCCCGACGCCTTCCGCTGCTCCGGAACGAGGCGCGCGACCGGCTTGCCGTGCCGGGCGATCACGATCTCCTCGCCCGCCTCGACGCGCTCCAGCAGCTTCGAGAGCTGCGTCTTCGCCTCGTAGACGTTCACCTGGTCGGTCACGACGACGAGACTACGCCGTCACTTGGTCAACCTTGGTCAGATTTCCCGAACGCGTCCAGGATCCGGTCGGCCGCCAGGGCAGGCGTGAGCTCGCCGTCGAGGACCTCCCGTTCGAGCTCGGAGCGGATCTCCTTGACCGAGGGGTGGTCGCGCAGCCGCCCCAGCAGCCGCTCGCGGACCATCTGCCACGTCCAGTCCACCTGCTGGCGTGCGCGCTTGGCGGCGAACTCGTCGCGCTCGGAGAGGAACTCCTGGTGCCCGACCAGCGCCGACCAGACGTCGTCGAGACCCGACCGCTCCTGCGCGCTGCACGTCAGCACCGGCACCTGCCACGGGTCGCGCTCCCCGCGCAGCATCTTCAGCGCCGACTCCAGCTCCCGGGCGGCGCGCTTGGCCTCGCGGGCGTGCGGGCCGTCGGCCTTGTTCACCGCGATCACGTCGGCGATCTCGAGGATGCCGCGCTTGATGCCCTGCAGCGAGTCGCCGGTGCGGGCGAGGGTGAGGAACAGGAACGAGTCGACCATCTCCGCGACGGCGGTCTCCGACTGGCCGACACCGACGGTCTCGACGATGACGACGTCGTAGCCCGCCGCCTCCATCACGACCATCGTCTCCCGGGTCGCCTTCGCGACGCCGCCGAGCGTGCCCGCCGTCGGCGAGGGCCGGATGAAGGCGTCGTCGTCGGTGGCGAGCGCGTCCATGCGGGTCTTGTCGCCGAGGATCGACCCGCCGGAGCGCGACGACGACGGGTCGACGGCCAGCACCGCGACCTTGCTGCCCGACGCCGTGAGCTGCGAGCCGAGCGCCCCGATGAACGTGGACTTCCCGACGCCGGGCACCCCCGAGATCCCGATCCGCCGGGCGCCGCCCGCGTCGGGGAGCAGCTCGACGAGGAGCTCCTGGGCCGCGTCACGGTGGTCGGCCCGCGTGGACTCGACGAGGGTGATCGCCCGCCCGATCCACAGCCGCGAGCCGGAGCGGACGCCCTCGACGTACTTCGCCAGATCGATGTCGCTCACGGGGGCCTCCTCAGACTCTGACGACGACGAGACCGCGCACGCCGTCGAGGGGGTCGAAGTCGTCGTCCTGGGTCACGATCGGCAGCCCGTGCGCGACGGCACTGGCGGCGATCCAGAGATCATTCACGTTGACGCGTCGGCCCTGCTCGGCGAGGTGGACCCGCAGGCGGGCCCATTCCGACGCCACGACCTCGGTCACGTCCAGGACCTCGATGGTCGAGAACCGCTGGAGGGTGGCCATCCTCCGGGCCCTCGACTCGGAATCCGGAGCTGCGAGGACCCCGGCCTGCAGCTCCGTCAGAGTGACCACCGAGACGACCGGGTCCTCGGGAAACCGGGACTCGTCGAGCGCGCGACCGCTCTCCGAGGCGATCACCACGCTCGTGTCGATGACCGCCCGCCCCGGGCTCACCGGATGGGACCGAGATCGTCCGTGGTGTCGCCGGCCAGACGTCGCAGGTCGTCACGGAGTCCCGGATCGGCCTGCGCCTCACGGACGGCATCGATGAGCTCGGCTCGTGACATTCCCGAGCGACGGGTTCGCGGCACCGGGACCAGCTGCGCGATCGGGCGCCCGTTCGAGGTCACCGTCAGCGATTCCCCGGCCTCGACCCGACGCAGCACACCGGCCGTGTCGTTGCGCAGCTCGCGTGACGCGATCTCGGTCATGGCACCGCCTCCCACAGTTGTAGCAGCCTGTAGCACAGTGTAGGCCACGCCGTGCCCGTCCCGGTCCCGCTCGACGTGACGAGACTGTCGGACCCCCTCGCTACCGTCCGCTCCATCGCCGGTGGGCAGGGGGTCGGACGTGGCGGGATACGTGCAGGTGGCGGGCATCCGGGCCGATGACGTGGCCGGGGCGGTCGGTGTCGTGAACCTCGCCCGCGGGCGGCGGTACGCCCAGGGCGGCGCCGTCCTGTTCGCCGAATGGCACGAGGCCGCGATGCAGCTCCGGGCGGTCGTCCGCGGCGGGCAGGGCCAGGTGTACTCGACGATCGTGTCCTTCGACTCCGACGGGCACGGGAACCTCGATCTCGTCCACGGGGAGTGCTCGTGCCCCGTGCGGGACATGTGCAAGCACGTCGCCGCCGCGGCGCTCGACGCCTGCCCGCAGGACTCCCGCGCCGTCCCGGCGGCTCCCGTCCCCCCGTCCTGGGAGACGGCGCTCGAGGCGCTGCTCCCCGGGACGACGAGGTCGACGACGGCCGACGGTGCGCTCGCCATCGAGGTCACGGCCGACGGGAACGGGCGCCTCGACGCCCGCCTGCTGCGGCCGGGGTCGAGCGGCTGGGTCAACGGGGGCCTGCTCTGGAACCGGATGTTGCGCCCCCAGGCCCAGCGGGAGCACCGGCCCGATCACGTGGCTCTGATCCGCGAGCTCTACCTGCTCCACCACGCGGCACGCGGCGACACCGGGTTCTCCCCGTACCGCTACTACGGACACGGGTCCGACGAACTGCGGATCGACCTCGCCGCCCTCACGAGCGAGCGGCTGTGGCCCCTGCTCGACGAAGCGGCCGACATCGGCCTGGACCTCCGGCAGGCCCGCCGCGGGCTCGGCCCCCTCGGGCGCTACCGGCACGCCGAGCTCTCGCTCGACGTCACCCGGGACCCCGAGCAGGACCCGGCACAGCAGCCGGACGGGGAGTCGCTGGCCATCCGGCCTGCCCTGCGATTCGCGGGGGACGACGGACCCGATCCGGACGCCCGGCCGGTGGCGTTCCTCGGTGGGGACACCGCCCACGGGGTCGTGTACCGCTCCACGGCGGAGGGGCTGGCCCCCGGCTCGTCCCGCCTGTGGCTGGCCCGTCTCGACCGCCGGGTGCCCCGCGCCCTCTGGCAGGCGGCGCTGGACGACCTCGGGATCACCGTCCCGCCCGAGGCGCTCGACCGGTTCCGGGAGCGGTTCGGGCGGCGCCTGGCCGAGCTGCGCTCGGTGACCTCGTCCGACGGCTCGTTCGCCGCGCCCGAGATCGGCCCGCCCGTCCTGGTTCTCCGGACGGCGTTCGAGGCCGACCACGCGCTCGGGTTGAGCTGGGAGTGGTCCTACGACGTCGGCGGCAACGACGTGCGGGCGGCGCCCGGGGAGGCCGGGGCCGCCGAGGAGTACCGCGACGCCACAGCCGAGCGAGCGGTGCTCCGCGGTCTCGACGACGTGCCGGTCGACTGGGACCGCTTCGGCCTGCGGGGACGGCACGGGCTCGCCGCGGCACGGCTCACCGGCCTCGACACCGTCGCGTTCACGACGGAGGTCCTTCCCGTCCTCGAGGACACCGGGTCCGTCCGGGTGGAGCGGACCGGCGAGCCGGTGGACTACCGCGAGGTCGGCGACGCGCTGGAGATCGGGGTCTCGACCACCGAGTCCGACACCGGCACCGACTGGTTCGACCTCGGCATCAGCATCACCGTGGAAGGGCGGGAGATCCCGTTCGCGGCCCTCATCACGGCTCTGAGCCAGGGCGAGACCCACCTGTTGCTGCCCGACGGCGCCTACTTCTCGCTCGAGAAGCCGGAGCTGGTCGCGCTGCGCGCCCTGATCGAGGAGGCCCGGGCGCTGCAGGACGATCCGTCCGGCCCGATCCGCCTGAGCCGGTTCCAGGCCGGGTGGTGGGAGGAGCTGGCGGCTCTGGGCGTCGTGGAACGACAGGCCCGCGCGTGGCAGGACCAGGTGGGCGGCCTGCTCGCGGCCGGGGCGCTGGATCCGGAGCCCGTCCCGGCGTCGCTGGCCGCGGACCTGCGGACCTACCAGCGCGAGGGCTTCGAGTGGCTGGCGTTCCTCTGGCGCCACCGGCTCGGCGGAGTTCTCGCGGACGACATGGGGCTCGGCAAGACGGTGCAGGCCCTGGCCCTGATCTGCCACGCCCGGGAGCGCGGACCGGCCGGTGGCCCGTTCCTGATCGTCGCGCCGAAGAGCGTCGTCCCGAACTGGGAGCGCGAGGCGGCGCGGTTCGCGCCCGGGCTCTCGGTGGTCGCCCTGACCGACACGAGCCGCCGCCGCGGTCAGGACCTGGCGACCGCGATTGCCGGCGCGGACGTGGTGGTCACCTCCTACACGCTCTTCCGGCTCGATGCCGAGGCGCACGAGCTCGTGGACTGGGGCGGGGTGCTCTTCGACGAGGCCCAGTTCCTCAAGAACCGGCAGTCGAAGGTCTACCAGTGCGCCCGTCGCGTCCCGGCCGCGTTCAAGCTCGCCATCACGGGCACGCCGATGGAGAACGACCTGATGGAGCTGTGGTCGCTGCTCTCGATCACCGCGCCGGGCCTGTTCCCGAGTCCGCAGCGGTTCCGGGAGGCCTACGCCCGGCCGATCGAGAGGGGCGGCGAGGCGGAGCTGCTCGCGCGGCTGCGACGCCGGGTCCGGCCGTTGATGCTCCGCCGGACGAAAGAACAGGTGGCGCCCGAGCTCCCGCCCAAGCAGACCCAGGTCCTTCCGGTGGAGCTCACCCCGAGCCACCGGCGGATCTACCAGCGCCACCTGCAGCGGGAACGTCAGAAGATCCTCAAGCTGCTCGACGACGTCGACGGGAACCGGTTCACGATCCTGCAGTCGATCACCCGGCTCCGGCAGCTCAGCCTGCATCCCGCGCTCATCGGGGAGTCCGACGAGTCCGGGGGCAGTGCGAAGATCGACGTCCTCGTCGAGCAGCTGCACGACATCATCGGCGCCGGTCACCGTGCGCTGGTGTTCAGCCAGTTCACCGGGTTCCTGGCCCACGTGCGGAGGGCGCTGGACGCCGCCGGGATCGCGTACGCCTACCTCGACGGCAGCACCCGGTCCCGGGGAGAGGTCGTCGCCGGGTTCAAGGACGGCGACGCCCCGGTCTTCCTGATCAGCCTGAAGGCAGGCGGGTTCGGGCTGAACCTCACGGAGGCCGACTACTGCTTCCTGCTCGACCCGTGGTGGAACCCGGCGACCGAGGCGCAGGCGATCGACCGGACCCACCGCATCGGCCAGGACCGCACCGTGATGGCCTACCGCCTCATCGCGCGGGACACCATCGAGGAGAAGGTCCGCGCGCTCGCCGAGCGCAAGGAGGCGCTCGTCGCCGGCGTGATGGACGACGGCGCCACGTTCGCCGCCGCCCTCGACGCCGACGACATCCGCGCCCTGGTGTCCTGAGCCGGATCAGGCCTTCGTATGTCCCAGCTTCTCCGACAGCTGACCGAGCAGCTCCGTCGCCGCGTCCGCGATGACGGTGCCCGGCCCGAAGATCGCCGCGGCACCCTTCTCGAGCAGTTCCTCGTGATCGCCGGGCGGGATCACGCCGCCGGCCACGATGAGGATCTCCTCGGCGCCCAGCTCGGCGAGCGCGTCGCGCAGCGCGGGCACCAGGGTCAGGTGGCCCGCCGCGAGCGAGGACACCCCGACGACGTGCACGTCGGCCTCGACCGCCTGGCGCGCGACCTCCTCGGGGGTCTGGAACAGCGGGCCCACGTCGACGTCGAAACCGAGGTCGGCGAAGGCGGTCGCGATGACCTTCTGGCCGCGGTCGTGGCCATCCTGGCCCATCTTCGCGACGAGGATGCGGGGACGGCGACCCTCGGCCTCCTCGAACGCCGCGGCCGCCTCGCGGGCCTGCTCGACCGCGGAGTTCTCACCCACCTCGTCACGGTAGACCCCGGAGATCGTCCGGACGTCCGAACGGTGCCTGCCGTAGACCTTCTCCAGGGCGTCGCTGATCTCGCCGACCGAGGCGTGCGCCCGGGCGGCGTCGATGGCGAGCTTGAGCAGGTTGCCGTCGAGGCCGCTCTCGCGCGAGCCGTCCTGGGCGGCCTGCGCGGCGTTGGTCAGGGCGTTCAGCGCGGAGTCGACGGCGTCGGAGTCGCGGTCGTCGCGCAGCTCCTTCAGCCGCCCCACCTGCTGGCGCAGCACGTCGGCGTTGTCGACCTTGAGCACCTCGACGTCCTCGCCGCCGAGCAGCGGGTACTTGTTCACGCCGATCAGGGCCTGGCGCCCGGAGTCGATCCGCGCCTGGGTGCGGGCGGCCGCCTCCTCGATGCGCATCTTGGGCAGGCCCTCGTCGATGGCCTGGGCCATGCCACCGGTGGCCTCGACCTCCTCGATGTGGGCCCACGCGCGGCCGGCGAGCTCCCGGGTCAGGCGCTCGACGTAGGCCGACCCGCCCCACGGGTCGACGGTGCGGGTGGTGCCCGACTCCTGCTGGAGCAGCAGCTGGGTGTTGCGGGCGATGCGCGCGGAGAAGTCGGTGGGCAGCGCGAGCGCCTCGTCCAAGGCGTTGGTGTGCAGCGACTGGGTGTGTCCCTGGGTCGCGGCCATCGCCTCGACGCAGGTCCGGACGACGTTGTTGTAGACGTCCTGGGCGGTCAGCGACCAGCCCGAGGTCTGCGAGTGCGTCCGCAACGACAGCGACTTCGGGTTCTGCGCGCCGAAGCCGTGCACGAGCTTGGCCCACAGCAGGCGCGCGGCGCGGAGCTTGGCGATCTCCATGAAGTAGTTCATGCCGATGCCCCAGAAGAAGGACAGACGCGGCGCGAACTTGTCGATGTCGAGCCCGGCGTTGCGGCCCGCCCGCAGGTACTCCACCCCGTCGGCCAGGGTGTAGGCCAGCTCCAGATCGGCCGAGGCCCCGGCCTCCTGGATGTGGTAGCCGGAGATGGAGATGGAGTTGTAGCGCGGCATCCGCTGCGAGGTGAAGGCGAAGATGTCGGAGATGATCCGCATCGACGGCTTCGGCGGATAGATGTAGGTGTTGCGGACCATGAACTCCTTGAGGATGTCGTTCTGGATGGTCCCGGCCAGCTTCTCTGGCGGCACCCCCTGCTCCTCGGCCGCCACGATGTACAGCGCCAGCACCGGCAGCACGGCCCCGTTCATCGTCATCGAAACCGACATCTCGTCCAGCGGGATGCCCGCGAACAGCTGCCGCATGTCGTAGATGGAGTCGATCGCCACCCCCGCCATGCCGACGTCGCCGTACACCCGGGGGTTATCGCTGTCGTAGCCGCGGTGGGTGGCCAGGTCGAACGCGACCGACAGGCCCTTCTGGCCGGCTGCCAGGTTGCGCCGGTAAAAGGCGTTGGACTCCTCGGCGGTGGAGAACCCGGCGTACTGGCGGACGGTCCACGGCTGGTTGACGTACATCGTCGGGTAAGGGCCGCGCAGGTAGGGCGCGATGCCGGGGTAGGTGCCGAGGAAGTCGAGCCCGGCCAGGTCATCCGCGGTGTACAGCGGCTTGACCGCGATGCCCTCGGGGGTGTCCCAGACCGCCTCGTCGACGTCCTTGCCGGTTTCCCGGCGCCACGCCTCCCGCCACTGCTCCGCACTGCCAGCAGGGAAGGAGGGGCCACCAGGGGAGGAGGGGCCCTGCGAGTCGTCCAGCCCGAGGGCGCTGAAGTCGGGAATCATCGCGCTGCTCCGATCTTCTCGGCCGCGGTGGTGAGCGCGGCGAGGGCGTCGCCGCCCGCGTAGACGAACGCGTCGATGCCGGCCGCGGCGTAGGCGTCGCGGCGGTCGCCCGGCCGGCCCGCGAGGGCCACCCAGTCGGCCCCGGCTGCCTTCAGGGCGGCGGCTGCGTCGGCCGCGTAGCGGCCGTAGAAGGAGTCGCTGGAGCAGATGCAGGCGGCCCGGGCGCCGCTGGCGGTGAAGGCGGCCGCCAGCGCCTGGTAGTCGGGCGGGTCGCCGGAGGTCCCGCCGGCCTCCTCGCTCAGCACCGGCTCGATGCCGCCCGCCTGGAACAGGTTGGCGGCGAAGGTGGTGCGGGCGGTGTGCACGGCGGCGGGCCCGAGCGCGGCCAGCAGGATGCGGGGGCGGGCGCCGGTCGCGGCGAGGATCTCATCCGAGCGGTCGCGCAGCGCCTCGAACGCGGCCGAGCGGCGCACCCGGGGCAGGCCGCCACCGGGGGCGGGCGGGGCCGGCGGGCGGGTGACCGGCTGCTCGGCCAGGTTGGGGAACTCGCTGACGCCGGTGACGGCCTCGCGGCGGCGGGCCAGGCTGGCCTCACGGCTGGCCCA
>NZ_DASXJS010000141.1:0-4211 GCF_036497245.1 Actinomycetospora sp. | reverse complement strand
GGAACGAACGACTCGTTCGTGGCTTCTAGCTGCACGAACGAGTCGTTCGTTCCGGCGGGGCGGTTCGGCCTACAGACCCAGCCGCCGCGCGATCAGCATCTTCTGCACCTCGCTGGTGCCCTCGCCGATCTCGAGGATCTTCGAGTCGCGGTAGTGGCGGGCCACCGGGTACTCGTTCATGAAGCCGTACCCGCCGAAGATCTGGGTGGCCTCCCGGGCGTTGTCCATGGCGGCGTTGCTCGACAGGAGTTTCGCGATCGCGGCCTCCTTGGTGAACGACTTCCCGGCCGCCATCTTCTCGGCCGCGTCGTGCCAGGCGAGGCGGGCGGCGACGGTGCGGGACTCCATCTCGGCGATCTTGAACTGGATCGCCTGGTAGGTCCCGATGGCCGCGCCGAACGCCTGGCGCTCGTGGGCGTAGCGCACCGACTCGTCCACGCAGCCCTGGGCCGCGCCGGTCGCGAGTGCGGCGATCGCGATCCGGCCCTCGTCGAGGATCGACAGGAACTGCCCGTACCCCTTGCCGCGCTGCCCGACGAGGTTCTCCTCCGGGACGCGGCAGTCGGAGAACGCCAGTTCGTGGGTGTCCGAGGCGTTCCAGCCGACCTTGGAGTAGCTCGGCGCGACGGTGAACCCCACGGTGCCGGAGGGCACGAGGATCGCCGAGATCTCCTTCTTGCCGTCGTCCCGCTTGTCGGTGACCGCGGTGACCGTGACGTGCGAGGTGATCCGCGTGCCGGAGTTGGTGATGAACGCCTTCGAGCCGTTGATCACCCAGTCGCCGGCGTCCTGGGTGGCGGTGGTCCGCGTGGCGCCGGCGTCGGACCCGCCACCCGCCTCGGTGAGCCCGAACCCGCCCAGTGCCTTGCCCGCCGCGAGGTCGGGCAGCCAGCGCTGCTTCTGCTCGTCGGAGCCGAACCGCTGGATCGGCATGATCCCCAACGACACCCCGGCCTCGAGGGTGATCGCCACCGACTGGTCGACCCGGCCGAGCTCCTCCAGCGCGACGCACAGCGCGACGTAGTCGCCGCCCATCCCGCCGTACTCCTCGGGCACCGGCAGGCCGAACAGACCCATCTCGCCCATGGTCGCGACGAGGTCGTAGGGGAACTCCTCGCGGATGTAGAAGTCGGCGATCGCCGGCGCGACCTCCTTCTGCGCGAAGTCCTCGACGGTCGCGCGCAGGGCCTCGTGCTCCTCGGACAGCTGCATGATCATTCCTCGGCTTCGGGCGTGACGGTGACGAGCGGGGCGTCGAGCGCGACGGTGGCCCCCGCCTTCGCGGGCAGCTCCGTGACGACGCCTGCGACCGGCGCCGTGAGCACGTGCTCCATCTTCATGGCCTCCACGACGACGAGGCGCTGACCGGCCTCGACGTGCTGGTCCATCTCGACCTCGACGACGGTGACGGTGCCCGGCATCGGGCTCGCCACGGCGCCGTCGCCGGGCCCTGCAGTGCCCGCGGCCGCGAGGCGGGTCTGTTCGCGGAGCGCCCATGCGCCGCCGTCGCGGGCCAGCCAGGTGACACCTGGGCGAGCGGAGCGACGGGAAGAACCGGGGTCCGGGGTGGTGGCCGTGCGGTAGCGCCGGGTCAGACCGTCGAGCGTGACGACGAGTCCGGTCGCGTCGTGGTGCGCCGACGCGGGCAGGGGCTCGCCGTCGTCGAGGGCGACGGAGGCGTTCTCGGCGCGGCCGCGGACGGCGACGTCGATCGGTTCCGGGCGCTCGACGCCGACCGGGACGAGGGTCCAGCGCGCGGGTGCGGGCTCGCCGCCGAGCCGCCAGCCGCCGAGCCGGTCGAACGGGTCGCCCGCCTCCCCGGCGTCGGGCAGGCGCAACAGGCCCGCGAGCGCCGCGGCGACCACGACGTCGGCGGGCACCGTCGGGTCCGGGACCCCGAGCCGTCCGATGAGGCCGGTGTCGAGGCGTCCGGCGCGGACGTCGTCGTCGGCCAGCAGCGTCCGCAGCCAGGCGAGGTTGGTGCCGACGCCGAGCACCGTGGTGGCGGCGAGGGCGGCGTCGAGGCGGTCGAGCGCGCCCGTCCGGTCGGGGCCGTAGGCGATGATCTTGGCGAGCATCGGGTCGTAGGCGCTGCCGACCTCGGAGCCCTCGACCACGCCGGCGTCGACCCGCGTGTGAGGTGGCCAGTCCAGGGCGAGGATGCGGCCCCCGGTCGGCAGGAAGCCGCGGGCCGGGTCCTCGGCGTAGAGGCGGACCTCGACGGCGTGGCCGGAGAGGGTGACGTCGTCCTGGCCGTACCCGAGCGACTCGCCCGCGGCGACGCGCAACTGCTCGGCGACCAGATCGATCCGGGCACCGCGGACGCGCACGACCTCCTCGGTGACCGGGTGCTCGACCTGCAGCCGGGTGTTCATCTCGAGGAAGTAGAACTCGCTCGCGTCCGCGTTCGTGACGAACTCGACGGTGCCCGCGCCGACGTACCCGCAGGCCGTCGCGGCGTCGACGGCCGCCCGGCCCATCGCGTCGCGCTGCTTCTCGTCCAGCACCGCCGAGGGGGCCTCCTCGACGACCTTCTGGTGCCGTCGCTGCAGCGAGCACTCCCGCTCGCCGAGGTGCACGACGCCACCGTGGGCGTCGGCGAGGATCTGGATCTCGACGTGGCGCGGGTCGGTGACGTACCGCTCGAGCAGCAGCGTGTCGTCGCCGAAGGAGCCGCGGGCCTCGCGGCGGGCGGCGGCGATCGCGTCGGTCAGGTCGGCGTCGCGGGTGACGACGTGCATCCCCTTGCCGCCCCCGCCCGCGCTCGGCTTGAGCATCACCGGGAAGCCGACCTCGCGCGCGGCATCCGCGAGCTCGGCGTCGGTGAGGCCCTTCTCGTGCGAACCGGGCACGAGAGGCACACCCGCCGGGGCGACGGCGGACTTCGCGGAGATCTTGTCGCCCATCATCTCGATGGCCGCGGCCGGCGGGCCGATCCAGGTCAGGCCGGCCCCGGTCACCGCTCGGGCGAAGGCGGCGTTCTCGGCGAGGAACCCGTAGCCGGGGTGGACGGCCTGGGCCCCGGCCCGTTTCGCGGCCTCGATGATGGCGCCGCCGTCGAGGTAGTCGCGGACGCGCACGGCGACGTCGGCGGCCGACGGGCCCACGACGTGCGGCGCACCCGCGTCGGCGTCGGTGTAGACCGCGACGCTGCGCAGGCCCCGCGTGCGCAGGGTCGAGGCGATGCGGACCGCGATCTCGCCACGGTTGGCGATCAGCACACTCGAGAACATGTCCCTCACATCCGGAAGACGCCGAAGCGCGGGTCGTCGAGCGGGGCGTGCGCGCAGGCCGAGAGCGCCAGACCGAGCACGGTGCGGGTGTCGGCCGGGTCGATCACGCCGTCGTCCCACAGCCGCGCCGTCGAGTAGTACGGGTGGCCCTGGTGCTCGTACTGGTCGCGCACCGACCCCGCCTCGCTCGACCCGACGGTGCCGAGCACCGTCGCCGCCTGCTCGGCTCCCATCACCGAGATCCGCGCGTTCGGCCACATCCACAGGAACCGCGGGGAGTACGCCCGCCCGCTCATCGCGTAGTTCCCGGCGCCGTAGGAACCGCCGATGACCACGGTCAGCTTCGGCACCCGCGTGGTGGCGACCGCGGTGACCATCTTCGCGCCGTCCTTGGCGATCCCGCCGGCCTCGTACTCGCGCCCGACCATGAATCCGGTGATGTTCTGCAGGAACAGCAGCGGGATGCCGCGCTGGTCGCACAGCTCCACGAAATGCGCGCCCTTGAGCGCGGACTCCCGGAAGAGCACCCCGTTGTTCGCGACGATCCCGACCGGGTGCCCGTGCAGCCGGGCGAACCCGGTGACCAGGGTCGTCCCGTAGTCCGGCTTGAACTCGGTGAGCTTCGAGTCGTCGACGAGCCGGGAGATCACCTCGCGGACGTCGTAGGCGGACCGGCCGTCGATCGGCACGACGTCGTAGAGCTCGGCCGGGTCCACCGACGGCGGCACCGAATCGCGACGCTCCCACGGCGGAGGCGGGTCCGTGGGCAAGGTGTCCACGATGTCCCGCACCATCCCGAGCGCGTCCGCGTCGTCCTCGGCGAGGTGGTCGACGACGCCGGAGGTGCGCGCGTGCAGGTCGCCCCCGCCGAGCTCCTCCGCGGTGACCTCCTCGCCGGTCGCGGCCTTCACCAGCGGCGGGCCACCCAGGAAGATCGTCCCCTGGTTCCGGACGATCACCGCCTCGTCGCTCATCGCC
>NZ_DASXJS010000140.1:0-39761 GCF_036497245.1 Actinomycetospora sp. | reverse complement strand
CGTCCTCGGTCCCCTCGAGGTCGTGACCGCGGACGACGGGACGGCCGCCGATATCGAACCCCTGCTCGAGGAGACGGCCGAGGACCTCTACGAGCATGCTCCGTGCGGATATCTCTCGACCCTGCTCGACGGACAGATCGTCAAGGTCAACGAGACCCTGCTGAGCTGGCTCGGGCGTCGACGCGGCGACGTCGTCGGGCACCTGCGCTTCGCCGATCTGCTCTCGGTGGGCGGGCGCATCTACCACGAGACCCATTTCGCACCCCTGCTGCGGATGCAGGGCGAGGTCCGCTCGGTGGCGCTGGACATGGTGGCCGCGGACGGGCACCGGCTCCCGGTCCTGGTGAACTCGGTGGTGAGGGCTGGGCCGGACGGCGAGCCACTGCTGCTGCGGACGACCGTGTTCGATGCCACGGACCGGCGGGCCTACGAACGAGAGCTGCTGCGGGCCCGTCGGGCCGCCGACGGCGAGCGTGAACGCCTGCAGCACCTCGCGACCACCCTGCAGCGCACGCTGCTGCCCCCGGCGCTCCCCCGGGTCCCGGGTCTGGACGCCGCCGCGTACTACCACAGCGCGGCGGTGGAGGAGATCGGCGGCGACTTCTACGACCTGTTCCCGCTCGACCACGACCGGTGGGGGTTCTTCCTCGGTGACGTCTGCGGCAAGGGACCGACCGCGGCCGTCGTCACCTCGTTCCTGCGCTACACGCTGCGTGCCACCGCGGTCTACGAGAACGACCCGGCCGCCGTTCTCACCGCCCTCGACATCGGCCTGCGCCAGCAGCACAGCTCGGGGGCGAAGGGCTGGTGCACCGTGGTGTTCGGCCTGTTGACGCCGGCCGACGGCGGATTCCTGGTGACCCTGGCCAGCGGGGGCCACCCGCCGGGGATGGTGATGCGAAGGAGCGGGGACGTCGAGGTGCTCGACACGCTCGGGGGGCAGCCGGTCGGCCTGCTCGCCGAGCCCCGCTTCGTCGCGACCTCCACGGTCGTCGGTCCCGGCGAGGGCCTCGTCCTCCACACGGACGGCCTGACCGAGGCGCGCCGCCCCGACGGCACCATGGTCGACGAGACGCTGCCGTCCCTCGTCGCCGACCTCGTGGGACTCGACGCACACGGGGTGGTCGACGCGCTGGCCCACTTCCTCACCTCGCTCGGCGACGGTCTCGCCGACGACGCCGCGATCCTCGCGCTCACCGTCCCCGAACGCCCTGGAGTCTGAGGGGCGCCGGAGATCGTTCGCGTGCGGACGGGGCTCGAACGGTCGTTCGAGCCCGAGACCTGTACCACCACGTTGTTTCCGTTCGGCGCTGCCGGGCATTCCAGCGGGCATGGAGACGAGTGACCCGACCCGCCTCCCGGAGTTCCCGACGGCGACCCGCGACCGGCTTGCCGCGTCGTCCGTCGCGCGCGCCGAGAACATCGCCGTCCTCCGACGCAGGCTCACCGCCTGGCTGCGGGAGACCGGGCTGGACGCGGACACGGTCGACGACCTCGTCCTCGCCACGAGCGAGGCCCTCGAGAACGTCTGCGACCACGCCTTCACCACGGCGGAGCAGCCCGGGACGATGACGCTGAGCGCCGACATCGGGGGTGCCCCCGACCCGCTCGACCCCACGCCCCACGTGGTGATCACAGTGACCGACGACGGGGCGTGGCAGCCACGGACGGATGAGCCCACCTCCCGCGGTCGCGGGCTGTCGATGATCGGGATTCTTGCCGCGCATCACACCGTGACCAGCACTCTCGGCGGCACCGTCGTCACTCTCGCCCACCCCGTGGCGGGCGTGCTCGACCCGTCGGCCACGGCCCCTCAGGAGCGACCGATCGGATAGCTGATCTGTTCAGCCCCCCGGCCTCGGGGGCGCGGCGACCGGCATGAGCCGGACCGGTAGCGTCGTGACCGATCACCCCGGGTCCGGAGGTGACCGGGCGCGCGAGCACCCCGAGCGTCGAGAGGGTGGACACCGGTCAGCGAGCTGCTAGCAGGCGTCCACGGCTGGCCGATCTATCTCGTCGTCGGCCTGCTGGCCTTCGGTGAGTCCGCCGCGTTCATCGGTCTGGTCCTCCCCGGGGAGACCGCGATGGCGCTCGGCGGCGCCCTCGCCGGAACCGGCCACGCCGACCTGCGCGTGATGATCGCGGTAGCCGTCGGTGCGTCGATCGTCGGGGACGGAGCGGGCTACGCGATGGGCCGCTCCTGCGGTCCGCGGCTGCGGGCGAGCCGGGCCGGTCGCTGGCTGGGCGAAGGGCGGTGGCAGCGCAGCGAGCAGCTCCTCGTCGACCGCGGTCCGATCGCGGTGTTCTGCGGGCGCTGGGTCGGCATCCTGCGGGCCGTGGTTCCGCTGGTGGCCGGCATGAGCCGCATGCCGCTGGGCCGGTTCACGATCTGGAATGCCGCGGGGGCGAGCACGTGGGCCACCGCGGTCGTGCTGGTCGGGTACTTCGCCGGGGACTCCTTCGACCGGGCCGAGGCCTGGATCGGGAACTCCGCGGGAGCCCTGATCGTCGTGGCGCTCGGCGCCGCGATCCTGGTGGCCGCCTACCGGTACTACGAGCGCCGACGCGCCGGGCGGGCGAAGGTCCGCTCGGGGTCGGGTCCGGCGCTCAGCGCCCTCGGCTGACCCCGATCTCCTCGCGCCACATCGACGTCTTCGTCCGGTACCCCGGCGCGACCGCGACCCCCCGCTCGTCGAGCAACCGCTCGAACGCGGTCGCGGTCGCGCCCACCTCCTCGGGCGAGCAGCGGGTCGACACCTCCACCAGTTCGCGGCCGCTCGGGAAGCGGAAGTGCTCGAGGTCCGCGCGGCGCACGCCCAGCGCAGCCGCCGAGACCTTGACCCGCCGGACCACCAACGGTCCGTGCACCTTGAGATCCCAGAGCAGGGCGTCATCGACGACCTCGTCGCCACCGCGGCACGCCCAGGCACGCTGGGTCGCGGAGAGCACCTCACCCGACTTGACCACACCGGCGATCACCTCGGCGGCCGCCGCGGAGTCGACCTCCCTGCGCACCTCGACGTCCTGCCAGATCGCCCCCGGCACGACGTCGATCTCCACGCGTACGCCCCGAGGGGGTATCCGGTCGCAGGTGATGCCGCTGCGATGAGCCGACACCGCGAGGTCGAAGCGACCGCGAGCCCGGCGTCGCAGGCGGATCTCCACGCCCGCCCGGACCAGGTCCAGGGCGTCGGTGTCCAGCAGGTACACCTGGCGCACGCTCCAGGTAGGGGCTCCGCGCCCGGTCAGCACTTCGGCCGCTCGCCCCGCCGGCGGCAGCAGCAGGGTCTTGAGCTCGACGCTGTCGGCGTGCGCGCACTCGCTGGAGATCCGGGCGAGCGTGTCGGGCGACCCGAACTCCTGCACGTCCGATCGGCCTCCCACCGGGCGGACACGTGGCCCCGTCGACGGTGCCGCCCGCGGTGACCATAGCTTCCCCTCGCGGGCCCCGCCCAGATCACCACGACGAACCTGGGCGGTCGGCGCCCCAGACCTGGGCGAACGGGTAGGGCGACCCCGACGCGCCGCCCACGGAACTTTTCTCGACAGGGCCTGCGGCACCGTCTCCCCTGCGCACGGGTGGTGCAGCCCACGTTGCGACGATGATCGAATTCTGATTCCGGCTCGCTTCCCCTTGCCGACCCCGGGTCGCCTCCCTATGGTCATGTGTGGCTCAGCACACACCGTTCACCGGCTGATCACATTCAGTCGCCGTGAAGAGGGGCGTGTCCTGCCGCCCAGCGGTCGAGATGATCAGCTCAACGGTCGAGAGACCTGTGGCGGCACCGTGCGCATCGAATCGGGACATCCCGTTCGCGCGCGGCCTGGAGGAGCCCATGGCAGTGCCCGAGCACGCGTCCCAGGACGCGTGCCGACGCATGCCTCCGACGACGCCGCTCCTGTTCTCGACAGAGAGCACGAGCGTGATCGTGACGCCGCCGTCGGCAAGAACGTTTTCCGAGACGAGGAGGTAGGGCCGATGACGGCCACTGCAGGAGATCGAGCGGCCGACCTGGCCGCCGCAGGCCTGGACGGGCAGAACAGGACAGCTCTGGGCCGGGTACTCGGCACCGGGAACGTCGGGCACGCCGAGGTGGGCTCGGACGGGATCATGCGGGCAACCGTGCGAATCCCGGAGGACGAGCTCTGCTGGGACCCCGCGATCCTCGTCTTCCCAGAAGGCGGCGAGGTCGAGCTCACGCTCATCAACGACGACAAGAACACCCACTGCGCGGTGCTGCCCAACAACGGTGATCCCAAGATCATCTGGTTGGTGAACCACTCGAAGGGCACGGCCCGCCTCAGCCTGGGCGGTCCGGGCACCTACTACTACGGCTCGACGACCGGGAACGACGAGGGCCGCGGACTGACCGCCGCGCTCGTGTTCGGTGGCGAAGTCCCGGACTCCGCGAAGATCGATCGTCCCCCGCAGTCGCGCCCGTAGAGAGGAACGCACACCATGACCGACTACGTGGACGCCGGCGAGGCCGTCCCGCACAAGACGCTCAGTGCCACCAAGGGCCTGGCGCCCGCCACCGGTGACGTCAACTACGAGCGCATCCAGAACGCGACGTCGGAGCCCGAGAACTGGCTCACCTACTACGGCACCTACGACGCGCAGCGCTACAGCCAGCTCAACCAGATCAACAAGGACACGGTCAAGCGCCTCTCCCCGGCCTGGGTGTTCCAGGCCGGCACGACGGGGATGCAGTCCGGTGCGTCGACCTACTCGTTCGAGGCCTCCCCGCTCGTCGTCGAGGGCGTCATGTACGTCTCCGGCCCGGAGGGCAAGCTCTGGGCCATCGACGCCACGACGGGCACGGAGCTCTGGCGGTACAAGCACGCCTCTCCGTACGACGTCTCGCTGTGCTGCGGCAACGTCAACCGCGGCGTGGCCGTCGGGCACGGCAAGGTGTACATGTACACCCTCAACGCCCACATCATCGCGCTCGACGCGACGACCGGTGACCTGATCTGGGACGTGACCAACGGCGACGTGCGGGCCGGTGAGAGCGGGACCGTCGCGCCGCTGATCGTCAAGGACATGGTCATCGTCGGGAGCTCCGGCGGTGAGTTCGGGCTCCGCGGCCACCTGGACGCGTTCGACGCCCAGTCCGGGGAGCGCCGCTGGCGCTGCTACACGATCCCGAAGCCCGGCGAGCCTGGCTCCGAGACCTGGCCGGACGACGGTGAGGCGTGGCAGCGCGGCGGGGCGAACTGCTGGGTGACCCCGTCGTACGACCCGGAGCTGGAGCTCCTCTTCCAGGGGACCGGTAACCCGGCACCCGACTTCGACGGCGGCGTCCGCGCGGGCGACAACCTCTACACCGACTCGACCATCGCGGTCGACGTGAACACGGGCCAGATCCGCTGGCACTACCAGTTCACCCCCCACGACCTGTGGGACTACGACTCCACGATGGAGAACGTCCTGTTCGACGCTCCGGACGGGCGGAAGCTGCTCGCCCACGCGGACAAGAACGGGTACTTCTTCGTCCTGGACCGCACCAACGGCGAACTGGTCCGGGTGTTCCCGTTCGTCGACCGGATCACCTGGGGGGAGATCACCCCCGAGGGCAAGGTCACCCCCAAGGTCTACCCGGACGAGGAGGGCGTCCCGGTGCACTTCTGGCCGGGTCCCGCCGGCGGCAAGGAATGGACCCACATGTGCTACAGCCCCCAGACGGGGCTGATCTACGTGCCGGTCCAGGAGGTGGGGGCCACGGCCACCCGCCGGCGCCGCGAGTTCAAGGAGAGCATCCCGTACTGGGGCGCGGGCGTCGCCGTCGACCTCGACGACCACTACGGGTTCGTGGCCGCCATCGACCCGTTGACCGGCGAGGAGAAGTGGCGCTGGAACAACGAGTACCCGATGTGCGCCTCGACGCTGGCCACTGCAGGTGGGCTGGTGTTCCAGGGCACGCCGACCGGTGAGCTCGTGGCGCTGGACGCCTCGACCGGCGAGCAGCTGTGGTCGTTCCAGTGCGGGAGCGGGCACCACAGCAGCCCGTCGACCTACAGCGTCAACGGACGCCAGTACGTCGCCGTGCCGACCGGGTGGGGCGGCTGGATCGAGGGCTTCCTGCCCGGGCTGCTCGGGGCCGCGGCGGGCGACGCGCTGTTCGTCTTCGCGCTGCCGGAGTGAGACCGGGGGTTCGCACGGGCCCGCCCGGTGAACCCTGACCGTGCACGAGGACCACATCCGTTCACGAGGAGGTGAAAGCCGTGGAGATCCAGACCTGGGAGACCCCGCAGTTCGAGGAGATCGGTGTCGCTCCTGAGGTGACGATGTACGTCGCCCAGATGGACGACTGAGCGAACGAACCACGGAGGGGCGCCGGACGAGTTCCGGCGCCCCTCCGAGGTGTATCCGGCGTCCAATTCGGTGATCCTTCAGGAGAGGGCATGAGCGTCGAGCAGACGACGGCCAAGCCGGGGGCCACACTCTGGCTCTGCGAAATGTGTGGCTTCATCTACGATCCGGAGGAGGGCGACCCCGACAGCGGCATCCCACCCGGGACGCCCTTCGAGGACATCCCGGAGGACTGGATGTGCCCGATCTGCGGAGCCGAGAAGTCGGACTTCCGCGCGCTGGAACCGGGAGAGGACATCCCGGGAATGTGAGGATGCAGTCAAATGATCACCGGGTACGGCCACTTCGTACAACTCGCCGAGTCGCTGCAGTGGGACGAGACCGCGATCGACCTCACGGCCGACATCGAGGCCTGGGGGAAGCTCGAGGACCAGGAGTACGACCAGATCCTCGGACTGCTCGCCGGCTTCTGCGTGGGCGAGACGTCGGTCGCCACCCACCTGACGTCGTTCCAGGCCAAGGCGAGCACCGACGACTCGATGGCGGACTGCTTCCGGTCCCAGGCCCGCGACGAGGCCCGTCACGCCCGCTTCTTCGACCGGGTCGTGGCGGAGGTCGCCGGGATCCCCGGCGCGAACATGACCGAGCGCCTCGAGGTCCTGCGTGAGCGGGTCAGTCCCGAGCTGCTCGAGCTGTTCGAGGAACGCCTCCCGGCCCTGGCCCATGCCCTCGCCGAGGACCAGGAGGAGCTGACCTCCGCGGTCGGGCTCTACCACATGATCCTCGAGGGTGTGGTCCTCAGCGCGGGCCAGCACGCGCTGCTGAAGTCACTGTCCGGGCTGTCGGTGAAGATGCCGGGCGTCCACAAGGGGATGGAGCTCGTGCTGCGCGACGAGCGCTGGCACATCGGCTTCGGGTCGCGCGTCATCCAGAGCGCGGACATCGTCGATGACGAGATGGAAGAGCTCCTCAATCGGGGCATGCAGGCGGCCAGGGCCTGGGGGGACCTCATCTCCGACGACGACATCGACAAGGTGAAGCAGCTCCACCAGCGCCGCCTCAAGGCCGTCGGCATCAAGTTCTGGTGACCGCCTGGGATCCCCTGTCCCGTCGTGCCGGGAGGTCGGGCACACACCGCCCGCGTGAAAGAAGACCACCGCCGTGAACCTCGCCGTCGCCGGCATCACGTTCGGGCTCATCGTGCTCGCCGAACTGCCCGACACCAGCGCGCTGGCGACGGTCGTCCTCGGGAGCCGGTTCCCTCCGCGGCTGGTGCTGCTGGGCGTCACGGCCGCCTTCGCGGTGCACACGGTCCTCGCGGTCGTCGCCGGGAGCCTCGTGGCGCTGCTCCCCCAGCGGCCGCTCGAGGCGGCCCTGGCTGTCGTCTTCCTCATCGGCGCGGTGCTGCTGCTGCGCGAGGACGACGACGATGACGATGACGACCTGGAGCTCTCCGGCGACCCGGGGACGCGCTGGCGGGTGGTGGCCACCAGCTTCGGGGTCATCCTGCTCGCCGAGCTCGGGGACCCGACGCAGATCGTCATCGCGACCCTCACCGCCCGCTACGGCGACCCCCTCGCGGTCGGGATCGGCGCGGTCCTCGCCCTCTGGGGGGTGTCGGTCCTCGCGGTCTACGGCGGCAGCCGGCTACGGCGGGTCGTGCCCTACCGCTGGCTGACCAGGATCGCCGCGGCGGGCCTGGTCGTCATGGCGGTGCTCGCCGGCATCGACGCGATCACCGGGTGAGCGCCGCTCAGCGCGGGAGCTTCACGACGGTGACGAAGAAGTCGTCGATCTGGCGGATCACGTCGATGAACCGCTCGAAGTCGACGGGCTTCGCGACGTAGGCGTTGGCGTAGAGGTTGTAGCTGCGCAGGATGTCCTCCTCCGCCTGGGAGGTCGTGAGGACGACGACGGGGATGCTCCGCAGCGAGTCGTCGGACTTGATCTCCTCCAGCACCTCGCGGCCGTCCTTGCGGGGCAGGTTGAGGTCCAACAGGATCAGGCCCGGTCGGGGCGCCCCGGCGTGCTCGCCCTCCCGGCGCAGGAAGGCGAGGGCCTCCACCCCGTCGGGGACGACGTGGAGCTGGTTGCGCAGCTTGTGGTGCTCGAACGCCTCACGGGTCATCAGGACGTCACCCTCGTCGTCCTCGACCAGCAGCACGTCGATCTCGCCCGAATCAGACACGGGTCTCCTCCTCGCTCCCCCGGGCGGTGCTCGCCCCGGGCGTCTCCGGTTGCTCGGACAGGGCTACGTCGGGCCGTCGTTCGTCGGGCAGGACGGGGAGCGCGACGACGAACGCGGTCCCGGGGCCGGCCGAGTCCTCCAGCCAGATGGACCCGCCGTGGTGCTCGACGATCTTGCGGCACATGGCCAGCCCGATCCCGGTGCCGGGATAGGTCGACTTGGCGTGCAGGCGCTGGAAGATCGTGAAGATGCGCTCGGCGTACTCGTGCTCGATCCCGATGCCGTTGTCGGTGAACCGGAGCAGCCACCGGTCGCCGTCGCGGGTGGCGGCGACGTGGGCGGTCGGCGCCTCCTCGCCCCGGAACTTCAGCGAGTTGCCCAGCAGGTTCTGGAAGACCGTGGTGAGCAGCACCGGCTCGGCCCGGACCCGGGGCAGTTCGCCGTGGGTGATCCGGCCGCCGGTCTCCTCGAGGGCGCCGGCCAGGTTCTCCGTGGCGCGGTCGAGGACGGCGCCGGCGTCGACCACCTCGTGGCCGATGTCGGAGCGCCCGACCCGCGAGAACGCGAGCAGGTCGTTGATCAGGATCTGCATCCGCTTGGCGCCGTCGACCGCGAACTCGATGTACTGGTCGGCCCGCTCGTCGAGCTCGCCGCTGTAGCGGCGCTGCAGCAGCTGGCAGAAGCTCGTGACCTTGCGCAACGGCTCCTGGAGGTCGTGGGAGGCGACGTAGGCGAACTGCTCGAGGTCGGAGTTGGAGCGCTGCAGCTCGCGGCCCTGCTCGTCGAGCTCGCGACGGGCGGCCTCGATGTTCGCCATCTCGCTCGTCAGGGCGCGCCGCATCCCGTCGACGTCGCGGCCGAGCCCGCTGATCTCGCGGGGCCCGCGGACGGACACCTCCCGCCCGAGATCGCCACGCGCGACGACCCTGACCTCGGCCGCGAGGCGCTCGGTGGGACGGACGACGACCCGCCGCAGCCACAGCAGCAGAGCCGCGAGCCCGACCGCCAGCGCCACCAGCACGAGGACGCTCACGAGCCGCAAGGTGCCGGCGCCGGTGTAGACGGCCTGCCGGGCCGCGTCCCGGCGGGCGGTGAGGACGTCGGTGAGCGAGATCAGCGACGTGCGCACCCCGTCGAAGGCGACCTTGCCCGCGTCCGGGTCCGCGGCGGGGGCGCGCCCCGTCGCGGCGGCCACCACCGGGTCGGCGTACACCGCACGCCACTGGGCCGAGCGTGCCTCGACCGCCTCGAGGTCGCCGAGACCCTCGCTCGACGTGATCAGGCCGCGCACCGACGCGGCCAGCTGCTCCTCCTGGGCCCGCCCGCGCAGGTAGGGCTCGAGGAAGACCGGCTGCCCGCCCAGCACGTAGCCGCGGATCCCGGTCTCCTGGTCGAGCAGGGAGGCGTTGAGCTTCGCGACGTCGACCAGGGCGGGATCGATCCGGTCGACGAGGTCGGCGCGGTGACGGTCCAGAGCGACCATCGCCGTGCCCGCGACCACTCCCCCCGCGACGAGCAGGACCACGCCGAGGACCGCGCACATCGCCAGGAGGCGGCCCAGCGAGCGCCGCCCGACCGCGGCCGCCCCCGGTTCGTCGAAGCCCTCGGGGTCGTCGATGCCCTCGTGGTCGTCGGTGTTCGCGGGCTCGTCGGGGTTCGCCGGGTCCTCGGCGGTCGCGGCGCTCCCGACCTCGGTGGTGCTCACCGCTGCGACACCAGCAGGACGGCGGCGACGTCGTCGGCGCGCTCGTCGGTCTGCTCACGGACCCGGTGGATCAACCGGTCGAGCAGGAGGTTCGGCGTGGGCGGCCACGGCCGGGTGCTCGGCGTTCCGCCGTTGTGGGACGGGGTCATGTGCTGGTCCTCGCGGTTCTCGAGGCACTGCTCGACGATCGTGAGCAGGCCCTCGGTGTCGAGCACGCCGTCGTCGCCGTCCGGATCGACCGCGGTGCCGGCCAGCGCCGCGTTCGGGCGACCCTCGATGAGGCCGTCGGTGTAGAGAAGGAGCGCCCACTCCGCCGGGAGCGAGATCTCGAGGACCTCCCACTCGTCGTCGGGGAGCACGCCGATGGGCCGCCCGAGATGCGTGTCGGGCAGCGGCTGCGCCGGCCCGTCCCGCCGGAGCAGGATCGGCGCCGGGTGACCGGCGAGACGCACCTGGGCGCGCCGCTCGTCGAGGTCGATGGTGAGCAGCGCCAGGGTCGCGAAGAGGCCGGGACGTTCCCGCTCGTGCACCAGCAGGCGGCTCAGTGTCGGGAGCAGTGCGGCCTCGTCGGCGCCGCTGAGGACCATCGCCCGCCAGGCGATGCGCAGGTTCACCCCGAGCGCGGCCTCGTCCGGGCCGTGTCCGCAGACGTCCCCGATGACCACGTGCAGGGTGCCGTCCGATCCCTCGACGGCGTCGTAGAAGTCGCCGCCGAGCAGTCGCCGCTCGCCACCGGGCTCGTACCGGACGGCGATCTGCATGCCGGGGTCGGCGACCAGCGGCGTGGGCAGGAGCCCGCGCTCGAGGCGGGAGTTCTCCTCGGCCCGGGCGTTGGCGTCCCAGAGCTGGCGCCGGACCCGCTCACCCCGGACGCGCTCGGCGGCGTAGCGCAGCGCCCGGGTCAGCGCCGGCCCGTCGACGGCGTCCTTGAGGAGGTAGTCCTGCGCGCCCGCCCCCACGGCCTGGGCGCCCAGGCCCTCGTCGTGCCGCCCGGTCAGCACCACGACCGCGGGACCGTCCCCCGCCCGCAGGACCCGCTGCAGCGCGTCGAGACCGTGCGCGTCCGGAAGGGCGAGATCGAGCAGCACGCACTCGACCGTCGCGAGCGCCTCCTCGGCCTCGGCCACGGTCCGGACCCGCTGCAGCGACACCGTCAGCCCGCTCACCGTCTCGGCGTCGGCGAAGTGCTCCGCGACCAGCAGGGCGTCCGCGTCGTCGTCCTCGACCAGCAGCACGGACATCGGTGCCGCCGACTCCTGTATCGCTTGCGCCACCGGCACCTCCTCTGCCCGATCAGACCTGGCGCCGTCCGGGTGAAGCGCTAGCAAGCCGCTACCTTAGTGGTCGCGCTCCGGCGGGTGTGCAGGCGCCACGGTGTCCCGGGCCGGTCCGGCGATCGGCGGAATCGTGAGGGGGCCGGCCGGAGGTGTCGGGCCCGACGGGCTAGGGAGCGATCTCCTGCAGGGCGTGCAGCTCCCTCGCGAAGTCGTCGGCCGCGGTGGTCCGCGAGATCAGCACCCGGGAGCCCGTCGCGGTGAGGTGGTACCGCCGCGGGTCGCGCGTGCCCCGGGCGACCAGCCGGTTGCGGTGCAGCCGGTGCAGGGTGGAGAAGACCTGCTGCGTCGAGGGGCGACGCCCGCGGCGGGTCCCGTCCCGCAGCCGGGCCAGCACCTCGTAGCCGTCACTGTGCGCCGCGGCCAGGGCCGCCAGCACCAGGGTGTCGCACCGCTCGCGGTCCCGGATGCCCGCCGTGGGGGCGCTCACCGCACGCCGCCCGCATCGCCGGCCGGGGCGTCCCGGACGGTGGGGGCCCTGGTCGGGGCATGGGGGGTCGCGTGGTGCGGCATGGCGGACAGTGCTCCGGGATCGAAGTTCGGGCGGGCCTCCAGAGTGCCCGATACGCTCCCGCCGCCAATCCACGCGGACGCGGCGGGCATGTCGATCACCCCGGCGGAGGTGGGTGCGGTGGAGATCGAGTTCGGGATCGTCCTGGGCGTCCTCACGGTCGCCGCCGCGACCGTCGCCGCTGCGAGGCTGCGGATCGCGGGACCGCTGCTGCTCGTGGTGCTCGGTGGCGCCGCGAGCCTCGTCCCCGGCATGCCCGCCGTCTCCGTGCCCCCCGAGGTGCTGCTGACCGCGGTCCTGCCCCCGCTGCTCTACTCCTCGGCGGCGGCGATGCCCGCCATGGACTTCCGGCGCGAGTTCCGGCCGGTCAGCGGGTTCGCCGTGGTCCTCGTGGTGGCCACGAGCGTGGTCCTCGGACTGTTCTTCTCGGCGGTCCTGCCCGGGGTCGGCTTCGGCTGGGGCCTGGCGCTCGGCGCCATCCTGAGCCCGACGGACGCGGTGGCGACGGCCATCGTCAGGCGGCTGGGCGCCCCGGAGCGGGTGGTCGCGGTGCTCGAGGGCGAAGGGCTGCTCAACGACGCCACGGCCCTGGTCCTGCTGCGGGCCGCGGTCGTCGGGGCGGGGGCGACCCTGTCGGTGTGGGGCGTCGTCGGCGACTTCGCCCTCGCCGTGGCGATCGCCGTCGTCGTGGGCGTCGTCGTCGCGCTACTCGTGGTCATGGTGCGCGCCAAGGTGACCGACGCGTACGTCAGCAGCCTGGTCTCGTTCACCACGCCGTTCCTCGCGGCACTGCCCGCCGAGGCGATGGGCGCCTCCGGGCTCGTCGCGGCGGTCGTCGCCGGGCTGGTCACGGGGCACCACTCCCCGCGGGTCCTCCCCCCGCTGCACCGCGTCGTGGACGCTCAGAATTGGCGCACCGTGGAGGTGCTCGGCGAGGGCTCCCTCTTCCTCCTCATGGGCCTGCAGCTGGAGCACCTGCTCGCGGACGTGCACGGCGACCGGACCGCGATCGGGACCCTCACCCTCGCCGTCGTGGGCGCGTGGGTGCTCACGGTGGCCGTCCGCGCCGCCTACACCGCCCCCGTCCTGGCCCTCCTGCACCGCCGGTCCACCCGGGTCGGGGCGATGCGTCCCCGGCTGGCCGACTTCCAGGGCCGGCTGGACGACCCGGCGTCGCTGGGTGGCCGGTGGGAGCGGCGCCCACCCACCTCGCGGCGTCTCGACCAGGTCCGGACGCGGCTGCGCCGCAGCCTCGCCGACATCGACCACCTGCTCGCCCGGCCGCTCGGGGTCCGCGAGGGCACGGTGGTGGTGTGGGCGGGCATGCGCGGCGCGGTCACCGTCGCCGCGGCGCAGACCCTGCCCGAGACCACCCCCCAGCGCTCCGTCCTGGTGCTGATCGCCTTCCTCGTCGCCGCGACGTCGCTGCTGGTCCAGGGCGGGCTGCTGCCGGTGGTCGTGCGCCGCGTCCTGCGGCCGGCTCCCGAGGGAAGCACCGTGGACGACGAGGCCGCCGTCGAGGAGCGTCGGGCGCTGCTCGACCTCATGACGCGCGCCGCCGACGCCGTGCCCGAGCCGCCCGACGACCCGGCACGCGAGCAGCGGGACGGGGGCAAGGCCCACGGTCTCGCGGTGTACGAGGCCCAGCGCAGGGCGCTGCTCGACGCCCGCGACGACGGGCTGTTCAGCGCCGCGGCGCTGTCCACCGCGCTCGACGCCGTCGACGTCGCCCAGATCGGCCTGGAGATGCGGGGCGGCCCCGTGACGCCCGAGGGTGCCGACCCGCCGTCGTGACCTCGCGGGCCTCCACCCGGTCTCGACCCGCGGGTGGAGGCGAGGATCTCCGCGGGCGGCGGACGATGGCGGCAGTCCCCCAGCGAGCGAGGTTCCGCCATGACCGAGACCGCCCTGCCGCAGCTCCCCTTCCCCACCCCCGACCCGCTCCGACTGGCCCCCGCGCTCGCGCCGCTGCGCGAGCACACCCCGATCACGCGCGTGCGCACCCGGACCGGCGACGAGGCGTGGCTGGTCACGGCGCACGAGCAGGTCAGGGCGCTGCTCGCCGACCCGCGCCTGGGCCGTTCCCACCCCGAGCCCGAGAAGGCCGCAAGGCTGCACGACGGGGTCCTGCTCGGCGGACCGAGCGGGGACCACGAGCACGAACAGGAGGCCCATCAACGGATGCGGCGCCTGCTCGCGCCCGCCTTCTCCGCGCGGCGGATGCGGGCCCTCGACGACCACGTCCGCGACCTGGTGGCGGGCCTGATCGAGGACCTGCTGCGCCGGGAGCGACCCGCGGACGTGCACGACGCCCTGTCGGTCCCGCTGCCCACCCTCGTCATCTGCGAGCTGCTCGGGGTCCCCTACGCCGATCGCGACCGGTTCCGCGTCTGGTCCGAGCAGGCCGGGTCCTTCGACGGCGGGTCGAGCCGGGCGGGCATCACCGCGCTGGGGACCTACGTGTACGGGCTGCTCGCCGCGAAGCGGGAGGCCCCGGGTGAGGACGTCCTCTCCGACCTCGTCGCCGCCCAGCGCGAGGACCCGACCCTCACCGACCTGACGGTCACCGGGATCGCGACGGCGCTGCTGTTCGCCGGTCACGAGACGACGGTGAACCGGATCGATTCCGGGATCCTGCGCCTGTTCCCGCACGAGGGCCCGCGGCACCCGGTCCCCGACGACGACGTCGCCGGCTTCGTCGAGGAGATCCTCCGGCTGCCCGGGCCCGGGAGCGGACGGGGCGGCGGCCTGATCCGCTACGCGAGCACCGAGGTGGAGATCGGCGGCGTGGTCATCGCACCCGGCGACGCCGTCGTGCTGTCCATCGGCGCCGCCAACCAGGACCCCGCCGTCTTCGACGCGCCCGAGGCCCTCGACGTGGCCCGCACACCGAACCCGCACCTGGGCTTCGGCCACGGCGCGCACCACTGCGTGGGGGCGAGCCTGGCCCGCGTCGAGCTCCGGGCCGTGTTCTCCGCCCTCCCCGAGCGGATCCCGACGCTGCGCGTCGCCGTCCCGCTCGACGGGCTCCGGCTGCGCGAGGACAACCTCACCGGGGGTCTGACCGAGCTCCCCGTCACGTGGTGACGTCCGACGGCTGGGCCCGGATGCTCTCGACGACGAGGTCGAGCAGCCGGTCGGACTGCTCGCGCCCGGCCTCCCCCGCGGGGACGCGCCAGACGGCACCCATGAGCAGCAGCACGTCGTCGGGGTCGAGGCCGATGCGCATGCTGCCGTCGGTTTGCCCGGCCCGCAGCAGCGCGGTGATCGCCTCGATGACGGGGCCGTAGGTGTCGGCGGTCGCGGCGTCGTGGTTCGCGGCCGTGAGCGCCTCGCCCAGCCCGCGCTTGAGCCGGATGTAGCCCGCGAGCAGGGCGAACCAGGTCCGCAACGCGGCCAGCGGGGGCTCGTGGCGCAGCAGGTCGGGCACGCGGTCGACCAGCCGCTGGACCTCGGCCCGGTAGACCGCCAGCACCACCGCCTCGCGGTTCGGGAAGTGCCGGTACAGGGTGCCCGCACCGACCCCGGCCCGCCCGGCGATCGAGTTCAGCGACGCGTCGCCGTCCTGCGCCAGGGCCTCGGCCGCCACTTCCAGGATCCGCGCCCGGTTCGCCCGGGCATCGGTGCGCGCCGCCGGCCGGGGCTCGGCCATGAACTCCTCCTCGCCAAAGCGGAGAGTTCTCCGCTACTGTCGACGACGGAGCGGAGAGGTCTCCGCTTCATCCGACCACGGTCCCGGAGGATCGGCAATGGACTACGTGAAGCTGGGTGCCACCGGCCTCGACATCTCCCCCGTCGCGATCGGCGCGATGACCTACGGCGAGCCGGGGCGCGGACACCCGGTCTGGTCCCTCGACGAGGACACCAGCCGCCCGTTGATCAAGCACGCCCTCGACGCCGGGATCAACGTCTTCGACACCGCGAACATGTACTCCCAGGGGTCGTCGGAGGAGATTCTCGGCCGTGCGCTGCGGGACTTCGCCGACCGCGACGGCGTCGTCGTCGCCACCAAGCTCCGCCACCCGATGCGGCCCGGACCCAACGGGAAGGGCCTGTCCCGCAAGGCGGTCATGACCGAGGTCGACCACTCGCTGCGACGGCTCGGCACGGACTAGATCGACCTCTACCAGGTCCACCGCAACGACCCCTCGACGCCGCTCGAGGAGACCCTCGAGGCGCTCGACGACGTGGTCCGGGCGGGCAAGGTGCGCTACCTCGGCGCGTCGTCGATGCACGCCTGGGAGTTCAGCAAGGCGCTGCACCTCCAGCGGGCTCACGGCTGGGCCCGCTTCGTCTCGATGCAGGACCACTACAACCTGCTTGCCCGCGAGGAGGAGCGGGAGATGCTGCCGCTGTGTGCCGACGAGGGCGTCGGCACGATCGTCTGGAGCCCGCTGGCCCGCGGCCGGCTCGCCCGCCCCGTCGACGAGGCTCGCGCCACCGCCCGCGGCGCTGATGACGGCGCCTACGCGGACATGCTCTACACGCCGGCCACGGTGGAGGCCGACCGCCGGATCCTCGACGCGGTCGGCGCGGTGGCGGCGGACCGCGGGATCTCCCGGGCGCAGGTCGCGCTGGCCTGGTTGCGCACCCACCCCGTCGTCGCCGCGCCGCTGGTGGGCGCGAGCAGCACGACCCAGATCGACGACGCCGTCGCCTCCCTCGCGATCGACCTCACCGACGACGAGGTCGCCGCCCTCGAGGCGCCCTACACCCCGCGTCTCGACTTCCAGGGCATCTCCGACGACCGCGAGCTCCAGGCGATCATGGCGCGGATCCCGGGTTTCACCCCTGCCTGACGTCAGCCGATCCTGCGACGCGGGCCGGCTCGCCGAGGGAGTCACTGCGCGCCGATCGGATCTTTCGCCGGACATGCAGTGACTCCGTGATCATGCTCTTCGGCTCATGCGTGGTGGACCGCGCGGACCTTGACGAGCGTGGGGTCGTAGGCGTCGGCCAGCTTCGCGGCCTCGCCGATGTGCTCGCGGACCTCAGGCCGGGCGAGCGCCGCGTCGTACGCCTCCCGGCTGGCCCACTGCGCGTAGTTGATCACCCTCGTGCCGTCGAGGCTGGCGTGCAGGTTGGCGGAGACGAATCCCGGGTCCCCGACGAAGACCTCGGCGGTGGCACGGTCGAGCGCGTCGACCAGCTCGGCCTGGCGCTCGGGCGCGACGGTGAAGACGTTCACGAGGGTGACCTGCTCGCCCTCGATGTCGACGGTGATCGTCGTGGCGGTCATGGGGACTCCCTGGTCGTGTCAATATCCTGACATCGACGACCGTAGGTGTCCTGGACCTGCTATGTCAAACTATTGACATGACCGATGCGGCTGCCTCCTCCCCCGCCGTCGACGCCACCGCGATGCTGGGCTACCGGCTCAAGCGCGCGGCCGCGGCGCTGCGCTCGCGGATGGACGAGGGCCTCCGGCCGCACGGGCTGACCGTCCCGCAGTACGCCACGCTGGAGCTGCTCGAGGCCCGGCCCGGACTGTCCAACGCCGAGCTCGCCCGCGGCGCGTTCGTCACCCGGCAGTCGATGAACGTCGTCCTGCGGGGGCTGCAGGAGAGCGGCCTGGTCCGGCGCGCCGAGGCCAGCGACCACGGGCGCGTCCTGCCCACGCACCTCACCGACGAGGGCAGGCGCCGGTTGGAGGCGGCCCGCGGTGTGGTGTTCGCGCTCGACCGGCGGATGTCCGGGGCGGTGCCCGAGCACCGCCTCGCCGACCTGCTCGCCGACCTGGACGTCATGGCCGTCGAGCTCGGTCGGTGAGGTCAGCTCGTCGAGGTCAGCTCACCGGGCGGAGGGCGATCAGGTTCATCGCGGTGAGGCTCAGCGGGCACCGATCGTCCTCGGTGAGCAGCGCGACGTCGGTCCGGACGAGGCCCCGGTCGGGCTTCGAGCGGGACACCCGGGACTCGCGGACGGTCACCCGCAGCCGGACGGACTCCCCGGGCCGCAGCGGGGTCGACCAGCGCAGTTCGTCGACGCCGGGAGAGGCCAGACTCGCGACCGCCGAGATGTAGTGGTCGCAGTACATCCGCATCATCAGGCCCGCGCTCTGCCACCCGCTGGCGATGAGCCCGCCGAACGGCCCGGTCTCCGCCCACGTCGGGTCCGTGTGGATGCGCTGCGGGTCGTATCGCGTCGCGAACTCGACGACCTCGTCGACGCCCAGCTCCAGCCAGCCGTACTCGAAGGTCTCACCGGGCCGGTAGTCCTCGAACCACCGGTCGTCGATCGGGCTGTCGAAGTCGCTCTCGCTGAGCACGCGCGTCGTCACGTGGGCGGACACCATGACGACGATCATGCCCCGACGCCGGCCCCTGCTCTCGGGCGAGCCGCCGACCGGGGATTCGGGCGACGGGCGCCCGCCGCCGGAGCGAGCACTTCGCCGCCCGATTCGCGATCTCGGCCGGCGCGCGGGTCGGGCTCGGTCGAGCGAGGGGAGGATTCGATCGACCAGAGCGACCGAAGGGGCCCCTCGCGCAGAACGGGGGCGGGCGCCGGCTCAGAGCAGCGAGGCGACCGCATCGACGTCGTCGGGCAGGCCCTGGATCGCGATCTCGTCGACGACGGTGGCCTCCCACCGGTCGAGGTCGCGGCGCACCTTGCCCACCGGCCCGACGAGCGCGATCTGCTCGACGACCTCCGTCGGGACCGCCGCGGCTGCCTCGTCCTTGCGGCCGCCCAGGTAGAGCTCCTGGACGCGCTCCGCCACGGCGCCATAGCCCATGCGGACGAAGACGTCGTGGTGGAAGTTCGCTCCGCGGGCCCCCATCCCGCCCATGTAGAGCGCCAGCTCGGGGCGGATGCGGTCGGCGGCCCGCTCGACGTCGTCGTCGATCACCACCGGCACCGTCGCGACGACCTCGAAGTTCTCCGGTCGCCCCCCGGCGCGCCGGGCGAAGCCCTCGTCGAGGGCGGAGCGGTAGAAGTAGTCGAAGGCGGGCGCGAAGAACATCGCCGCCCAGCCGTCGGCGATCTCCGCGGCGAGCGCGACGTTGCGGGGACCCTCTGCGCCGAGGTGCACCGGGAGGTCGTCCCGGAAGGGGTGCAACGACGAGCGCAGCGGCTTGCCCAGCCCGGTGCCCTCAGCGGGAAGGCGGAAGAACTCGCCGTCGAAGGCGACCGGGTCGCGGCGGGCGAGGACGCGGCGCACGATCTCGACGTACTCGCGGGTGCGGGCCAGCGGCCGCGCGTAGGGCACGCCGTGCCAGCCCTCCGAGACCTGCGGGCCCGACGCCCCGATCCCGAGCACGACGCGGCCCTCGCTCAGGTGGTCCAGGGTCGTCGCGGCCATCGCGGTGGCGGCGGGCGTGCGGGCGGGGATCTGGGCGACCGCGGCGCCGAGACGGATCCGGCTCGTGTGGGCGGCACAGAACGCGAGGGGCGTGAACACGTCCGAGCCGTACGCCTCGGCGAACCAGAGCGAGGCGAACCCGGCCGCGTCGAGGGCGCGGACGCGCTCGACGAGATCCCGCGGCGGCCGCCCCGTGAAGTGCCCGACGTTGACGCCGACCCGCATCTCAGACTCCGTCGTCGAAGAGCTCGGCGTAGCGGGCGCGCAGCTTGTACTTGAGCACCTTGCCGCCGACGGTCTCGGGCAGCTCGTCGAGGAACACGACCGCCTTCGGGGTCTCGTACCCGGCGAGCTTGCCGCGGCAGTGCCCGATGAGCTCCTCCGCGGTGGTGTCGTTGCCGGGCGCGGGCACGATCACCGCGGTCACCGCCTCGCCCCAGTGGTCGTGCGGGAGGCCGATGACCGCAGCCTTCGCCACCCCGGGATGCTCGTACAGTGCCGACTCGACGCGCAGGCTCGAGACGTTCTCGCCGCCGGTCTTGACGATGTCCTTGATCCGGTCGACGACGACGCGCAGCCCGTCCTCGTCGAACGCGGCGCTGTCCCCGGAGTGGAACCACCCGTCGCGGAACGCCTCGCGGGTCGCGGCCTCGTTCTTGTAGTAACCGGCCGCCACCGTCGGGGTCCGATACACCACCTCGCCCGCGACGCCGGGCTGATCCCGCAGCGAGTTGCCGTCCTCGTCGAACACGTCGGAGGCGAGCAGCGGGCTGGGCAGGCCGACGTAGTTGACGACCGGCGCGGTGCGCGCGTACGTCTCGGGCCAGCGTCGGGGCCAGAAGCGGTGGCAGGCGATGGCCTCGGTCTGGCCGAAGATGCCCAGGACGACGAGACCCTCCCCCGCGTGGTCGAGCAGGCTGCGGTGGGTCTTCGGCGGGAGCGCGCCCCAGCCGTAGACGAGCACGTCGAGGCAGCTGACGTCGTCGCCGGTCGCGTCGAACTCGCGGGTCAGCGCCGTGACGAACTGCGGGGAGCCGGCCCACAACGCGGTGATCCGGTCCTCGGTGATCGCCTTGGCCACGGCGTCCGGGGCCGGTCGCCTGCCGATGATCAGGGTGCCGCCGGAGAGGAACGCGCCGAACGCGAAGATCAGCTCGCCGACGTGGTAGATCATCGGCAGGAACGTCCCGACGCGCAGGTCGTTCTCCAGCCCGCCGCCCCGCGTGAGCGAGAGCGCGAAGTTCAGCGCCGCCATGTAGCTGGCGGAGTGCGAGATCATCACGCCCTTCGGCATCGCGGTCGTGCCGGAGGTGAACAACATTTCCCAGATGTCGTCGCCGTGGATCTCGACGTCGGGCTCGTCGACCGGCTGATCGGCGACGAAGTCGGTGAACGACACGCTGCCCGGGACCGGTCCCCCGCCGACGGTGATGGTCACGCCCGCGGGGAGGCCCGCGCTCGCGAACGCGCTCTCCGCCCGCGGCCAGGTCTCCGCGTCGACGAGGGCGAACACCGGCTCGGCGTGGCCGATGAGATGGGTGATGACGTCGGGGGCCAGGTTCGGGTTGAGCGGCATCGCAACCAGGCCCGCCTTCGCGATCCCGATCTTCGCGATCCAGGCCTCGACGGAATTCTCGCAGAACAACAGCACCCTGCTGCTGGGCGCCAGTCCGCGGGAGAGCAGGGCGTGGGCCACCTGGTTCGCGGCCCGGTCGGCCTCGCGGTAGGTCAGGGACGCGAAGCGGGCGTCGCCGTAGGCACCGGGCCGCCCGACGATCGCCTGCTGGTCCGGGTAGCTCCAGGTCAGCCGCTCGAAGACGTCGCCGATCGACGTGCGCTCCCAGCGGTGCACCGCCCGCCTGCCCCGCAGGGTGGTGACGTCGAAGGTGGTGCTGTCGGTGTCCACGCTGTTCACCCGGGCCTCCCTGACCGCCACGCTGTGACGTGCAGCATTCCCAGACGGGACCCGACCGCGCAAGACCTCAGTTACTCGGGTTCACCTTCGCCCGTCGTACCGAGCCCCAGACAGCGACGGCCCATCTCCGCGAGCAGTTCGGAGAGCCGCGCGACGGGCAGCCCGCTGTGGTGGAAGAGCACCGCCTGCGTGGTGCCGAGCGCGGAGTGCACGACCACGCGGAGCTCGGCGTCCGAGAGGTCCCGGCGCAGCGGGGCGAGCGCGATGACCCACTCCTCGATGTAGTGGCGCTGGGCCCGCCGCAGCCGGCGGAGATCCTCCTCGGGCAGGTGGTGCGCCTCGCGGTAGTAGACCCCGAGCAGCCGGCGCTCCTCGATGGCGAACCGCACGTGGTTGGCGACGAGGCGTTCGAGGGCCTCGCGGTCGTCCGCCGCGTTGGCCACGATCTCCGCCGCGCTGCGCTCCTGCTCGTCCATGACCTGCTCCAACAGCGCCGCGAGCAGGGCGGATTTGCTGTCGAAGTGGCGGTAGATCCCGGACCCGACGATGCCCGCCGCGGCACCGATGTCGGCCATCCCGACGGCGTGGTAACCGTGGCTCGCGATGAGGTCCGCGGCCGCGGCGAGGATACGGTCCTTGCGGGCCGGATCACGCCTGCGGCGGGGACGGGCGGCCCCGTCGGCACCCTCCTCGACGCCGATCACCTCGGCCACCGCCGGACGCTGCGCCGTCCCGGGCGCCGCACCGGGCGCCGCGGCTGTGTCCGCGGCAGCCGCCGCGGGTCCCCCTGCCGACTCGACTGCCCTCATGTGCGTCCTCCCCGTGCGTCGCGTCGACGGTGTGCCCGCCCGGCCCGCGTCGGCCCGCAGTGAACACCGATCTCGACCGGGCTCCGGCGGCGCACGATCTGCCGACCTGGCGGAGCCGGGTCCGATCGTCGGGCGGACGGAGCGCAGCCCTTCACCATTGTCGTCCCAGCTCACGACCACGCCGTCGCGGGGCCACCGTACCCGCCGGACCCGTCGTCGTCGTGGGTGAACGCGAATTCTCCTCTGGCCAGTCGAGCGCCCAGCCGCTAGCGTCCGCCCTCGGAGTGAACGACGAATCACGTTCGCCGTACCCGTGCGAGGAGCCGCCGTGGACTTCGTCGAGACCGACGAGCACCGAGACCTGCGCGCCGCCGTCGGGAAGGTGTCCGCCCCGTTCGGCGGCGCCTACTACGTCGACCACGCGCGCCGCGGCGAGGAGTGCACCGAGCTGTGGCACGCGCTCGGTGACGCCGGCTACGTCGGGGTCGCGGTCCCGGAGGCCTACGGCGGCGGAGGTGGCGGCCTCGTCGAACTGGCGATGGTCTGCGAGGAGACCGCGGCACAGGGCGCGCCGATCCTGCTGCTACTCGTCACGCACGCCATCTCGGCGGCCGTGATCGCCGAGTACGGCACCCCGGAGCAGTGCCAGGAGTGGCTGCCGGGGCTCGCGAGCGGCCGGGAGAAGGTGGTCTTCGCGATCACCGAGCCCGGTGCAGGCTCCAACACCCACCAGCTGGCCACCACCGCCCGCCGCGAGGGCGAGGAGTGGGTGATCCGCGGGGAGAAGTACTACATCTCCGGGGTCGACGACGCCGCGGCCCTGCTGCTCGTCGCCCGCACCGGCCGCGACGAGCGCGGGAACGCCCAGCTCTCGCTGTTCCTCGTCCCCACCGACGCCCCGGGCCTGCAGAAGACCCCGCTGCCCGTGGACGTCATGCTCCCGGAGAAGCAGTTCACGCTGCACTTCGACGACGTCCGCGTGCCCGCCTCGGCGCTGGTCGGCGACGAGGGGCAGGGCTTCCGTCAGGTGTTCCACGGGCTCAACCCCGAGCGGATCACCGGCGCCGCCCTCTGCGTCGGGATCGCCCGGTACGCGCTGGCCCGGGCCGCGCGCTACGCGAACGAGCGCGAGGTCTGGGGGCGCCCGATCGGCGCGCACCAGGGGGTGTCGCACCCGCTGGCCAAGGCGCGCATCGAGACCGAGCTCGCCGCCCTGATGACCCGCAAGGCCGCCTGGCTGCACGAGCAGGGCCTACCCGCAGGCGAGGAGTCGAACATGGCGAAGTACGCCGCGGCCGAAGCCGCGATCGCCGCGACCGACGCCGCCATGCAGACCCACGGCGGCAACGGTGTCGCCGCCGAGTTCGGGCTGCTCCCCTACTGGGGCCTCGCCCGGTTGCTCCGGATCGCTCCGGTCAACCGGGAGATGATCCTTAACTTCGTCGCCCAGCACGGGCTGGGTCTGCCCCGGTCCTACTGAGCCGCATCGGAGGAGCCAGCGATGGAGCTGCAGCGCAACCTCGCCCAACGGATCAACGTCGGCGACGCCCTCACGCGGTCGGCGGCCGCCCGGCCCGACCACCTCGCCGTCGTCGACACCTGGACGAACGGAGCGACGGGGGAGATCACCGAGCGCCGGCTGACCTACGCGGCGTTCGACGCGTGGGTGAACCGCCTCGCCCACGGCCTGCTCGCACGCGGCTACGCGGTGGGCGACGCGCTGGTGCTCGCCTCCGGCAACAGCGCCGAGTTCCTCGCGGTGTACTACGCCTGCGCCAAGACCGGCGTGGTGTGCGTGCCGGTCAACCTCGGCTGGCGGGCCGACGAGGTCGCGTACGTGCTGCGCCACTGCGGGGCGCGCGGGATCGTCGTCGAGAGCCAGCTCCTGGCGAGCGTCGCGACGGCGCTGGCCGAGGTGCCTGCCGTCTCGGAGGTCTTCGTCGCACCCGGGACCGAGGGCTCGAAGATCGACGACGATTCCCGGACGTCCAGTGTCAGTAAAGGGACTTTTCTGACGCTCGAAGCCCTCGAAGCCGACGACGTCTCCCCACCCGAGGTCGGCATCGAGGACCGGGCGCCGCTGAGCTACCTGTACACGTCCGGGACCACGTCGTTCCCCAAGGGCGTCGTCGGGACCCACCTGGCGGTCCACCTGGAGTCGATGTCCGCCGCGCTCGACTCCGGCTGGCGTCCGGACGACCGGTTCATCGCGATGATGCCGATGTTCCACACCGCGCAGCTCAACGCGTTCTGCACGCCCGCGGTGATCGTCGGGGCCACGCTCCACATCCACCGCGGGTTCGACCCGCAGCGGTTCCTCGACACCGTCGAGCGTGAACGGATCACCCAGGTCTTCGGGCTGCCGATGATGTACCGGGCCGCGCTCGAGCACCCGGGGTTCGCGGCGCGGGACCTGTCGAGCCTGCGCCGCGCGGTCTACGCGATGGCGCCGATGCCCGAGGCGCAGATCAAGGCCTGCCTCGACGGCTTCGGGTGCGACTTCGCGCTGCTGTTCGGCCAGACCGAGATGTCGCCGATCACCACGCTGTTCCGCCCCGAGCACCAGCTCTCCCACGTCGGGGCGGTGGGGACGCCGCTGACCGGCGTGCAGGTCGCGATCATGGATCCCGACGGCGGGCTCCTCGGGCCGGGCGAGCTCGGCGAGATCGTCTACCGGGGCCCGTCGACGATGCAGGAGTACCTGAACAACCCGGAGGCCACCGAGGCCGTCTTCACCCACGGGTGGTTCCACTCCGGTGACGTCGGGCGGTTCGGCGAGGACGGGGTGCTCTGGTTCGCCGACCGGACCAAGGACGTGATCAAGACCGGCGGCGAGAACGTCGCGTCGCTCGAGGTCGAGCGCGCGGTCTACGACGCCGATCCCGACGTCGCCGAGGTCGTCGTGGTCGGGCTGCCGCACGCGCGCTGGAGCGAGGCGATCACCGCCGTCGTCGTGCCGAAGCCCGGCACGACGCTCGACCCCGCGTCGCTCACCGCCGCCCTCAAGGACCGCCTCGACGGCTACAAGGTCCCGAAGTCCGTGATCGTCACCGACGAGCTCCCGCGGACGTCCACCGGGAAGATCCAGAAGAACGTCGTCCGGGACACCCACGCCGACCATTACGGAGGCCGCTGAGCGATGGCCGTCCTGAACTCACTCCTCGACACCTCCTCCGAGACCTACGTCAGCAACCGCAAGACCCAGCTGGAGAACATCGCCGCGCTCGACGGGCAGCTCGAGCTCGTCGTCGCCGGCGGCGGGGAGCGCTACCAGCAGCGCCACCGCGACCGCGGCAAGCTGCCGGTCCGAGAACGGCTCGCGCTGCTGCTCGACCCGGACTCGCCGTTCCTCGAGCTCTCCGCCCTGGCGGCCTGGGGCACCGACTTCACGGTCGGCGCGTCCATCCTCACCGGGATCGGGGTCGTCTCCGGCGTCGAGTGCCTGATCATCGGCCACGACCCGACCGTGCGCGGCGGGGCGATGAACCCGTACTCGCTGCGCAAGACCCTGCGCGCCCTGGAGATCGCCCGGACCAACCGGCTGCCGGTGATCAACCTCGTCGAGTCCGGCGGCGCCGACCTGCCGACCCAGGCCGACCTGTTCGTCCCCGCCGGGCGGATCTTCCACGAGCTCACCGAGCTCTCCTCGATGGCGATCCCGACGATCGCCCTGGTGTTCGGCAACTCCACCGCGGGCGGGGCGTACGTCCCGGGCATGTGCGACTACGCCGTGCTCGTCGACCAACGGGCGAAGGTGTTCCTCGGTGGCCCGCCGCTGGTGAAGATGGCGACGGGCGAGGAGTCCGACGACGAGTCCCTCGGCGGCGCCGAGATGCACTCGCGGGTCTCGGGGCTCTCGGACTACTTCGCCGCCGATGAGCACGACGCCATCCGGCTGGGCCGCGAGATCGTCTCCCGGTTCCACTGGCGCAAGCTCGGCCCACCACCCGCGCTGAACCCGGCCGGGCCGCGCTACGACCCCGAGGAGATCCTCGGCCTCGTCCCGCCCGACCCGAAGGTGCCCTTCGACCCCCGCGAGGTGCTCGCCCGCACCGTCGACGGCTCGGAGTTCGACGAGTACAAGCCGGTCTACGGGACCTCGCTGGTCACCGGCTGGGCCAGCATCCACGGCTATCCGGTCGGCGTCCTCGCGAACCACCGCGGCGTGCTGTTCAGCGAGGAGGCCAAGAAGGCGAGCGAGTTCATCCTGCTGGCCAACCAGACCGACACCCCGCTGGTCTTCCTCCAGAACACCACCGGCTACATGGTCGGCAAGGACTACGAGCAGGGCGGGATCATCAAGGACGGCGCCAAGATGATCAACGCGGTGACCAACAGCAAGGTCCCGCACCTGACCATCAACATGGCCTCGTCCTTCGGCGCCGGGAACTACGGGATGTCCGGCCGCGCCTACGACCCACGGCTGATGTTCGCCTGGCCGGGCGCGAAGCTCGCCGTCATGGGCGCGGCGCAGCTCGCGGGGGTCATGTCGATCGTCGGGCGCGCCTCCGCGGCGTCCCAGGGCAAGTCGTTCGACGAGGAGGCCGACGCCGATCGCACCCGGACCATCGAGGCGCAGATCGAGGCCGAGTCCCACAGCTTCTACGTCTCCGGCCGGCTCTACGACGACGGGATCGTCGACCCCCGGGACACCCGCACCGTGCTCGGCATGTCGCTCTCCGCCGTGCACTCCACCACCGTCGAAGGCCGCCGCGGCTTCGGCGTCTTCCGGATGTGAGCACCGTGAACACGAACCCGTCGCTCCCGCCCAGGATGATCCAGAAGCTCCTCGTCGCCAACCGCGGCGAGATCGCCTCCCGCGTGATGCGGACCGCGCACGCCCTCGGCGTCTCGACCGTCGCGGTGTACTCCGACCCCGACACCGACGCCCCCTTCGTCGCTCTCGCCGACGAGGCGGTCCGCCTGCCCGGCGCGACGCCGGGCGAGACCTACCTGCGGGGCGACCTCGTCATCGCGGCCGCACGGGCGACCGGCGCGGACGCGGTCCACCCCGGGTACGGGTTCCTCTCCGAGAACGCCGGATTCGCGCGGGACTGCGCGGCGGCGGGGCTGACCTTCGTCGGCCCGAGCCCCGACGCCATCGCCGCCATGGGCTCCAAGCTCGAGGCGAAGGCCCTCATGGAGGCCGCGGGCGTCCCGGTCCTCCCGGGCGCGACCGTCGACGAGGACACCGACCTGGGCGGGGTGGCCGAACGCATCGGCTTTCCGGTGCTGGTCAAGGCGGCGTTCGGGGGCGGCGGGCGCGGGATGCGGATCGTGCGCGATCCCGGTGAACTGGCCGAGGCCGTGGACGGCGCCCGCCGTGAGGCCGCCTCCGCGTTCGGCGACGGCACCGTGTTCCTCGAGCGGTTCGTGGAGGACCCGCGCCACGTCGAGGTGCAGATCGTCGGGGACACCCACGGTGAGGTCGTCCACCTCTTCGAGCGCGAGTGCTCCATCCAGCGCCGCTACCAGAAGATCGTGGAGGAGAGCCCCTCCCCCGCGGTCGACGACGCGCTGCGCGCCGAACTCGGGGAGGCCGCCGTCTCGGCGGGCAAAGCCATCGGCTACACCGGGGCCGGGACCGTCGAGTTCGTCATGGACCAGAAGGGCGAGTTCTTCTTCCTCGAGGTCAACACGCGCCTGCAGGTCGAGCACCCCGTCACCGAGCTGGTCACCGGGCTGGACCTGGTGGCGCTGCAGCTGCGGGTCGCCGAGGGGCACGAGCTGCCGGCCGAGGTGACCGGCGCCCGGATCGACGGGCACGCCATCGAGGTCCGCCTCTACGCCGAGGACGTGCCCGCCGGCTACCTGCCCGCGACGGGCACGCTGCACCGGTTCGCGATCCCCGCCCTCGCGGGCGTGCGGGTCGACGCCGGGGTGACCGACGGCTCCGTCGTGAGCCCGCACTACGACCCGATGCTCGCCAAGGTCATCGCCCACGGCGGGACCCGCGCCGAGGCGGCCCGGACCCTCGCCCGCGCGCTGGCGCAGGCGGGCATCCACGGCGTGACGACCAACCGCGACCTGCTCGTCGGCATCCTGCGCGACGACGAGTTCCTCGCCGGCGGCACCGACACCGGCTTCCTGCCCCGGCACCCCGAGCTCGTGACACCGGGGCCCGACGACGGCGAGCGGGTGCGCGCCGTCGCGGCCGCGCTCGCCCGGCAGGCGGAGCACCGCGCCGAGGCCCAAGTCCTCGGCGGGCTGCCCTCGGGCTGGCGCAACGTCGGCGGGCCCCCGCAGACCGTCGCCTACGCCGTCGGCGACCGGACGCTCGAGGTCACCTACGCGTTCCGGCGGTCGAGCCTCGACGTCACCGTCGACGCCGAGGCGATCGAGGTCGACCTGCTCGCCGCCTCCCCGGGGCAGGTGACGCTCCTGCTCGACGGGGTGCGGCGCACCTACGGCATCCATCGGGCGGACGGGGAGACCTTCGTCGACGGGCCCGACGGATCCACCGCGTTCCGCGACGTCCCGCGCTTCGCCGACCCGAACGCCGTCGCCCACGCCGGGTCACTCCTCGCGCCCATGCCCGGGACGGTCGTGCGCGTGCTCGCGGACACCGGCGCGTCGGTCACCGCGGGCGCGGCGCTGGTCGTGCTGGAGGCCATGAAGATGGAGCACACGGTGGCGGCACCGGTGGACGGCGTGGTCACGCGGGTCGACGTCGCCCCCGGCGACCAGGTCGAGACCCGGCAGGTGCTCGCCGTCGTGGAGGAGCCCGAGGAGGCCGCCTCATGACCGCGGGCGCGGCGGTGGCCCCGGGCGCGGCCGTGAGCACGGACCTGGCTGCGGATGCGGGCGGGACGACGGTCGACGCACTCTTCCGCCGGGCGTTCCGGGTGTTCGCCGACCGCGTGGCGGTCACCTCCGACCAGCCCGACGAACCGTCGTGGACCTACCGTGAGCTGGGCGAGCGCACCGATCGGCTCGCGGCCGGGCTACACGCGTCCGGTTTGCGGCGCGGGGACCGGCTCGCCGTGCTCTCCGAGACCCGGCCCGAGTACGTCGAGCTGTACACGGCCGCGGCCCGGCTCGGCGTCGCCCTGGTCACGCTCAACGTGCGCCTGCACCCCGACGAGCTCGCCGCCGTCGTCGCCGGCGCTGCGCCCGCCGCGCTGGTCACCTCGGGGTCCCTTGCGCCGAGCGCCGAGGCGATCCGGGGGCGGGCCCCGTCGGTGACGGCCTGGTACTCGCTCGACCCCTGCCCCGGATTCGACGAGGTACCCCGCTCCGCCGCGCCCGCTCCCGAGCCCGCGGCCCGGCCCGACGACCTGCACGTCGTGCTCTACACGTCGGGCACCACCGGACCGCCGAAGGGCGCGATGATCACCCAGCAGGCCGCCGCGATCCGCGGCCTGCGCCTCGCCCAGTGGTTCGGGCTCACCCCCGACGACGGGTTCATCGGCTGGCTGCCGATGTTCCACTGCGCCGGCGACGAGTCCCTCTACGGCACCCTGCTCACCGGCGGCCGCTTCGCGTGCCTGCGCCGCGCGGACCCTGCCCGGATCCTCGACCTCGTCGAGCGCGACCGGCTGAGCTGGACGCTGCTGCTCCCCGGGGTGATCACCGACGTGCTGGCCGAGCCCGTCGGCGAGCGGGACCTCGGCTCGTTCCGCTTCGCGATCGGCTACGCGAACATGATGCCCACGGTGGTCGAGAAGCTCACCGCGAAGTACGGCATCCGGTTCTGCGACGCCTTCGGCCAGACCGAGACCAGCTATGTCCTCGCGCACGGGTTCAGCGGTCCGGGCGAGACGCCGCACCTGCGCAAGACCCCCACTCCGCTGGTCGACGTGCGCATTGTCGAGGCGAGCGAAGCGACGGGGGATGGACATGACGCCGAGATGAACGAGGTCGGGGTCGGCGAGCCCGGTGAGTGCGTCGTCCGGGGACCGGGCCTGATGTCGGGTTACCTCGACGATCCGGCGGCGACCGCCGAGGCGTTCCGCGGCGGCTGGCTGCACACCGGCGACGTCCTGGCCCGCGCCGAGGACGGGACGCTCGCGTTCGTCGACCGCGTGAAGTACCTGATCAAGACCGGCGGCGAGAACGTCTATCCCGCCGAGGTCGAGCTGGCGATCTCGGGCCATCCCGGCGTGCAGGAGGTGTGCGCCTACGGCGTGCCCGACGAGCGCTGGGGCGAGGCGGTGAAGGTCGCCGTGGTCCGAGCGCCCGGCCAGGACGAGGACGACCGTGGCGTCACCGCGGCGGACATCGTCGAACGCTGCCGGGAGCGGCTCGCCGGGTTCAAGTGCCCGCGCTACGTGCAGTTCCTCGACGCCGCCGACCTGCCGCGCAGCACGACCGGCAAGCTGCAGCGCCACGTCCTGGCCCTCCGCGGCGCCGACGACGCCGAGCGGGTCCGATGAGCGCCGGGATCACCGTCTCCGACCGGGGGCCCGTCCGGATCCTGTCCGTCGACCGGCCCGACCGACGCAACGCGCTGCGCACCGACACGGCGGAGGCACTCGAGCTGGCGCTGCGCGCCGCGGCCGACGACGACGCCGTCCGGGCGGTCGTGCTCACCGGGACCGGCGGGCACTTCTCGGCCGGCGGGGACGCGGGATCGATTCTCGAGCACATCGCCGAGGACGACCCGGCGCTGCTCGCCCTGATGCGGGCCTTCCACCGGCTCGTCGTGGAGCTCTGGGAGTCGCGGCTGCCGGTGGTCGCCGCGGTCTCGGGGGTCGCGTACGGCGGGGCCGTCAACCTGGCCCTCGCCTGCGACCTCGTGGTGGCCAGCGAGGACGCCCGGTTCTGCCAGGTGTTCGTCCGGCGCGGCGTGGTCCCCGACGTGGGCGGCGCGTGGCTGCTCCCCCGGCTGATCGGCCTGCAGCGGGCGAAGGAGCTCATGTTGCTCGCCCCCGAGATCGACGCCCGGCACGCCGAACGGCTCGGCCTCGTGAACACCGTCGAGCCCGACGCCGAGGCCGCCCTCGAGCGCGCGGTCGCCCTGGCCGAGCAGCTTGCCGCGCTGCCGCCGTTCACCGTCGCGCTGTCGAAGAAGCTGCTGAACCACTCCGCGGACGACGACCTGCGCGGGTCCCTGGAGCGCGAGGCCGTCACGCAGGCGGCCGCGCTGCGGTCACGGCCTGCGGTCGAGGGGTTCGAGGCGTTCCGGAAGGGGACCACCCGATGAACATCGCCACCCTGCTGCGGCGTGCGGCGCGGGACCACGCGGACGACGTCGCGCTCCGGCTCGCCGACGCCGAGATCTCCTACGCGGGCTTCGCCGAGCAGGCGGCCCGCTTCGCGGCCTACCTGCGCGCCACCGGCGTCGCCGAGGGTGATCGGGTCGCCGTCTTCGCGCCCAACTGCCTGGAGTACCTCGTCGCGCTGCTCGGGGCCTGGCAGGCGGGGGCGGTCGGGGTCCCGCTGAACCACATGTTCCCCGACGCGCCGCTGCGCCACGCGATCACCGACTCCGGCGCGGTTCGCCTGATCGCCCCGCCCGGGGACGTCGACCGCGTGACGACGGTGCTCGACGGGGCCGGGCCCGAGATCCTCACCATCGGGCCGGGCGGGGGCTTCGAGCAGGCGCTGGCCGCCCATGAGCCCAGCGGGGACGTCGTGCCGCGGCTGGACCGCGACGACGCGCTGATCATGTACACGTCGGGGTCGACGGGCGTGCCCAAGGGCGTGCGCCAGACGCACCGCAACATCACCGCGCAGGTCGACGGCGTGATCGACCTCTACGCCCTGACCGGCGAGGACCACGTCCTGAACTGCATGCCGATGTTCCACGTCGGGGGGCTGCAGCTGGCGAGCCTGCCGGTCCTGATGCGGGGCGGGCAGATCACCTTCATGCCCCGCTGGGACGTCATCGCGTGGCTCGACCTCGTGGAGCGACTGCGCCCGACCTACGGCGGCCTGATCTCCACGATGATGATCGACGTCGGCAACCGGACCGTGCAGAGTCCGGTCATCCTGGACTCGTTCCGTATCTGCATGTTCGGCGGCTCCCGCACGCCGACCGCGGCGATCGAGCGCCTCGAGGCGGGCACCGGCATCCGGGGCACCGAGATCTACGGGCAGACCGAGCAGAGCGGGCTCGTCGTGACCTACCCGCCGGGCGCGGAGCGCCGGCCGGACTCGATGGGCAAGCCCCTGTCCCAGGTGGTGCGGACCCGGCTGGTGCCCGTTGACGGCTCTCCGGATCTCGCGCCGGGCGATGACGGGGTCGGTGAACTGTGGGTGCAGGGCGACGCGGTGACCCCCGGGTACTGGCACCTGGAGTCGCCGGAGCGGTTCCCGGTGTCCGACGACGGCGGGCGCTGGTTCCGTACCGGCGACCTCATGTCCCGCGACGCCGACGGCTACCTCTACTACGTCGACCGGATCGACGACATGATCGTCTCCGGCGGCGAGAACGTGTTCCCGCAGATGGTCGAGGAACACCTCGCCGACCATCCGGACCTCGCCGAGGTGGCCGTCATCGGCACCGCCCACGAGCGCTGGGTCGAGCAGGTGACCGCCGTCGTCGTCCCGAACCGTCCCGGGGTCACCGCGGAGGAGATCCACCGGTGGTGCGCCCAGCACCCCGACCTCACCGGCATCCACCGGCCGCGGCGGATCGAGGTCGTCGACGCGCTGCCGCGGACCGGCAGCGGCAAGCTCAACCGCCCCGAACTACGGAGGATCTTCCCCTGATGGATGTGGTGACCTACGAGGTCGTCGACGGCGTCGCCTGGCTGACGATCAACCGCCCCGAGGCCCGCAACGCGCTGAGCAAGGACGTGCGCGACGGGCTCTGGGAGGGGACGCACCGGTTCGTCGCCGACGACTCCGCCGCCGTCCTGGTCCTCACCGGCGCCGGGGAGAAGGCGTTCTGCGCCGGCGGCGACCTCAAGGAGATGGCGGAGACCTCCCTGGAGATCCCGCCGCCGGACTTCCTGCCCCAGTTCGGGCGCAACGTCGACGTCGCGAAGCCGACGATCGCCGCGGTCAACGGCGTCGCCTACGCCGGCGGGTTCCTGCTCGCGCAGCAGTGCGACCTGGTGGTGGCCGCCGAGCACGCCCGCTTCGCGGTCTCGGAGGTGAAGGTCGGCCGCGGGTCGCCCTGGGCGGCGCCGCTGTCCTGGCTGGTTCCGCCGCGGGTGGCGCAGGAGATCCTGCTGACCGGCGACCCGCTCGACGCCGCCCGCGCGCACGAGGTCGGACTCGTCAACCGCGTGGTGCCGGCCGCCGACCTCCGTGAGCGCACCCAGCAGCTCGCGACGCGGATCGCGGCCAACGCGCCGTTGTCGGTCCGGGCGGCCAAGCGCACGGCCTACCTGTCGGCCGAGCACCCGATGGCCGAGGCGTACCACCGCGCCGAGGAGATCTGGGCTCCGGTCTACCGGTCGGCCGACGCACAGGAGGGGCCGGCGGCCTTCCGCGACAAGCGGACGCCGGTCTGGACGGGGAGGTAGACCGATGCCGGTGTCGATGACGGCGCTGCTCGACGACCTCGCCGCCGAGTCCGCGCTGTTGCGGGACGTGCTGGCCGGGCTCGACGAAGCGACCTGGCGGCGAGCCACGCCCGCGGCGGGCTGGACGATCGCCGATCAGATCTCCCACCTCGCGTACTTCGACGACGTCGCCCTGCGCTCGGCGACGGACCCGTCCGCGTTCGACGCGGAGAAGGAGGCGATGGACGCCGACGGTGGCGTCGACCCGGACGCCATCGCGGCCCGCTTCCGGGACCTGTCCGGTGCCGAGATGCTCGCGTGGTTCGACGAGGCCCGGTCGCGGCTGATCGCCGGGTTCCGGGACGTCGAGCCGGGGCAGCGGGTGCCGTGGTTCGGGCCGCCGATGAGCGCGGCGTCGTCGGTGACGGCGCGGATCATGGAGACCTGGGCCCACGGCCAGGACGTGTACGACGCGGCCGGCGCGGAGCATCCGCCCTCGCCGCGCCTGCGTCACGTCGCGCACATCGGGGTGGGCGCGCGGCCGTTCAGCTACGCCGCGCACGCCCGGGAGATGCCGGTGACGCCGATCCGTGTGGAGCTCACGGCGCCGGACGGCTCCACCTGGTCGTGGGGCCCGGAGGACGCCGCGGACCGGATCACCGGGCCCGCGATCGACTTCGCGCTGCTCATCACCCAGCGGCGCCACCGCGACGACCTCGCGCTGACCATCGTCGGGGACGCGGCGACGGAGTGGGCCGAGATCGGGCAGGCCTTCGCCGGGAAGGCAGGCGCCGGACGCGCGCCGCTGCGAGACGGAGCGCCGTGGAGCTCGACGTCGGAGACAGGAGGCGTCCGATGACGCGCGCGATCCGGATCGGGAACATCTCCGGCTTCTACGGCGACCGCATGAACGCCGCCCGCGAGATGCTCGACGGCGGGGAGGTCGACCTCCTCTGCGGCGACTACCTGGCCGAGCTGACGATGTTGATCCTCGCGAAGGCCCAGGCCAAGGACCCCGACGGCGGGTACGCGAAGACGTTCCTCGCCCAGATGCGCGACATCCTGGCCGATTGCGTGACCCGCGGCGTGAAGGTCGTGTCCAACGCCGGCGGGCTCAACCCGGCCGGGCTCGCCGCCGCGCTGTCGGAGCTCGGTGCCGGCGCGCGGGTGGCGTACGTCGAGGGCGACGACCTGCGCGGGGCGCTCGAGGAGATCACCCCCGCCGTCGTCGGGAAGCCGGTCTCCGCGAACGCCTACCTCGGCGGCTGGGGCATCGCCGAGGCGCTGGCCGCCGGGGCGGACGTCGTCGTCACCGGGCGGGTCACCGACGCCTCCCTCGTCGTCGGGCCCGCCGCCTGGTGGCACGGGTGGGGACGCGAGGACTTCGACGCGCTGGCGGGAGCGGTCGTCGCCGGCCACGTCATCGAGTGCGGCCCGCAGGCCACCGGGGGGAACTACTCGTTCCTCGACGAGATCACCGACCGCCGCTATCCCGGGTTCCCGATCGCCGAGGTGGCCGCGGACGGCTCGTCGGTGATCACCAAGCACCCGGGGACGGGCGGGCTGGTCTCGGTCGGCACCGTGACCGCCCAGCTGCTCTACGAGATCGCCGCCCCCGCCTACCTCGGCCCGGACTGCACGACCCACTTCGACTCGCTCGAGCTCGCCCAGGACGGCGAGCACCGCGTCTCGATCAGCGGGGTGCGCGGGTCGGCGCCTCCCCCGACGCTCAAGGTCGCGCTCAACGAGTCCGGCGGCTACCGCAACACCATGACCCTGGTGCTGACCGGGCTCGACATCGAGGCGAAGGCCGCGTTCGCCGAGACGCTGCTGTTCGAGGTGCTCGGCGGGCGGGACCGGTTCGCCGAGGTCGACGTGCGGCTCCTGCGCTTCGACCGTCCGGACGCGCCGTCGAACGCCGAGGCCACCGCGCACCTGCGGGTCACCGTCAAGGACCCCGACCCGCGCGTGGTCGGCCGGGCCTTCTCCAACGCGACGATGGAGCTCGCCCTCGGCGGCTACGCCGGCTTCCACACGACGACGCCGCCGAGCGCGGAGTCGGCGTTCGGCATCTACCACCCGGCGGCGGTGCCCCGTTCCGCGGTGACGCAGACGGTGGTGCTGCCCGACGGCTCGCGGTCGGTGGTGGCCGACCCACCCCGCGTCAGCGATGCGGCAGGGCAGACGTTGGACGTCAGTAACTCCACATCCTCGCCTCCGCCGTCGGGCTCCACGACGCGGACCGCACTCGGCACCGTCGTCGGCGCCCGCTCCGGCGACAAGGGCGGGAACGCGAACATCGGGCTCTGGACCCGCACCGACGCGGAGTACGCGTGGCTGCGCGGGTTCCTGACCGTCGAGCGGACGCGCGAGCTGCTCGGCCCGGAGGTCGCCGAGCTCGATCTGGACATCTACGAACTGCCGAACCTGCGCGCGCTCAACGTCGTCGTGCACGGGATCCTCGGCGACGGCGTGGCGTCCTCGGTCCGGCCCGACCCCCAGGCCAAGGGGCTCGGCGAGTACCTCCGCAGCCGCGTCGTCGACGTGCCGGAGTCGCTGCTCGGGTGAGGCCCCGTCACCCGACGGAGAGACCGACCGCCTCCAGCGCTCCGCCGGCGACCTGCATGTCGTGGGAGTAGTGCCCGCCGCTGACGCCGATCCCGCCGACGAGGTCGCCGTCGACGGTGATCGGGTAGCCGCCGCCGAAGGTCACGAGGCGGTCGGTGTGCACGATCCCGAGGCGCAGGGGCTCGTCCTCCTTGATGAACTCGTGCCAGGCGTCGGTGCCGATCCCGAAGGCCGCGGCCGTGTACGCCTTGTTCTGGGCGATCTCCACGGAGAGCAGCGGTGCGCCGTCCATCCGACGGAACGCCTTCAGGGTGCCGTCGTGGTCGACGATGCTGATCACCATCGGCACGCCGATCTCGACGGCCTTCGATGCCGCCGCGTCGATCAGCTCCTGGGCGAACTCCGCGGTGACGGTCCGAATGCTGACGGCCCTCGTGCTCATGGCTCTCCTCGCGATGGGTTGGACTACTGCACCGACCAGCCGCCGTCGATGGTGATGACGGAGCCGGTCATGAACGTCGACTCGTCGCTGGCCAGGTAGACCGCCAGGCCGACGATCTCATCAGCACGCCCGAGGCGTCCGGTGAGGTGGCCCTGCTCGAAGCCACGCCAGATCTCGTCCCGCTCGGCGAGCCCACTGACGAAGTTGCGTGGCATCTGGGTGTCCACGACGCCGGGGCACACCGCGTTGACGCGGATGTTCCAGGGGGCCAGGTCGACGGCAGCGACCTTGGAGAACATGGCCAGTCCGCCCTTGGCGGCGCCGTAGGCCGCCATGTTGGCGAACGCGACCAGGCCGCCCACCGAGGACACGTTGATGATCGACCCGCCGTGGGCCTGCATGAGCGGGGCGATCTGCTTCGTCAGCAGGAAGACGCTCTTCAGGTCGACGTCGTGGACCCGGTCCCACTCCTCCTCGGTGGTCTCCAGGAGAGGCTTGCCGAGGATGATCCCGTGGTTGTTGTAGAGAGCGTCGACCCGGTCGTACCGCTCCCGGGCGGCGGCCGCGATCTGTTCCGTCCCGGTACTCGTGGACGCGTCGGCGGCGACCACCGCGAAACGGTCACCCGCGTCGAGCTCCTTGTCCAGCGCGGTCAGAGCGGCCTCGTCGACGTCTGTGCCGAGGACGTTCGCCCCCTCGTCGAGGAACGTCCGACAGGCGACCCGGCCCTGGCCGCCGGCCGCACCGGTGATGACGACGTTCTTGTCCTGGAGTCGCGCCATGGCGGATTCCTCCGATGTCTGTGCTGGTGTGGACGGGCCGGCGGTCAGTGACGCAGACCGGCCTCGCGGAGGAGTGGCATGACCTTCTCGCCGAAGAGGTCGAGCTCCTCGTGGTAGTCGAGGAATCCCATGATCATCCCCTCCATCCCGGCGTCGGAGAGCTCCTGGAAGCCCTCCACCACCTGTTCCGGGGTGCCGATCAACGGCATGCCGCCCCAGCCGGCGATGAACCGCTCCTGGAATCGCTCCAACTGGTCACCGAAGGACTGGCTCTCGATGCCGAGAATGCCCATCAGGTTGCGCGCACCCGGCCAGTCGCCCTCGTCGATGATCCGCTGGTGATCCCGTTTGGCCTCGGCCTCGGTGTCGCGGCACACCACGAGGCCGTAGGTCATCGTGCTGATGGCCCGCCGGTACTCCTCGCCGGCCTTGCGCTTGATGGCCGCGGTGTAGTCGGGCATGGCCTCGATATCGAGGGAGGCGAAGTTGATGTCGACGTACTTCGCCGAGAACTCGACGCCGGCAGGCGAGTTGCCGGCGCTGATGAGCACGGGACGCGGCGACTGGACCGGCTTGGGCTCGGACTCGCATCGGGTCGACTGGAAGAACTTCCCGTCGACGTCGAACTCGCCCTCCGCGGTCCAGAGCCGCTCGACGAACTCCAGCCATTCCGCCCCGTACGCATAGCGCTCGTCGTGCTCGAGCTGGCTCGCGCGGAACATCTCCATCTCCGGCGTGAACCATCCCATCACGATGTTCAGGCCGTAGCGGCCGCCGGAGATGTGGTCGACCGTGGTCGCCATGTTGGCCGCGACGATCGGGTGCACGGTCGGCACGTGGTTCGTCGTGAAGATGGTGATCTGCTCGGTCGCCTCGGCGAGCCCGGCGCCCCAGGTGAACGTCTCGAAATTGGTCCCGTTGAAGTTCACGTTCCCGCCGAAACCCTTCCAGCGCGCGACGGGCACCAGGGCCTCGAACCCGAGCCGGTCGGCCTTCTGCGCGATCGCCCGGGTGTGCTCCCAGGTGATCTCGTAGCCGGTCGGGGCATCGGTCATACAGAGCCCGCCGCTGCAGTTGGACCCGAACAGCCCGAGCTTCATGGGCTGGTCGTTGAAGATCGACGGGCCGGTGCGCGGGTGCTCCAACGGCAGGGTCTGATCACGGCCCCTGGTCACGGTCTGAACCATCGGTTTGCTCCTCCGACCCGGTGATGATGGCGCCGCGGGCGCGAGGGGCGGACCGGGAACGAGCCCCGCGGATGCCCTGCGAACTGCGTCACCGCTGGTCATGACGTTAGGGAGCGCGGCCCGACCGGGACAGCCGCGACGCGAACCGTCCCGGCCGGAACACGAACCTCACGTGTGGCGCAGCGTCGCCGAGGGAAGCTCGCCGTACTTGCGGCGATAGTGGTGGGAGAACCGGCCCATGTTGGCGAAACCCCAGCGCGCCGCCCGCTCCGTGACCGAGACGTCCTCGGAGCAGCCCGATTCCAGGTCGGCGCGCACCCGGGCGAGGCGCACGTCCCGCACGTAGGCGCTGGGACTCATGTCGAGGTGCCGGGCGAAGCTGATCTGCAAGGTGCGTGCCGTGACCCCGGCCTCGCGGGCCAGCCGCGACACGCTCAGCTCTTCGTCGACGTGGCCCTCGACGAAGTCCATGACGCGCCGCACGACCGCGGGCTGGTCCCGACCGGGGGTCTGGCGCAGCTCGTCGCTGTAGGAGTTCCGCACTCCCAGCAGCAGCGCCGTCAGGACGTAGGACTCGACCTGTTCCCGAGCGAGAGGCGCGTCGAGGAGGCCGCCGGACCGGTCGATCTCCGACTGGAGGAACCGGACCGCGGACAGCAGACGCGCCCCGGGCCCGGTGGTCAGGTCCATGGTCACGTCGAAGTCGATCGTCGAGGCGACGGGTCGTCCCAGCAGGCCGCCGAGGTGCTCCTCGAGCGGCCCCCGGGGGAACTTCATCACGTACTGCGTCGCCTCCGGTGTCCATGACACCGTCGAATCCTCGGACGGGAGCAGGACCACGCCGTTGTGCAGTCCGGAGGTGACCACCCGGTCCTTCCCGCCGCGTCGGGTCGCCGTCGTGGTCCCGGTCAGGGTGAGGTTGACGTGGTAGCAGTGCAGCAGAGGAGGCAGGGTCAGCGTCGCGTCGGCTCCGTAGACCAGATATCCGAGGGTGAGCTTCGGCGATGCCACGACGTTGAGCCGCGCGTCGAGCGGACGCCCACCGAGCGAGTCCAGCTCGTGCGGGACGTACACCTCGGTCACGACGTGGCGGGCCTCGTCGACGTCCCCGGTCCGCATGATCGCGTGTCGGGCGAGGGGGGCGGCGGAACGCGGAACGGAATCGTCGACGCGCACGTTGCCCACCCTCCACCGCTGCTCTGCACCGAGAGCGTGTGTCCGACAACCGTGGCACCACGATCGGGTGAGAGCAAGGAAGCGTCAGGGACCTCAGTCGGCGGAGCCGAGCACCTTGCCGCCGAAGCGCACCAG
>NZ_DASXJS010000139.1:0-7377 GCF_036497245.1 Actinomycetospora sp. | reverse complement strand
CCGGGTTGGCGCTCGGGCCGATGGACAGCGCGACGACGGCCGGGGCGATCAGCACCGAGACCAGGTTCATGACCTTGATCAGCGGGTTGATCGACGGGCCGGCGGTGTCCTTGAACGGGTCACCGACGGTGTCACCGATGATCGTCGCCTCGTGGGCGTCCGACCCCTTGCCACCGTGGTTGCCGTCCTCGACCAGCTTCTTCGCGTTGTCCCACGCACCGCCGGAGTTCGCGAGGAACACCGCCATGAGCGTGCCCGCGGCGATCGCACCGCCGAGGTAGCCGGCGAGCGGACCGACGCCGAGGCCGAAGCCGACGGCGATCGGGGCGAGGATCGCGAGCAGACCCGGCGTCGCCAGCTCCCGCAGCGCGTCCCGCGTGCAGAGGTCGACGACGCGGCCGTACTCGGGACGACCGGCCTCCGGTCCCCCTGCCTTGTACTCCATGATCCCGGGGATCGAGTTGAACTGGCGACGCACCTCGTAGACGACCGCGCCTGCCGCCCGGGACACCGCGTTGATCGCGAGACCCGAGAACATGAACACGACCGCCGCGCCGAGCACGACACCGACCAGCGTGTTCGGGCTGGTGATGTTGTAGATGTCGTTCGACAGCTGGCTGCCGACCGACTCGTAGGCCTGCCGGATCGCGTCGTTGTACGAGCCGAACAGTGCGGTCGCGGCGAGCACGGCCGTCGCGATCGCGATGCCCTTGGTGATGGCCTTGGTCGTGTTCCCCACCGCGTCGAGCTCGGTGAGGATGACGGCGGCCTTCTCGTCGACGTCGCCCGACATCTCGGCGATGCCCTGGGCGTTGTCCGACACCGGACCGAAGGTGTCCATGGCGACGATGACGCCGACCGTGGTCAGCAGACCGGTACCGGCCATGGCGACCGCGAACAGCGCGACGATGACCGAGCCGGACAGCAGGAACGCGCCGTAGACCGCGGCGCCGATGACGATCGCCGTGTAGACGGCCGACTCGAACCCGACGGAGATGCCGGCGAGGATGACGGTCGCGGCGCCGGTGAGCGACGAGGTGCCGACGTCCTTGACGGGCTGGTCCTCGGTGCCGGTGTAGTAACCGGTCAGGGCGAGGATGATGATCGCCAGCACGATGCCGATGGCCACCGCGATCGCCGCGATGAGCGCCGGGTTGCCCGCCGCGACGAGGTCGCCGACGGAGGCCGCGTTCACGCCGGGCAGCTCGGTGAAGCTGGTCGGCAGGTAGAGGAACGCCGCGATCACCGTCAGCACCAGCGAGATGCCTGCCGAGATGTAGAAGCTGCGGTTGATCGCCTTGAGCGCGTTCTCGCCCTCACGGGTGCGGGTGATGAACACGCCGACGATCGCCGTGAGGACGCCGATCGCCGGAACGATCAGCGGGTAGGTCAGGCCGAGGGTGCCGAAGGCGACCGAGCCCAGGATCAGCGCCGCGACCAGCATGACCGCGTAGGACTCGAAGAGGTCGGCCGCCATGCCGGCACAGTCGCCGACGTTGTCTCCCACGTTGTCGGCGATGGTCGCCGCGTTGCGGGGGTCGTCCTCGGGGATGCCCTGCTCGACCTTGCCGACCAGGTCGGCGCCCACGTCGGCGGCCTTGGTGAAGATGCCGCCGCCGACACGCATGAACATGGCGAGCAGCGCCGCGCCCAGACCGAAGCCCTCGAGGACCTTCGGCGCGTTCTCGACGAAGATCAGCACGACGACGGAGGCGCCGAGCAGACCCAGGCCGACCGTGGCCATGCCGACGACGCCGCCGGTACGGAACGCGATCCGGGCGCCCTCGTCGCGGCCGCCGGGCTTGGTCGACGCCGCGGCGACGCGGATGTTCGCCTTGGTCGCCAGGTTCATGCCCAGGCCACCGATGCTCATCGAGAACAGCGCGCCGAACACGAAGGCGATCGAGCGCGCGATGCGCTCGCCCCAGTTGTCGGCGGGCAGCGCGAGGAGCACCAGGAACACGATCACGATGAACGGCGCGAGGGTGCGGAACTGCCGCTGCAGGAAGGCGTTGGCGCCTTCCTGGACGGCCTTGCCGATGTCGCGCATGTTCTGCGTGCCCTCGTCGGCAGCGAGGACCTGCTGACGCAGGAACATGCCGATGGCGAGGGCGACGAGCGCGATCACCGCCACCACGCCCACGACGACGTATTCGCTCGAGGAGAACTCGACTCCCTGAGCGAGGACGGACGCTTGCATCCAGCCTCCCGGTTGGATCGGATTGGCGACGTCGGGAGGCCTCGCGGCGTCCTCGGCGCGCAGTGATCGTCACCACGCGCGAGTGGCGCGGGATGACAGGGGACGCAGTGTATGGGGGTGGTGCGAAGCCCGTGACGGCCCGGTTCCCGATCCCGTTGTGACGTGTGCGTCTTTCGCGTGGGAGATGGCGCCGAGCAGGCCGTCGGTGGCATGTGCGAATGTCGGCCTTCTCGGGGAGGAGGCGGCGTGACGACGGAGGCGGGCGGGCTGGTCGACGACGCGGACGGCCCCGTCCGCGGGAGCGTGGGCCCGGACGACGGGGACGGTGGGAGCAGCGGCGGTGTCGGTGCGATCGCCCGGGCGCTGCGCGTCCCCGACGACGCCGGGCACGGCAGCGAGCTCCTGCGCCGGGTCCTCGCCGGCACGCCGCAGGGCGAGGACCCGCTGACCCACGCCGAGGTCGTCCCCGCCCGTGAGGGACGACGGGCGTCCTGGCCGGAGTGGGTGCCCGACGAGCTCCGCGACCGGCTCGCCGCGCGCGGGGTGCCCTCGCCGTGGGAGCACCAGGCGGTCGCGGCGGACCATGCGTGGGCCGGGCGACACGTCGTCGTCTCCACCGGCACGGCGTCGGGGAAGTCGCTGGCCTACCAGCTGCCCGTGGTGGCGGCGCTGTCCTCGGAGCCGAACGCCACGGCGCTCTATCTCTCACCGACCAAGGCGCTGGGGGCCGACCAGCTGCGCGCGGCCCGCGCGCTCGACCCGGGCGGCCCGGACGGGCTGCGGGCCTCGGCCTACGACGGCGACACCCCGTACTCGGAACGGGACGCGGTGCGGCGCTCGGCACGCTGGCTGTTCACCAACCCGGACATGCTCCATCGCGGGATCCTGCCGCGGCATGGCCGCTGGACGACGTTCCTGCGCCGGCTGCGCTACGTCGTGGTCGACGAGGCGCACGCCTACCGCGGGGTGTTCGGCTCGCACGTGGCCCTGCTGCTGCGCCGGCTGCGACGGATCTGCGCGCGCTACGGCGCCCACCCGACGTTCGTGCTGGCCTCGGCGACGATGTCCGAGCCGGGGGTCTCGGCGTCCGCGCTCACCGGTCTGGACGTCGTCGAGGTCACCGACGACGCCTCGCCGCGCGGCCGCCGCGCGGTCGGGCTGTGGGAGCCCCCGCTGCTCGAGGAGGTCACGGGTGAGAACGGAGCCCCGGTGCGGCGCTCGGCCGGGGCGGAGACGTCCCGGATCCTCGCCGACCTCGTCGTCGAGGGGGCGCGGTCGCTGGCGTTCGTGCGCTCGCGACGCGGCGCGGAGCTCACCGCGCTGGGCGCCCGGCGGGTGCTCGGCGAGATCGACCCGGAGCTGGCGCGCCAGGTCGCGGCCTACCGGGCGGGGTTCCTGCCCGAGGAGCGCCGCGAGCTCGAGGCGGCGCTGATGAGCGGGGCGCTGCGCGGGGTCGCGACGACGAACGCGCTGGAGCTCGGGATCGACGTCGCCGGCCTCGACGCGGTGGTGGTCGCCGGGTTCCCGGGGACGCGCGCGTCGTTCTGGCAGCAGGCGGGCCGCGCCGGGCGCTCCGGGGACGACGCGCTCGTGCTGCTGGTGGCGCGCGACGACCCGCTCGACACGTTCCTCGTGCACCACCCGGAGGCCGTGCTCGGTGCGCCGCTGGAGCGCTGCGTGCTCGACCCGTCGAATCCGTACGTCCTCGCGCCGCACCTCGCGTGTGCGGCGGCGGAGCTGCCCCTGACCGCGGCGGACGTCGAGGAGGTGTTCGGCGGCGAGGTCGCGGTGCGCGCGCTGGACGACCTGGCCGCCGAGGGTCTGGTGCGCCGTCGTCGGGGCGGCTGGTTCTGGGCGCTGCCCACCGAGCGGCCGCACGCCGGGGTGGACATCCGCGGCTCGGGCGGCGAGCAGGTGGTCATCGTGGAGTCCGGCACCGGACGGATGCTGGGCACGGTCGACCCGGGCGCGGCTCCGTCCACCGTCCACGAGGGCGCGGTGCACCTGCACCAGGGCCAGAGCTACGTCGTGGACTCGCTGGACCTCGACGAGAGCCTCGCCCACGTCCACGCCGAGGAACCGGAGTGGACGACGCAGTCCCGGTCGGTCACCGACATCGAGGTGGTCGAGACCGAGCACTGCGAGTCGTTCGGCGCGGTCGGCGACGACGGCCCGGAGCTCCAGGTGTGCCTCGGCACCGTGGAGGTGACCGAGCAGGTGGTCGGCTACCTGCGGAAGTTGCCCTCGGGGCGGGTCCTCGAGCAGGTGCCGCTGGATCTCCCGGCGCGCACGCTCGCGACCCGCGCGGTCTGGTACACGCTCTCGGAGTCGCTGCTCGAGGGCGTCGGGATCGTGCCCCCGCGGGTGCCCGGCTCCCTGCACGCCGCCGAGCACGCCGCGATCGGGCTCATGCCGCTCGTCGCGACCTGCGACCGCTGGGACATCGGCGGTGTCTCGACGGCGCTGCACCCCGACACCGGCCGGCCCACGGTCTTCGTCCACGACGGGCATCCCGGCGGCGCCGGGTTCGCCGACCGCGGCCACGAGGCGATGCGGACGTGGCTGACGGCGACGCGCGACGCGATCGCGGGCTGCGAGTGCCCCTCGGGCTGCCCGTCCTGCGTCCAGTCGCCGAAGTGCGGGAACGGGAACGACCCGCTGGACAAGGCGGGCGCGGTCGCCGTGCTCACCGCGGTGCTGGCGCGGCTGCCGGGCTGACCCTCGGGTCGGCCCGTGAGTGGGCCGTCGGGGCCGCGAACCGCGGCTGGGGTCCGCCGCGGGCCGGGGTTCGGGGCTCCCGGCCCGCGGGGATGTGCGTCACGCCGCAGGGCGGGGAGGGTTCTCGACCCGCCCTGCGGCGCTGTCTCGGGCGGCGGTGGGCGCGATCGCGCGCTCCGGAATGGTCACGGGCGCGTTCGTCGCGCCCACCGCCGGGGTGGGCCGGACCGGAGGCGTCTCCGAGCGCTGCGGTGGGGCGCGCTGCCCGGGGACGTCGTCGGCGGTCCTGGCCGACCCGAGTCTGGAGTTGTGGTGGTCCCGGGTGCGCCCGGGTGGTGGTCCCTAGGACCGGATACCGGTGGCGACCGTCGCCAGGCGGTAGGTGGAGCTCCCGCCCAGCCCGCGCTGCGGACGCTCGCGGACGGCCTCGGCCATCGCGTCCTGGACGCTGTACGGGTCGGGCAGGCGCCAGCCGCACGCGGCGGGGCGGACCCGCCAGTGGTTGGAGCCCTGGGGGAACGTCGAGGGCGGCGCGGCGAGGAAGCTGCCCCGACCGTGCAGCGACATCCCCGGCCGGCCCGCGAGGTCCGGACGCAGCGGCTCGCCCGGCAGCACCGGGAACAGCCACTCCCCGGTCGGTGTGGCGGCGATCGGCACCGGCACCCCGACCGCCCGCAGCGCCGCCGCGGCACGGCGGCCGACGCTGGCGGGCACCTCGATCACGTCGAAGGTGAGCCCGGTGGGCAGCAGGATCGAGTAGGGCAGACCGGACCACCACTCGGCGATCTGGCCGACGTCCGTCGTCGCGGTCACTGCCCAGTCGTCGAGGACGGGAGCCGGGCCGACCTGAGGGGCGTCGCTGCACCCGGTCCAGACGTCACCTTGCGGGAAGGTGCCGGGAACGACCGCCCAGCCGTGGTCGGCGAGCACCATCGCTTCAGCGCGGAGCTCGGTGCCGTAGACGGCGCGGTAGCTGTCCCACCACTGCATTGCGGGTCCTCCCGATATTGGTCCACCCCGTGCGGTGTTCCTTCCCTAGTAACGGGGCGTTGCCGCACGATTTCCACCCGTCGTCGCCCATCGGCGGGGGTAGAACGCCGAGCGCCATCCCCGGCGCCGTTGAACGGGCGAGCGCGCCCCCGGAAGGCGTCTGACGCACCACTCGTCCCGACTGCACCAACCGTGTCGCCGCTCAGCGGGAGTCCCGGCCCGCTCGTCCGGCGAAGGCACGGTCTAGTGACGATCGGTGACCGCGACCTCGGCGATTCACCCCATGATCTTCACCACAGGGCCTGCCCGGACGCGGACCGTGGTCGTGTCCGCCACGGGAAGACATCCGCAGCTCCGGGCCACGTCGACCTGCAGATTCCAGCCGGACCACGTGCACGCGACCAGTCGGCCGCCGTTCCGCTCGGCGAGCTCCCGAGCGCGGTCGCACCCGGCCTCGCGGCCCCGCACCGACTCCGCCGCACCGGCGAGGGCAGCGAGGTCCGCGGCGTTCGCGGCCCGATGCCTCGTCGCCACCACGGCGCCCAGGACGACGAGCGCGCCGAGCAGGAGGCCCACGACACCGATCGCGCCCGCGGCGATCACGGTGGCGACCCCGCGGTCGTCGCGCCACCGGGACCGGACGCGAGAGGCGGTCACGGCGGCACCGTCTCGGCGACGGGCGGGGTCGGGTCGGGCGCGGGGATGTCGGGCGCCCCGTCGTCCCGCCCCCCATCGGGGGCCCCGTCGTCGGCGGCACCGGTGGGAGCGGCGACGGCGGGCTCACGAGCGGCCACGGCCTCCGCGGAGACCCGCAGCCCGGGGAGTGCACCGCCCAGCGGCGGCACCCGCACCAGCACCCGGACGAGGGCACCCTCCGGCTCGACGCGGACCTCCGTGCCCGCCGGGAGGTCCCGCGCGAGCGCCTCCGCGCCCACCGTGTCGTCGCGGGATGCGCGCCGGGCCGCCTCGCCCGCGGCGTCCACGCAGCGGATCTGGGCGATGACGGCCCCCACGGCCGCGAGCACCACCGCGAGCACGGCCACGAGGCTCCCGATCGCGATGGCCGCCTCGACCGTCACCATCCCGCGGTCGTCCCCGGGGCCCCGCCGCCCCGATCGGTCGTTCAGCCGCCCGTCGGGGTGAGCGAGCGCTGGATGAGTCCGGTCAGCGCCCCCATCACGGCCGGCGCATTGATGATCACGAACAGCAGGCCTGCGAACGCCGCCGCGGCGATCAGTCCGATCGCGTACTCGACCGTCGACATCCCCCGGTCGTCGCGGGCCACACCCGCCAGCCGGGCGATCAGCAGCGCCACGACCGTCGTCGGGTTCTCCATCGTCGTCTCCTCTCGTCCCGCGCCCGGGGTGGGTCGCGGTGGTCATGTCCGCTCCAGCAGCGGGGCGGCCAGCCCGATGACGACCGGGGCGATCCCCAGCGCCAGGAAGGCCGGCAGGAAGCACAGACCGAGC
>NZ_DASXJS010000138.1:0-46285 GCF_036497245.1 Actinomycetospora sp. | reverse complement strand
CGTGCCGGTGCTGCTCCTGCCCGGGAACCACGACCCGGCGGACGCCGCCCTGGTGATGCGGCGGGCGGATTTCGCGCGCCGGGTCCCGTCGCACGTCACCGTCCTCGACCACGCGGGGGTCCACGAGATCGCTCCCGGCATCGAGGTGGTCGCGGCGCCGTGGAGCTCGAAGCGCCCGCTCTCGGACCTCGTGGCCGACCAGCTGCGGGCCCTCGAGCCCGCCCCGCCCGGCGTCGTCCGGGTGCTCGCGGGGCACGGCGCGGTCGACGTCCTCTCCCCCGACGCGCACGACCCGGCGGTGATCCACACCGACGCGTGCCGCGCGGCGCTCGCGGACGGCCGGGTGCACTACGTGGCGCTGGGCGACCGGCACTCCACCTGGGCGCTGCCGGGCGAGTCGCGCATCGGCTACTCCGGCGCGCCGGAGGTCACCGCGCACGACGAGACCGATCCCGGCAACGTGCTCGTCGTCGACGCCGACGCGGGCGGGGCCGCCGTCCGGCCGGTGCGCGTCGGGCGGTGGGCGTTCACCCGGGAGCGCGCGGTCCTCGACACCGACGACGACCTCGAGGCGCTCGACACCCGCCTCGGTGGGCTCCCCGCCCCGGAACGCACCGCGCTGCGCCTGGCGTGCGAGGGCACGCTCACGCTGCGGCAGCGGGCCCGCCTCGACGACCTGCTCGCCGGCCACGCGCCGGTGCTCGCCGCCCTTGAGGTCGACACCGCCGAGCTGGTCACCCGCCCGGACGACGCGGACGTCGAGGCCCTGGGCCTGTCGGGGTTCGCCGCCTCCGCCGCGGCCGACCTGGCCGCCGAGGCCGAGGACCCCGAGGCGCTCGACGCGCTCGCGCTGCTGCACCGGCTCGCCGCCGTCGGGGGTGAGCGGTGAGGCTGCTGCGCATCCGCCTGACGAACTTCCGCGGCGTGCACGACCGCGAGGTCCACCTCGCCGAGCAGGGCGTCACGGTGCTCGAGGGCGACAACGAGGTCGGCAAGACCTCCACCGTCTCGGCGCTCGACCTGCTCGTCGACTTCCGGGACAGCTCGACGGCGGCCGAGGTCCGCGCCGCGGCACCCGCGGGCCGCGACGCGGGCCCCGAGGTCGAGGCCGAGATCGTCACCGGGTCGTACCGCGTCGTCTACCGCAAGCGCTGGGTCCGCCGGAAGCTCACCGAGCTGACCGTCCTCGCGCCCACCGCCGAGCAGCTGACCGGGCGCGAGGCGCACGAGCGGATGCTCGCGATCCTCGACGAGACGATGGACCGCAGCCTGTGGCGGGCGCTGCGCGTGGAGCAGCACACCCCGCTGGGGCAGGCGGATCTCGGTGGCCAGGACGCGCTCACCCGCGCGCTGGACCGCGCGGCGTCCGGGGCGTCGGGCGCGGGTGGCCCGGTGGTCCCCGGCGCCGATGCCGCGGCCGAGGACCTCGTCGAGCGGGCCCTCGCCGAGGTCCGGCGCTACCACGGTGGCCACCACCGCCCGGTCGGCCCGCTGCGCGAGGCCACCGAGCGGCTGACGAACGCCCGGACGGAGGCCGAGGCGGCCGAGGCGTCGGTCGCCGAGGTGGAGCGCGACGTCACCCTGCGCGCCGACCTCGACCGGGAGGCGTCCTCGCTCGCCGTGGAGCGCCGCGGCCAGTCCGATCGGGCGCACGAGCTGGAGGACCGCTGGTCGGCGTTCGAGGCCCGCAGGCTCGAGGTCGCGGCGGCGGCCGAGCGGGCGGAGGCCTCGCGCGAGCGGGCCCGGCGGTCCACCGACCGGCAGGCCGAGCGCGCCCGGCTGATCGAGCGGGCCGACGGCGCCGCGCGCACCGCCGACGCCGCGGACACCGCGATCGCGACGCACGAGGAGCGCGACACGGCCCGCCGGTCCGACCGCGACGAGCAGCGGGCGGCCTGGGAGGCTGCACGCGCCGCCGCGACCGGAGCCGACACCGCGTCCCGCACCGCGGACGACGCGCTGGCCACCGCACGCGATCGCGCAGAGCTCGCGGACCTCTCCGAGCGCCTCCGCCGGGCCGAGGCGGCCGACACGGCCCGCCGCGAGGTGGAGCGCGCAGCCGCCGGGGGCCGGGTCGACGCCGCGGCGGTGGAGTCGCTCGAAGATCTCGACCGACAGGTGGTGCGGGCGGAGGCCGAGCTCGCCGCGGGCGCGGGCACCGTCGAGGTCGTCGGCCTCGACGGCGCGCACGGGGTGACCGCCGACGGCGAGCCGGTGGCGCCGGGCGAGACCCGCAACGTCCCCGTGGCCGGGCCCGTGACGATCGGCGTGTCGGGCGTGGTCGAGGTGCGGGTCCGCCCCGGGCTCGACGGCGCGGAGGCCCGACGCCGTGTGGAGCAGGCCCGCGAGGCACGCGACCGCGCCTGCGCCGACCTCGGGGTCACCGACGTGCCGGCCGCCCGAGCCGCCCGCCACGCCGCCGAGGACGCGGCCGGACGGACCCGCGAGCTCGCGGCGGTGCTCGAGCGCGAGCTGGGTGGGCGCACCACCGCCGAGGTCCGCGCCGAGGTCGACCGGCTCGCCGAGCGGTTGCGCCCGGAGCCCGTCGAGGAGCCACGGTCAGCCCGGCGCAAGGGCCGCCGGGAGCCCGCGGGTCCCGCCCTCTTCGACGACCCGGCCCGCGTCGACGATCCCGACGGCCCCGATGACGCGGCCCGGGCGGCGCGCACCGCCGAGCTGGACGGACTGCGCCGCGACGCGGCAGACGCCCGGGACGCGGCCGGGGACGCCCGCCGCGCGGCCGAGGAGGCCGAGCAGGCGTGGCGGCGCTACGACGATGCGGTCCGCGCCGCCGAGTCCGAGGTCGCCGCGGCCCGGACCACCGGCGCCGTCGCGCGCAGCGACGCCGACCGGCTGGCCGCCGAGCTCGCCGACGCCCGCGCCGCGCAGCCCGACGACGCGCTCGACGCCGAGGCCACCGACACCCTCGCCCGCGCGCGCCGCATGGAGGCCGACCACGAGCAGCGGGCCGCCGCGCTCGCCGCGGACGACCCGGACACCGTCGAGGCCCTCGTCGTGTCCGCCCGCCGGGCCACCGATGCGCTCACCGAGCGCAGCGCCGAGGTCGAGCGCCGGCGCGCCGAGGTCACCGGGCGGCTCCAGATGGCCGGGGGCGAAGGCAGGCACGACCGACTCACCGCCGCCCGCGACGAGCTCGCCGCCGCCGAGCGGGAGCACGCCTCCGTGGCCCGGCGCGCGGCCGCGGCGGCTCGCCTGCACACCACGCTCGCGCGCCACCGCGAGGAGGTCCGGCAGGCCTACGTCGCACCGTTCCGCCGCGAGGTCGAGCGCCTCGCGCGGATCGTGTTCGGCTCCTCGCTGGCCCTCGAGGTCGACCCCGGGCTGCGGATCGTCGCCCGCACGCTGAAAGGGGTGACGGTGCCGTTCGAGGCGCTCTCCAGCGGCGCGAAGGAGCAGCTCGGGCTGTGCGCGCGGCTGGCGGTCGCCGCGCTGGTCGACGCCGAGGACGGCGTGCCGGTGATGATCGACGACGCGCTCGGGCACTCCGACCCCGCGCGCCTCGAACGACTCGCGGCCGTGTTCACCGCCGCGACCACGGGGACCACCCACCAGGTCGTGGTGCTCACGTGCAGCCCGGCGCGCTACCGCGGGATCGGTGCCGCGCGGACCGTGGCGCTCTCCCCCTCGCTCCCGCCGCCCGCGGCGGTGCCGTCCCACGAGCCTGCGTCGTCCGCGGAGGTCGGGGCCGGTGAGGCGACCGGGTCGGCCGAGGACCCGCTGCGCGACACCGGCTGAGCTGCTTCCGCCTGCCCCTCCTTGATCACGAGCACACCAGGCACCCCACGAGCCCACTTCGCGTGCCTGATGTGCCCCTCGCTGCAGCGGGGTCGCGCCAGCCGACCACGCAGCACGCCCGGCCTTGATCACGAGCACTCCAGGCACCCCACGACCCCACTTCGCGTGCCTGATGCGCCCCTCACCGCCCGCCAGCTCCGGCCGGGGCCCGCGTGCCGGCACACCCCTTGATCACGAGCACTCCAGGCACCCCACGAGCCCAATTCGCGTGCCTGCTGTGCCCCTCGCGAGGCCTGATGTGCCCCTCGCGAGGCCACCGCGCCCCGCCCCGCCCACACCCACTCAGCGCGCGGGCAGCGCGATCGCCGTCACCAGGATCCCGCCGTCGACGGCCCACCGCCCGTGGAACGACGACACCACTGCCCCGTCCACGGTCGGCCCCTCGACGAGCAGGCGAGCCAGGAACGTCCCGTCCGGCGCCGGCTCGAGCTCGGCATCCTCGAACCCCAGCCACCGGCCGGTCAGCGGGAACCAGGTCTTGTAGACCGACTCCTTCGCCGAGAACAGCACCCGGTCCCAGGACACCTCCGGCCGGGCCGCCGACAAGCGCGCCAGCCCCGCCCGCTCGGACTCCGAGGACACCGCCTCGAGGACGCCGTCGGGGAGGGCGTCGTGGGCCTCGGCGTCGATCCCCACCGAGCGCACCGACGCGCGCCACGCCACCGCGGCGCCGCGGAACCCGCGGGTGTGCGTGATCGACCCGACCACCCCCTCGGGCCAGACCGGCGCCCGCTTCTCCCCCACCGGCACCGCCGCGGTCGGCGCCCCGAGCGAAGCCAGAGCCTCACGCGCGCAGGCCCGACCCGTCGTGAACTCCGCGCGCCGCGACTCGACGGCCCGCTCGACGGCGGGCGCCTCGCTCGGGTGCAGCGGGCCGGCATCGTCGTCGGAGACGCAGGCCACCGCGACGACGGGCGCGGGGAGCACCGACGACAGCAGCTCTACCGCCCCCACGGCGCACCCTTGGAGATGGCCCAGGCCGTGAACGGGTCGTGCTCCTGCTCCGGCGGCGCCGGGAGGATCTGGCGCAGCGGTCCGCGGACGAGGCCGTGGTTCTGCCACTCCCGCGGGTAGCCGACCGAGACTTCCTCGAAGCGCACCCCGTCCTCCCAGGTGGTCCGCGGGAGGTGCAGGTGCCCGTAGACGACGGCGGCCGCCTCGTACTCGAGGTGCCAGCGCGCCGTCTCGGCCGAGCCGCACCACAGCGCGAACTCGGGGTGGCGCAGGATGCGCAGCGGCAGCTCGGTGAGCGGCCAGTGGTTGATCAGCACCGTCGGCATCCCTGCCGGCCGCGCAGCCAGCCGGGCCCGCGAGATCCCGAGCCGCTCGGCGCACCAGGCCGGCGGACCCGGGTGCGGGTCGCTGGACATGAGGAACTCGTCGGTGCACACCACACCGGCCTCGCGGGCCACGTCGAGCGCCGCCCGGTCGTCGAGCCCGACCATGTCCGGACGCACGCGCCACGAATAGTCGTAGAGCAGGAACAGCGGGCACACGAGCGCGGGCCCGCCCTCGCCCTCCCACACCGGCCACTCGTCCTCGGGCGTGAGCACCCCGAGCGAGCGGCAGACCTCGACGAGGTGGGTGTAGCGCGCGGGCCCGACCGCGTCGACCTCCTCGTCCGACGGGGTCCACAGCTCATGGTTGCCCGGCACCCAGATCACGCGGGCGAAGCGTGCGGCGAGGATCGACATCGTCCGGCGCAGGTGCTCCACGCGGTCTCCGACGTCGCCGGCGACGATGAGCCAGTCCCCGGGGTCGGTGGGGTACAGGTCCTCGACGACCGCCTCGTTCTCGGTGCGGTTGACGTGGAGGTCGCTGGTCGCGAGCAGGCGTGGTGCCATCAGGTGATCACGATAGTCCGCCGGGATGGTGACCACCGAGTCCTGACCGAGACGTCCCCCGCCGACTTTGTCACGATGTGGCAGTGCCGCCGCGCCCCACGACCTCGCTCCCGATCCCGCAACGTCTGCGTTCGGCGATGGCGGAGACCGAGTACGACCGCGCCGGGCTCCTCGAGGGTCTGTCGGGCGATCAGCGGCGCATCCGGGTCGACGTGCTGCACGCGCTGTCCGGGGACGGGGTCGGTCTCGAGACGATGCGCGACGCCATCGACCGCGACCGGCTGGGCCTGCTGCTGCTCGAGCGCACGCTCAACCCCGAGGACGGCTGGTCGATGACCTCGATCTGCGCCCACACCGGCCAGGACCCCGAGGTCGTCTCGAAGTGGTTCCGCGCGCTCGGTCGCCCGGTGTCCACCGACTCCGACGAGGCGATCTACACCGACGAGGACGCCGAGATCGCGCAGCGGATCGAGCACTACCGCACCCTCGGCTTCGGCGACGAGGACATGATGCCGGTGGTCCGGGCGATCGGGCGCGGCGTGCTCAACATGGCCGATGCCCTCGGCTCGATGATCGGGGAGGCGCTGCTCGCGGCGGGCGAGCCCGACCCGGAGTCCGCGCTGCGCTACGCGATCGAGGCGCGCCGGTTCGCCGAGGAGGACGCGCTGCACCTCACCCATCTCGTGGCGGTCGCGCTCGCCGACCGCATCCGCTCGCACGCCATCGCGGTCGAGGAGTCCTCGGCGGGCCGGATGCAGGGCGCGCAGGAGGTCGCGGTGTGTTTCGCCGACCTGGTGGGCTTCACCGACCTCGGCGAGAACATCTCGGCGACCGAGCTCTCGGAGGTCGCCGAGGAGCTCGCGGCCTGCGCGACCGAGATCGTCGCCCGGCCGGTGCGGCTGGCGAAGACCATCGGCGACGCCGTCATGCTGGTCTCCTCGGACAGCGTCGCGCTGGTCCGGACGGCGGTGGAGCTGGCCCGACGCTGGGCCGACGCCGAGGACGGGCGCCCGGACGTCCGCGTCGGGATCGCGACGGGGATCGGTGTGCCGCACGCGGGCGACTGGTTCGGCCCGCCGGTCAACCTCGCCTCACGGGTGACGGCGACGGCGCGGCCGGGTCAGGTCGTGGTGACGGCGGCGGTGCACGACGCGGTGGTCGCCCAGATCGGTGAGGACGCCGAGTTCCGGTGGCGGGTCGCGGCGCCGCGGCGGTTCAAGGGCATCCGGGGGGCTCAGCGCCTCTACCGGGTGTCCGCCACGCCATGAGAGGAGCCGAGATCGACGGCGGTCCGCTCCCCAGCGACCGCCGCCGACCTCGGCAATCGGTATTCCCCGAACACCGATACCAACCGTCCGTCGGTAGGGACAACGGTGAGGCACAGAACACGTCCGCGTCCAGTGAGTACCCTCGATCACCACACGAGTTCACCCGGTGGAGTGCTATTCGGGCTGCTTCGCCGCCTGTTCGGCCGCTCGGAGACGCAAGAGGTTGACGGCGACGGTCATCGACGTGATCACGCCGAGCAGGAACACGACCGCGCCCGAGATCGTCGCGCCATTGAGGACGAGCAGGAGGCCCACCACCAGCAGCACGGCGGCGAGGGCCCAGCCACCGAGCAACAAACGCATCTGCGAGATTCCGAGCCTCGCCGCGAGGCGCTCCACCATGGGAGCACCCTACGTCAGACGGGGCTCCGGCCGTGCGCGGCGAGCCTGCGCTCCAGGTTCTCGAGCACCCCGCCGTGGATCCGGGCGAGGCCCTTCGGCGCGAACATCCGCTCGAAGAACCCGCCGATCCCGCTCGCCCCGTCCCAGTGCGTGTCGACCTCGACGGTCGCGGCGCCCGGTCCCTCGGGACGGACCCGCCAGGTGGTGACCATGCTGGAGTTGCGGTCGGTCTCGATGACGCCGCCGGACGGGTCGGCGGACACGTCGACGACCTGGTCCCGCTGCCGCTTCGAGGTCGCCTGCAGCACCCAGCCGACGACGCTCCCCGCGCCGCCGCCGCCGGACTCCACCCGGTAGTCGCGGTAGTGCTCGGTGAGGATCGCCGGGCGGGTCTCGCGGTAGTCCGAGAGCGCGCCCAGCACCTTCTCCGGGTCGGCGGCGATCGTGCGACTGACGGTGGCCCTCACCTGCGCCATGGCGGCTCCTCCCTCGGGGGCGCCCCGCTGGGCCCCGTGGTGATGCCCTGCCTACTCCCCCGACGCACCCCGCGCACCGGCCCCCGTCGTTTCGACCCAAGGGGCCCCTCGCTCGAGAGAACCGCCCAGGGGTGCCCCTCGCCGGAACGCCACGGCGGCCGAGCCCGCTGCGGTCAGCCCACGACGATCCCGGCCGGGCGCGGGCTCAGCCCCACCAGCCGGTGCCGGCCGCGCCGGGTCGCCGCCCCGACCGCGCCCGAGCCGGCATCGGCCGACGCCGCCGGAGCCGCGACAGGCGCCGGGGCCGCGATCGGCGCCGGACCGCCCGCCGGGTCCAGGGCGCGGACGAGGTCGGCGAACCGGGCCACCCGCACGGTGCGCCCGTCGGGCTCGGTGAGCACGGTGTCGTCGTAGCGGCGTCCCGGGTCCCCGTCGAGCCGCTCCCGGACGGCGTCCCGGACCCGCGTCGTCGTCGGGCGCAGCGTCGGCTCGTCGGCGAGCCGGGCCGCGCTGCGGTGGGCGAACACCGCCCGGCCGTAGGGCCCGGCGATCGTCAGCAGGAACCGGTTCCGGTCCACGTAGCCGGTCGGGCGGCCCTCCACGTCCACGAGCACCACGCCCGCGCAGTCCTGATCGTCGGCGAGCGCGGCGCGGACCTCGTCGCCGGTGGCGGTGTCCGCCACGACGGTGGCGGGGCGGGCGACGTCGCCGAGGGTCAGCTCGCGGTCGGGGCCGGCCGGAGTCGGCTCGGCGACCTCGACCTCCGGCTCGGTGGCCCGCAGCCGCGACCACAGGCCCGGGGCCAGCGTGGCCTCGACGGGCCGGGCCGACGGCTGGTCGGCAGCCAGGATCGGGCCGGAGGCGACCTGCACGCCCCGGCGGCGGAGCTCGCGCAGCAACGCCTCGTCGCGCACGCCGTCGGCCACGAGCACCGCGGCGCCCGCCCGGGCGAGCGTCGTCGCGGCCTCGAGGGTCGCCAGCGCGCAGGGGTCGCCCGCCCCGACGCCGACGAGGCAGGCCGGGTCGAGCACCAGCTGGTCGGGTGCCAACCGGACGATCTCGGGAGGGGCGAATCCGGACGCGGGCAGGGCGATCCCGAACCCGTCCCGTCGCGCCTGCCCGATCCCCTGCTCGAGCGCGGCCGTGGACGCGGAGCGGACACGCGGGCGCAGCAGCAACGACACCCCGGCGCCGCGGCCCGCACCGTGCAGCATCGCGGGCCGGACGGCGCGGAGCCGGTGCGGTGCCCACGCGACGGCGTCGGCGGCCACCGGCAGATGCACGGTCGCCGGCGAGGTGCCCGCCGCCCGGGCCGCCACGAGGACGTCGGCGATCTCCCGGTCGATGCGATCCTCGAACGGCTCCAGGCCGTCCTCGCCGGTGCCGCGGCCGGGCCGCAGCTCGCCGAGGGTGGCCACGAATCCGACGATGCGCGCCGAGGTGAGGTCGATCCTGGGGACGAAGGAGCTCCTCGCTCCGGTGGACGTGTGCGGCAGCGCCGCCGGCATGGGACCCGCCGTCACGGTGCCCTCCCCCGAGTGGTCGGTTCGGATGCACCGGAGTGGACCGTTCGCCCCAACACGTGTCACCCGACGTGGCGTGAACAGCGGTGAACGGTCATCGAGACGCGACCGATGGTGGGATGCCGCTCACGAACGCCGGTGGTGTCACCCGCCGTAGGTGTTGAGGACACGCAGCGCAGCCGGCCCGTCAACTGCCGGGACCACCACGGTCCGTGCCGCCGGTTCCAGCCGGGGAAGCACCGACCGGTACTGATCGAGGGGGATCCGGAGCAGGTCACACAGGAGCAGTCGCAGCAGGGTCTGGTGGGCGACGACGAGCACGCGCCCGTCGGGACGGTCCCGACACGCCTCGTCGAGCACCGGGCGGGCCCGGGCGATCGCGGCCGCCCCGGTCTCGCCGCCCGGCAGCGGACACGACGCGGGCGCGGCGAGGAAGGCCGTCAGCGCCTCCGGGAACTGGGCGGCCATCTCGTCGCGGGTGAGCCCGTCGCCCTTCCCGAAGTCGACCTCGACCAGCCGCTCGTCGACGACCGGGTCGAGACCCGCAGCTGCGGCGGCGGGGCCGGCGGTGCCCCGCGCGCGGGTCAGCGGCGAGGTGAGCACGGCGTCGAGTCCAGCTCCGGACGCCCAGCGGGCGAGCTCCTCGGCCTGGTCGTGACCCCGGCGGGTCAGCGCGACGTCGGAGCGTCCGGCGTAGCGGTTGTCGGCGTGCCACTCGGTCTGCCCGTGGCGGACCAGGACCAGTTCGGTCACACCCATCCCTTCCCCACGAGTGCCGCCTCGAAGCGGCCGTAGCGGTCCTCGACGGCCGGGTCCGGGGCCGGCTCGTAGGTCTCCGCGACGTGCACCATGGTGTCGCGGGCCGCAACGAGGTCGGGCTCGGCACCCCCGGCGTCCGCCGCGGCCCGGGCGAGCAGCGCCATCCCGACGGCCGGCTCGGCGGCCCGCGGGCGGACCAGCGGCACCCCCAGGACCGCGGCGCGGCGGCGGTTCCACCAGCCGTTGGCCGTCGCTCCGCCGCTGATCACCCGCCTCCCCGAGACCTCGGCCCCGATCGCGGCGAGGTGGGAGAACGCGAGCCGTTCGACGAACGCCACTCCCTCGGCGAGCCCGGCGAACGCCGCCGTCTCCCCGACCGCGTCGACCAGCGAGTCCAGCCCGCGGGGCCGTTCGCCGTCGAGCCAGAAGCCGACCGCTTCCGGCGCGTCGAACGGGAACCGCTCGCCCCGACCGCGCAGCGGCAGGACGACCGGGACGTCAGCGGGTGGGTCGGCCTCCAGGGCGGCGGTGACCGGGTCGAACCGCGCCGGGTCGACGACGTCGGCGAGTACCGCGGCCCCGACGTTGGACGCGCCGCCCGGGAGCCACCACCCGCCCTGCGGGCCGCGGTGGCAGTAGACGGTGCCACCCGGGTCGCGCAGCAGCTCCGCCGTCACGCCCTTCACGACGAGGGTGGTGCCCAGCACGGCGTTCCACTCACCCGGCGCGACCGCCCCGGCGCCGAGCTGGGCGGCGCACCCGTCGGTCATCCCGGCCAGGACGGGCGTGCCCACCGCGAGCCCGCAGCGCTCGGACGCCTCCGGCCCGACCCGTCCGAGCTCGGCGCCCGGGGCCACCACCTCGGGCAGCCGCCCCGGGTCGAGCCCGAGGGCGTCGAGGACGTCGGCGGGCCACCGGTCGCGACGCAGGTCGTAGCCGGTCTTGAGGGCGGTGGAGGTGTCGGTTGCCGTCGGGTGCCCGACGAGGTGCGCGGTGACGTGGTCGGTCTGGTGACGGACGCGGGCGTCGGGGTGGTCGGCGAGCAGCGCGAGCGCCGTGGGCAGCGCCCAGCTGTCCCCGACCCGGTAGCCCAGCTCCGCCCAGAGCGCCGCGCCCGCCTGGCGGACCGTGCCCGCATGCGCGCGGCCCCGGGCGTCGTCGTACATGACGCCCGGTGTCAGCGGGGTGCCGTCCGGCGTCGTGAGCACGACGGTGCCCGACGTGCCGTCGACGGCGACGCCGGCCACATCGGCCGCCCCGACGCCGGACCCCACCTCCGCGAGGACCTGATCGGCACCCGCACACCACGCCGCGGGGTCCTGCTCGTGGCGGGCGGAGCCGTCGTCACCACGCCACCGACGGCTCGAGAGCCGCTGGGACGCCGAGGCCCGGACCGTGCCGACGTCGTCGACGGCCACGGCCCGGACCCCCTGCGTGCCGAGGTCGACCCCGATCCAGATCCTGCTCACGCGGCGGCGGCCTCCCGGCGTCGCACGACCCCCGGGTCGATCCCGGAGCGGATCACGAGCGAGACCCCGGCGACGACCAGGTACATCAGGCAGTAGGCGATCGCGACGCCACCGCCGCCGAAGAGCGGGAACAACGCGGTGACGGTGAGCGGGCCGAGCAGGGCCGCGCCGCCGGCGCCGGTGTTGAGGATCGCCAAGGCAGCGCCCTTGTCCTTCACCGCCACCATCGAGGGCATCAGGGCCGAGAGCGGCACGAAGCCCGCGAGGACGATGCCGTACACGGCGCCCAGGATCGCGGTGAACAGGAAGTTCTGCGAGGCGACGGCCCCGAAGTACCAGAGCGGGGTGGCCACCGCGCAGCCCAGGCAGCCGAACACGGTGACCGTGCGCCGCCAACCGAAGTAGTCACCGAAGACGCCGAAGAACAGGTTGGCGCCGATGTTCGCCGCGTACGCGACGGTCGAGAGGACGGCGACCTCCGCGGTCGTCAGGAACCCGCCGCCCGGGGTGTCGGGGCCGAACACGAACGGGAACATCGCGAAGAACCCGTACTGCGGTGCGGTGTTGACCAGCCGGACGAAGAAGCCGGCGATCGTGCGCTTGTCGCGCCACAGGATGTCGATGCCCTCGGTCAACCGGGCGAGGCTACGGGGGTGCGCGACGGTCTCGTCGGCAATGGGCGCCAGGCCGTGCGGCTCGGTGACCGCGAAGCAGCCGATGGCCGCGCCGATGGCGACCAGCACCAGCGAGGCCACCAGCGTCGCGTACTCGCTGATCCCCAGCGGGCCCACGCAGATCGCGGCGAACGCGGCGCCCAGGGTCGGCAGCCCACCGGTGAACGCGAACCAGAACCAGCCGGCCGCCGACCCGCGCATCCGGGGCTCGGCGATCGTCTGGATCCAGACCAGGAACGAGAACGCGAACAGCGGGTAGGCCAGGCCGCGGACCGCGTAGACGGTGACGATCAGGGCGGCGTTCTGGGCGGGGATCGCGACGAACAGGAACACCACCTCCAGGACCACCCAGATCGCGGCGCCCAGCCACATCACCCGACGTGGACCCCAGATCGCGGACAGCGTGCCGGAGAACCACGAGGCCACGAGCGCGGCGACGCCGTAGAGCGTCACGGTCGCGAACGAGGCCTGGCTGCCCGAGAGGCCGCCGCCGGTGGGGTCGGCGAGGAAGGAGGACAGGAAGCTCGTCTCGACCCCGTCACCGATCATGAAGATCAGGACGCCGACGAAGCCCCAGCGCAGGGCGTGCGGGATGCCCCAGCGCTCGATGCCGACCAGCGGCCGCTCCGCCGCGGTTCCGGCAGGTGATGTCGTGCTCATGTCAGCGCCCCTCTACTTCGGTGTGCGGCGCCTCACATGTACCAATAGATCTGTGAACTTCACAAGCCCTGAGTGTTAGTTCGCGGACTTCGCCACCGTGACCCGCGCGTGCTCGCGCATCTCGAGGAGCAGGTCGTCGGACACCCCGGTGTCGATGACGAGCTCGTCGAACGCGGACAGCGGGCGCAGCTGGTGCAGGGCCCGTCGGGGCGCCTTCCCGGAGTCCATGAGCAGCACGCGGCGGGCCGCGGCGTCGAGCATGGCCCGCTTGACCATGACGATCTCCTGCTCCTGGTGATAGGTCATCGAGCCCGTCATCGACGAGGTCGACACGAAGGTCACGTCCACCGACATCGCCGCGACGGCCTCCACGCAGCCGATGCCGCCGAAGGAGTCGTGGGTGCGTGAGTAGTCGCCGCCGAGGGCGATCAGCCGGACCTCCGCCATGTCCTTGAGCAGCGCGATCGCCGGCAGATAGTTCGTCACGACGGTCAGCGGACTGACCGTGTGCAGGCGTTCGACCAGCATCAACGCCGTCGACGAGTCGTCGACCATGATCGACGATCCCGGCTCGACCATCGCCAGCGCGGCCTCGGCGATGGCGTTCTTCTCGCCCAGCCGGACCGCCCGGCGGTACTCCGAGTGCGCCTCGAACACCGAGGTCGGCTGGGCCGAGACCCCGCCGCGGTACTTGCGCACGAGCCCGCGGCGCACCAGCTCGTCCACGTCGCGGTGCACGGTCATGAGGCTGACGCCGGTGAGCTCCACGAGCTCGGCCGCGCTCGCCGACCCGTTGGCCAGCACGTGGTCGACGATGCGCTGCTGCCTCGTGGTGCGGGCGTGCACCGCGCGGGGCTGCGTCTGGTCGGCACTCACGGCCCCAGCATCGCGGACGGCCGGGCGCACCGGCGAGCGGCCGCGCCCGGCCGGCGTGAACTGGTTCACCATCGACGCTTCCGTGATCACAATTGCGATGTTAACTTCTCATCGATGCTGGGAGGCGATCGACGATGACTGTCCACCCACCCCCGGGCCCCACCGCGGTGGTCTTCGACCTCGACGGCGTGCTCATCGAGAGCGAGCACCTGTGGGAGGAGATGTGGACCCGGTACGCCGCGAACCACGGCGTCACCTGGACCGCCGAGGACACCACGCACGTGCAGGGCATGAGCGCGCCCGAATGGTCGGCCTACCTGGCCGAGCGCGCGGGCGGGCACGACGACGCCGCCACCTGCGAGCGGGCCGTCGTCGACAACATGGTCGAAGCGCTGGGCGGCGGCCGGATGGAGCCCTACGACGGCGCCGTGGCGATGGTCCGCGAGGTCGCGGACCGGGTCCCGGTCGCGCTCGCCACCTCCGCCCCGAGACGGCTCATCGACGCCGTGCTCGCCCGCAACGACCTGACCTCGTCGTTCCGCGCGACGGTCTCCTCCGCGGAGGTCGCGCGCGGCAAGCCCGGCCCGGACGTCTACCTCGAGGCCGCCCGCCGGCTCGCGGCCGATCCGGGCGGCTGTGTGGCGGTCGAGGACTCCAGCAACGGCATCCGGGCCGCGGCGGCCGCGGGGATGACCGTCGTCGCGATCCCGAATCCCACCTACCCGCCCAAGCCGGACGCGATCGCGCTGGCCCGCCGGATCGCCGACGGCGTCGGGGGCGCGCGCGACGAGATCGCGGCGCTCCTCGACGGCGCGACCACAGGAGCCGCCCGATGACCGCCACCGCCACCTCCGTGACCGCCACCTCCGCCGCCACGCCGACCACCCTGTCCGACCCCGCGACCTTCAAGCAGCGCTGGGTCGACGGGATGTGTGCGGCCTACTCGCGCACCGTCCGCAAGGCGCCCGACGCGTTCGGCGTGCTCTCCAACGCCGCCCCGCGCCGGGGCAAGGTCGCCGTGATCGTCGGCGGCGGCTGCGGGCACTACCCGGCGTTCGCGGGCCTCGTCGGCCCCGGGCTGGCCGACGCGGCCGTCGTCGGGGACGTGTTCACCAGCCCGTCGGCCGAGCAGGCCTACCGCGTCGCACGCGCCGTCGACGGCGGGGCCGGCGTGATCTTCTCGTACGGGAACTACGCCGGGGACGTCATGCACTTCGGCCTCGCCGGGCGCCGCCTGGCCGCCGACGGCATCGAGGCGCGCCAGATGATCGTCACCGACGACGTCGCGAGCGCGCCGCCGGAACGGGCGTCCGAGCGACGCGGCGTGGCGGGCGACTTCTTCGTCTTCAAGGTCCTGGGGGCCGCGGCCGAGCGGGGCGACGACCTGGCGACGGTCATGGCGATGGGTGAGCGCGCCAACGAGGTCACCCGGACCTTCGGCGCCGCGTTCGACGGCTGCACCCTGCCCGGCCAGTCCGATCCGTTGTTCACGGTCGCGCCCGGCTCCGTCGAGCTCGGTCTCGGCATCCACGGCGAGCCGGGGATGCGCACCGCCGACGCGATGGACGCCTACGAGCTCGCCGACGCCCTCGTCGACCAGCTCCTCCCCCAGGTCCCGCAGCTCGGGGACGGTCGCGTCGCGGTGCTGCTCAACGGACTCGGCTCGACCACCTACGAGGACCTGTTCGTCACCTACGGCCGCGTGCACGCCCGACTGCGGGAGGCCGGCCTGACGCCGCACCGTCCGGAGGTCGGCGAGTTCGTCACCAGCATGGACATGGCGGGGCTCTCGCTGACGCTGATGCCGCTGGACGACGAGCTCGCGAGCCTCTACGACGCGCCGTGCGAGACGCCGGGCTTCCGCCTCCCCGCGGGCGGGACTCTGGCCTCCGGCGGTGTCAGCGATGCGGCGTCGCTGACGCTGGACGTGTGTAGCTCCGCATCCTCGATCCGCGAGCTCGACGACACCGACCCCGACGCGGGCGGGATCGCCGCCGCCGCGCTCACCGCCGCCCTGGGTGCGGTGACCGAGCACGAGGACGAGCTCGGCCGCCTCGACGCCGTGGCCGCCGACGGGGACCACGGCCAGGGCATCGTCCGCGGCATGCGCGCCGCCGTGGCCGCCGCCCGCACCTCGGGCGCCGCCGGAGACACGGCAGGCGACGTCGGCACCGCCCTGCTCGCCGCGGGCACCGCTCTCGCGGACGCGGCGGGCGGCGCCTCGGGAGCGCTCTTCGGCGTCCTGCTCACCGAGACCGGTGGCCGGCTCCAGCCCCATGGGGACCGGGCCGTCACCACGAGCGACCTCGCCGACGCGGTCACCGCCGCCCAGGGCGCCGTCACCGGCCTCGGCGGCGCGCACCCCGGCGACAAGACCATGGTCGACGCGCTCGACTCCTTCACCCGGAGCCTGCGCGACCACGCCGAGAGCACCGACAGCACCAGTCGCGACGTCGCCGCCGCCTGGCGACAGGCGGCCGAGCAGGCCCGCACCGCGGCGGAACGGACCGCCGACCTCACCCCGGCCGTCGGGCGCGCCGCCCGGCTCGGCGACCGCGGTCGCGGCAGCCCCGACCCCGGGGCGACCTCGTTCGCCCTGATGGCCGTGGCCGCCGGTGGGGAGATCACCGCGCGATGTGGGGAGGAGAACCGATGACGGACAGAACGCTGCGCATCGCCGTCGCCGCCGACAACGCGGGCGTCGCCCTCAAGGACGCGCTCGCGGAGATGCTGCGCGACGACGAACGCGTCGCCCAGGTCACCGACCTCGGCGTCCCGGACGCCGAGGACGACCGTGCCTACCCGCTGCTCGGTCTCGCGGCCGCCCGGGCCGTCGCGGACGGGGACGCCGACCGCGCGGTCCTCGTCTGCGGCACCGGGATCGGCATGCAGATCTCGGCGAACAAGGTCGAGGGCATCCGCGCCACCGTGGCGCACGACAGCTACTCCGCCGAGCGGTCCATCACGTCCAACGACTGCCAGGTCCTGTGCCTGGGCGGACGCGTGATCGGCGCGGAGCTCGCGAAGAAGATCGTCGGGGAGTGGCTCGGCTACGAGTTCGACCCGACGTCGGCCAGTGCCACCAAGCTGGGCCACATCACCGCCTTCGAGCACGACCACCAGCTGCCGACGACGGCCGACGCGGCCTGCTGACCCCCGAGAGGAGCCACCCGACGATGCGTGTGCTCGCCGCCGGTGACCATTTCGTCGCCCCCGAACTGTTCGTCGAGGCCCTGCGCGACGAGCAGGATCTCGATGACTTCGACGCCACGACCCTCACCGCCGCCTGGCCGACCGAGCCGTTCGGGCCGGTCGGCTCCGGCGACTCGGTCGTCGACGAGGCCTCGGGCACCGAGGAGGACCTGATCGCCGCGCTCGACGGCGCCCGGGTGTGCCTGACCCAGATGGCCCCGTTCACCGCGCGGGTCCTCGAGGCCCACCCCGATCTGGAGATGGTCGCGGTGTGCCGCGGCGGGCCGGTCAACGTCGACCTCGCCGCCGCGGACCGCGCCGGGGTCGCCGTCGCGCAGGCCCCGGGGCGCAACGCCGCGGCCGCCGCCGAGTTCGCCGTCGGGATGATGCTCGCCGCGCTGCGACGCATCCCGATCGCCGACACCGAGCTGCGCGCCGGGCGCTGGCGGGGCGATTTCTACGCCTACGACGAGGCCGGGCTCGAGCTCGACGGCGCGACCGTCGGGCTCGTCGGCTACGGCGCCATCGGCCGGATCGTCGCGCGGGTGCTGAGGGCGTTCGGGGCGACCGTGCTGGTCGCGGACCCGTACACGGACCGCGCGACCGCCGCGGCCGACGGCATCGCGCTCGTGGACCTCGACGATCTGCTCGTGCGTTCGTCCGTGGTCTCCCTGCACGCCCGCCTGACCGACGAGACCCGCGGCATCATCGGCGCCCGCGAGATCGACCTGATGCCCCGCGGTGCGGTGCTGGTCAACTCCGCCCGCGGCGGGTTGCTCGACTATGCCCCGCTGCCCGAGGCGCTGCGCAGCGGGCGGCTCGGCGGACTCGCCCTCGACGTCTACGACGTCGAACCGCCCCCGCCGGACTGGCCGCTGCACAGCGCGCCGAACGTCGTCGCGACCCCGCACCTGGCGGGCGCCACCCGCCAGACGGCCCACCGTGCGGCCCGGATCGCCGCGAGCGAGGCGGCGCGCTACCTGCGCGGCGACCGGTTGGCGCACCCGGCGAACGAGACCGCGAAGCGCTTCGGGACCGTCGGGGTGACGTCATGATCATCGGGGTCGACGTCGGGACGTCGATGACGAAGGCCGACGCCTACGACGACGAGGGGCGCAAGCTCGCGTCGGCGGAGCGCGCCAGCACACTGCACCAGTACGACGACGGCCGGGTCGAGCAGGATCTCGAGGACGTGCTCGCCTCGGCGGCCGACGTCATCCGCCGCGTCGCCGCCGACGCGGGCCGGCCCCTCCGGGCCCTCGCGCTCACCGGCCAGGGCGACGGACTGTGGCTACGCGACCGGGACGGGTACGCCACCCGCCCGCCCATCTCCTGGCTCGACGACCGCGCGGCCGACGTCGTGCGCGCCTGGCAGGACGACGGCACCGTCCACGAGGTCTACCGGCGTACCGGCACCGGCCTGTTCCCCGGCTGCCACGCGCCGCTGCTGCGCTCGCTCGCCCGCGACGAGCCCGAGTCCCTGGAGCGCGCCGCGGTGGCCGGCTACTGCGTGGACGCACTGATCCAGCGCCTGACCGGCGAAATCACCGTCGACGCCTCGGACGCGTCGCTCCCGTTCCTCGACGTCGCGACCCGCCGCTACGACGAGGACGCGATCGCGGCCTGCGGGGTGTCCGCGTCGCGGCACCTGCTCCCCGACCCGGCCCCGCCCGGCACCGTGTTCGCCCTCGACGCCCGCGGTGCCGAGATCACCGGCCTTCCGGTGGGCACCCCGGTGACCGCGGGACCCTTCGACCTGCCGGCGTGCGCGGCGGGCGCCGGGCTCTCGCAGCCCGGCGACGGTCTGCTGATCATCGGCACCACGCTGGCCTGCGAGGTGTTCACCGACCGCGTGGACATGACCGCCGACGCCGCCGAGCCCGCCGGGATGTGGCTGTGCACGCCGGACCCGGCGACCTGGCTCCGGGCGATGCCCGCGATGGTCGGAACGGCCGGTCTGGACTGGATGCTCGAGTTCCTGGGGGTCGGCATCGACGCGCTCGGCGGGCTGCTCGAGGGCACCCGGCCCGGCGCCGGCGGGGTGTCCGCGCTGCCGTTCCTGTCCGTCTCGGGCGAGCGCGCCCCGTTCGTCGACACCCGGGCCCGCGGTCAGATCGAGGGCGTCACGCTCTCGACGCGGCGCGGCGACGTGGTGCGTGCGGTCTGCGAGGGGATCGCCTACACGGCCAGGCACTGCTTCGAGCGGGCCGCTTTCGCGGCGCCCGGGGACGGCCGGCTGGTGGCCTGCGGTGGCGGCTCGCGCTCCGGACCGTGGGCCCAGATCTTCGCCGACGTCCTGGACACCCCACTCGTCGTCCCCGACGACCCGGGGCTCGGGACCCGCGGAGCCGCGATCACCGCCCTGCAGGCGCTCGGCGACGACGTCGACCCGGCCTCGTGGGCGGCACCGTCACGGGTCGTGGAGCCGACCGCCGAGGGCGGGCAGTGCTACGCCGACGGGTATCTGCGCTACCGCGCCCACGTCGACACCGCCCGCGACTTCTGGGCCCGCCAGGCCCAGGGGTTCCGCCGTCCCGAGGAGCGACCACTCGCTGGTATGCACGCGTCATGACGCGCAGCCGCGAGCGGACCGGACTCGACGAGGCCCGCGACGCCGTCGCCGAGCACGCCCGGCGCCTGGTCGCCGACCACCTCGTCGCCGGGACCGCAGGCAACCTGTCGGTCCGCGTCGGTGACCTCGTCGCGGTGACCCCCTCGGGGGTCCCCTACGACACGATGACCGGCGAGGACGTGTGCGTGGTCGACCTCGACGGGGCGGTCGTCGACGGCGCGCTGGCGCCGACCAGCGAGCTGCCCCTGCACCTGCTCTGCTACGCCCGCCACGACGCGCGCGCCGTCGTGCACACCCACTCCGCGGCCGCCGTCGCCCTCTCGCTGCTGCGCGACGACGTGCCCCTCGTGCACTACCAGACCGCGATCTTCGGCGGGGCGGTCGCGGTGGCCGAGTATGCGCCGTTCGGCACCGACGAGCTCGCGGCGAACGTCTCCGCCGCGCTCGCCGGGCGCACCGCCGCGGTGATGCGCCACCACGGCACCGTCGTCCTGGCCGGGTCGCTGCGCGCGGCGTACGACGGCGCCGCGCACCTCGAGTGGCTCTGCGACGTGTGGCTGCGCGCCGCGGCGGTGGGCTCACCCCGGCTGCTCTCGCCCGAGCAGGTCACCGACGTCGCCGAGCGCCTCCGGAGCTACGGCCAGCGCTGAGCCCGTGGGTGGTGGGAAGCTCCCGCGGGCTCCCCGCGGCCTCCGGGGTGGCGTCACGGTGCGCACCGGACCGACCACCCGGGGTTTCGTGACCGGATCGAGTCCTGATCCGGGGTCATGATCGCGCGCCCGGGTGCGATGGAGAGGTGTGACTCGGGAACGGGCGGGGACCTCGTGGTGGCCCGCGCTGGCGATGGCGCGTGGGAACGCCGCCGCGGCGGGCGCGCACACCGTGGGGACCCAGCACGTGCTGCTCGCCCTGCTCGCGACCCGGGGAGAGGCCGCGGCGGTGCTCGACCGGGCCGGGGTCGACCGTGGCCGGGTGCTCGCCGCGCTCCAGGGGATCACCGGGGTCGGAGCGCGGGCGACGCCGGTCGACGTCGAGCGGGTGGCGATGTCACCTCGCGTCGGGGCGCTGATCCGGCGGGCCTCGCAGGGGGCACCGGGCGAGATCGCGGATCTCGCCGTCCTGGGCGAGCTCCTCGAGGAAGGCGGCGAACCGTCCCTCGTCCAACTCGTCCTGACCTCGCTCGGCGCGCGGCGTCGGGCCGTGAACGCCTATCGGACGGTCGCTCCCGTGTCGCCCGCCCGCATCGGCAACGCCGAGGGGGACCTCGTCGCGGGCTGAGGCCCGGCTCCCCTGTCGTGACGGCTCCGGCCCACGACGGCCCCGGCAAGGTCCGGGCGCGAGTGCGATACACCTGCCGACCACGGCGCCGCGGCCGAGCATGAGCGATCAGGTGGCCGAGTAAGCCCCTCGTGCCGGCGCCGCGTGGTGACGGCGACGCGCTCAGCCCGGCACCACCTGCTGGTCGAGCCCCTCGGGGGTCGCCCGCCACGCCACGATCGACTCGACGGTGACGACCACCGGCACCGTGAACGTCTCCCGCCACTGCGCGAAGGACTGACCACCGAGCATCGCCGCATACTTCGCCGCGAAGGCGGGCTCGGCGTCGTCGTCGGGAAGGGACTCGTGGGGGTCGCCGAGCGTCGCCCGGCCGCGCAGCAGGACGACGTCGCCGCCGTAGGAGGCGGTGTCGAGGTGCAGCGCGACGTGCGGCCGGGCCCGCAGGTGCGTGACCTTCGCGGTGTCGGGGCGGGTGAACACGGTGAGGACCGGGTCGCTCCACCAGAACCAGACCGGCACCGCGTGGGGGCGGCCCGACGGCGTCGTCGTCGCCAGCCAGATCACCGGCTCGTCCCGCAGCCGCTCGTCGGCGTGGGCCTGGCCGGGGATCCGCGAGCTCAGCAACGTCATGGCGCGGGAGGACAACAGGTCACGGGGCGCGCCACAAGTCACGCGGCCGCGAACGGACCGCCGGGCCCGAACGCGTGGGCCGCGAACCGCTCTCCCATCAACCGGTGGGTGGCGGCGTCGGGGTGCAGGCGGTCGGGCAGCGGGTGCTCGGCGGCGTCGCCCGCGCCGTACAGCGTGAGCCCGTCGAGCAGGTGGAGGTGGGGATCGTCGGCCGCGCGCTCGGTGACGATGCGGGTCAGCTCCTCGCGGATCGTGCGCAGCGTGAGCCGGCCCGCCGCGACCTCCGCCGGGTCACCGGTCGCCCGGAAGCGCATCGTGCCGTCACCGAAGTCGGCGGCCCCCGGCCCCGGGGTGTCCTCGTGGATCGGGCAGAGCACCGGCGTGATCACCAGCAGCGGTGTCGTCGGATGGCCGTCCCGGACGGCGTCCAGGAACCCGTGCACCGCAGGCGTGAAGGCCCGCAGACGCATGACGTCGGCGTTGGTCAGGTTGATCCCGATCTTGACGCTGACGACGTCGGCGGGCTGGTCGCGCATGGTGCGGGCGACGAAGGAGTCGAGCATCGCGCTGCCGCTGAACCCGAGATTGACCAGGTCGACCCCGCCGCGCGCGGCGGCGAGCGCGGGCCACGTCGTCGTCGGGCTCGCCGCGATCGAGCCCTGGCTGATCGAGCTGCCGTGGTGCAGCCACACCCGGCGCGTCCCGGTGGGGATGGTCTCGACGGGGGCGTCCGTGCGCAGGGCCACCAGCTCGGTCATCTCCTGGTGCGGCAGCCACACCTCGACGAGCTTGTCCCGCGACGGCAGGTCGGCGAACCGGACCGTGCCGAGCGGCCCCTCCCGGTTCTCGGTGACACCGGTCGAGAGGTCGGTGACCAGCGACGTGCCGCCGCTCGAGGTCTGCTGGTCGACCAGGTCGCCGTCGACGAGCAGGTCGTACCGTCCGTCGGGCCGCGGCGGCACGCCGGCGAAGGCGAGCGTCGTGCGCCGGGCGTCGACCTCGATCCGCGTCGCCGCGGTCCGGAACACCAGTCGCACCCCCGAGGGTTGGGACTGCGCCATGACGAGCTGCCGATCGGCCCGCGCGCGGGCCCACGCCGGAAGTCGGTGCGGCCGTACCCCGAGGTCGCCGCGTTCGAGGTCCAGCGCACCGCGCAGCAGACCGGGAACGATCTCCGTCGTGATGGTCGCTCCGCCGTCCTCGTCGATCACGGCGCACACCCTGGCGCGTCCCGCGGTCGGGCCGCATCCCGAATCCGGGTCGTCGGCAGCCCGGCGACCCACCATGATGATCGGGTGGAGTTCACCTACGCCGACTCGATCCACGTCGCGGCCGCCCCGCAGGCGGTCTACGACGTCGTCTCCGACGTGACGCGCACCGGCGAGTGGAGCCCGATCTGCGCACGCTGCGAGTGGGACGAGGGCGACGGGCCCCATGTCGGCGCGCACTTCACCGGGTTCAACGTCAAGCCCGACCGCGAGTGGGAGACCCGCAGCGAGGTGGTGGCCGCCGAGCCGGGACGGACGTTCCGGTGGGCGGTCAGCGGCGGACGGGTCATCTGGGGATTCGAGATCGCTCCCGACGGCGAGGGCAGCCGCCTGACCGAGACCTGGGAGTTCCCGCAGGTGGGCCGGGACTTCTTCCGGGAGCGCTTCGGCGACCGGGCCGACGAGGAGATCGCGATCCGGACCGCGGACGCACGCTCGGGGATCCCCGAGACGCTGGCGGCGATCAAGCGGCTCATCGAGGCCTGAGACGGGGGCGGCCCCGCCGCCCGAGGGGGACCGGGCGGCGGGACCTCGTCGGGCCTCTTGGGGGGCAAGTGGCCACGACGTGACGCAGATCGTCGCAGCTTCGTCCGAGCCCGAACAGACAGGCGCGCTCGGAGATTTTGTCTCAGTTTCGGGGGGGGTCGATGCCCTGCCGCCCGGTGCGGGCGAACCCCGGGTCGACGAGCGGACGGTCGAGTGGCGGTCAGGCGATCCGGGGGCGGTATCCCAGGACGCTCGCGGCGCCGTCCAGGTAGGCGTCCCGGTGCTCGGCAGGCACCCACGCGGCGGCCTGGTCCACGGTGAGCGGCGCCACGACGTCGTCCTCGCCCGCTCGGGCGGCGCTGGCGGCCTGCTCGCCCTGGGCTCGTGCTTCCTCGACGGTCGTCATGCCATCGAGGCTCGTCCCGACGACCGCCCGTTGTCCAGCAGGTTTCCTGCCACGTGATGCCGCCTGCACCCGCACCACGGCCCTGTGTGCTGCACTGATGGGTGTGCCGCCACTCGGGTTCCTCGTCTGTGGAGCACCCCTGGCTGCCCGGGCGGACGAGACCGCTCAGGCACTCGCGCGTCAGGGGTGGTCGCTCTCGGTGGGGGTCACCGACGCGGCTGCCGGGTGGATCACGGCAGGCGAGCTCTTCCGCGCTGCCGCGGTGCCCGCGGCGACCCAGCTCCGAGCGCCCCACGACGACCGCGAGGAGGACCGACCGGACCGGGCGATCGCCTTCCCGCTGACCTTCAACACCGCGAACAAGATCGCCCGCGGCGTCATGGACAACCACGTCACCGGCATCCTCTGCGACTGCCTCGCCACCGGCGCACCCGTCGTCGCGGTGCTGACCGTCGACGAGCGGCTCTGGGGGCATCCGGCGTGGTCCACGACGCTCGGCACCCTCACCGAGGCCGGCGTGGTGTTCCTGGACCCCTACTCGGGTCGCCCCGGCGAGCCCGCCCCCGTCCGTCCCGGGACCACCGACGAGGTCGTGACCGGCTTCGACCCCGCCTGGATCGTGAAGGCCGCGGCCTCGTCGTCGACGGCGACCGCCTGAGCGCCGGTGCCCGTTCCACGGTCCGCGACGTTCCGGGTCCGCCGGATCGCCCATCCGACCAGCGCGGCGGCCGCGACCGTCAGCACGACGCCGGAGATCGTGACGGCCTGCCCGAACTCCGCGGTCTGGTGGGCGCTCCAGTTCGACGAGGCGATGGTGCCGGTGAACAGCGCCGCGAGGATGGTGCCGCTGACGGCGATGCCGGCGCCGGAGCCGACCTCGGTGGCCGTGTCGGTCAGTGCCGCGCCGATCGAGGTCCGCTCCTTCGGCAGGCCACGGAGCACGTTGACCGCGGCGACGACGCCGGAGACGCGCAGCCCGGCGGCCACGAGGGCCAGGGCGATCGCGACCCACACGTACCCGAAGCCGTTCAACAGGGTGTAGAGGGCGAGCCCGAGCACGATCGCCACGGCACCGGCCCACGCGGCCCGGTCGAAGCCGACCCGTTCCACGAACGGACCGACGAACGGGCCCGCGGCGATCAGGACGACGACCTGCGGCAGCATCCCGACGGCGGCGAGGGCGGGCTGCCACCCCCAGTCCAGCTGGAGCTGCAGCGTCACGAGGTACCCGAGGCCCGCCGTCGCCACCCCGGCCGCGGCCTTGTAGGCCAGACCGCCGCTGACCAGGGGGCGGGCCACCAGCCCGAGGTCGAGCAGCGGGTGGCGCGCCGCACGCTCGCGCAGGACGAACAGGATCGCGCCCGCGACGGCCGCGGCGGTGGCCGTCCACGGCGCCCACGAGCCGGTGCCCTCGTTCACGAACAACGTGGGGGCGACGAGGGCGAGCACGATCGTCGCGGTGCCCAGCACCGCTCCGAGAACCTCGACCGGGTCGCGGTGGAGGTCCGCGGCGGTGTCCGCGGCGATGCCCACGCGCACGCCGACGATCGCGAGTGCGGCGATCGGGACGTTGACCAGCAGCAGGACCTGCCACGGGGCGATCGCGAGCACGAGGCCACCTGCGGTCGGTCCGATCGCGAGCCCGATCAGACCCACGGTCGAGATGAGGGTCGTCGCCCGGACGCGCAGGCCGTCCTCGTCGAACAACCGGAAGGCCAGGGCGATCGAGCCGGGGGTGGTCATCGCGGCCGCGACACCCATCACGGCCCGCACCGCGATCAGCTGCTCCGCGGTGGTGACGAACGCGGTCGCGAGGCTCGCGACACCGAGCAGCACCAATCCGACGAGCATGATCTTGCGACGGCCGAACCGGTCCGCGACCGCGCCGAACACCAGCATCAACCCGCCGAACACGACCCCGTACGCACCCGTCACCCATTGCAGCGCGACCGTCGATGCGTGCAGCTCGCGCCCGATCGTGGGCAGCGCGACGTTCAGGATCGAGTTGTCCAGCATCTCGAACAGGAACACCGCGGACAGGCCGGCGAGGGCCACCCACGCCTCGCGCAACGACCGGGGTGGGCCGGCCTGTGAGGTCACTGACGCCTCGGGCTCGTGGTCCGCGTGATCGGCGTGCTCGTGAGCGTCATTCACGAACACCGTTCTATATACGAACGTTGTTCGCGTCAAGACCGGGTGACCGGGGGAACCCGTCGGGGCCCGCCGCGCGTCGTACGCAGGCGGGCGTGGTGGCACGCTGTCGGCGTGTCCTCCGGCGTCGACGTGGAGTGCGCCGTCACGATCGACCGGGCGCGCGACGAGGTGGCGGCGTTCGCGAGCGACCCGGACAACGCCACCCGGTGGTACGAGAACATCAGGTCCGTGGAGTGGGAGACGCCTCCACCGCTCCGCGTGGGTTCACGCCTCGCGTTCGTCGCCTCCTTCCTCGGGCGACGACTCGCCTACACCTACGAGGTCCGCGAGCTCGACCCTTCCCGCCGGTTCGTCATGAGCACCGCCCAGGGCCCGTTCCCGATGGAGACGACCTATCTGTGGGAGGACAGTCCTGACGGCGGCACGCGGATGACCCTCCGCAACCGCGGCGAGCCCTCCGGTTTCTCCAAGGTCGCTGCACCGCTGATGGCCGCGGCGATGCGCCGGGCCAACAACAAGGACCTCGCCGCTCTGAAGGAGCTCCTCGAAGCCGGCGCTTGATCGAGCTCCGGTGGGTCCGACGGACCGACCGCACCCGGCGTCGCCCTGCACGCGCGGACCACACGTGGGGCGGTCCGGCCGCCCGCGGGGGGCACGGGCGGCCAGACCTGGCCGGTGCTCCTGGGGGCAGGAGCCCGGTCTGGCCATATATCGTGCCATGCCGAAATTCGGAATTCACAACCCCTGCCGTGACCGACCCCAGGGCCACGCCAGGTCGGTCAGCGATAGGTGGTGCAACGGCCTCGCGACGATGTCTCGGGCGGGTCGAACTGCCTCTCGACGACGTCGTGCGCGATCCGGTGGAGCGGCGTCCTGGTCCGGCGGGCGTACTGGCGCATCCGGGTGAAGGCCTCCTCCATCGTGACGCTGTGGCGCTCGGCGAGGCGGCCCTTGGCCTGTTCGATGGCGATCCGGCTGTGCAGGGCCTGCTGGAGCTGGGCGTTGACGGTGAGGAGGTGGAGCAGAGCCCGGCGATTCAGGATTCCGATGGTGGCGGCGGCGGCGAGCTGCTCCGCGACCAGCTGATCGGCATCGGCGAGGGCGCCGGGCCGCCGGCGAAGGAGGTTCAGGCAGCCGACGATCTCGGCCTGATGGGCGAGCGGCACGGCGTGCATCGATCGGAACCCGTCATCGCGGCCCGTCCGGGCGTCGTCCGCCCACGGAACCGGGCCGTGGGCCAGGTCAGGGCAGGACACGGCCCGACCGGCGCGAACGCACTCGTGGCTCGGGCCCTCGAGGGCGAGGCCCCGGGGCTGGTCGGCGTGCTCGACGCCGGGCGTGGCGGCCACCGAGACCAACTCGGCGCGGCCGTCGACCAGGAACACCCTCGCGGCGTCGACCGGAAGCAGTCGTGTACTGGCTCGGACGAGCTCGCGGGCGGGAACGACCGGGTCGTCGTCCCCAGCCCTGGCGTCGGTCAGCCCGAGGACGGCTTCGGCGATGGCGTGCGGCGTGCGGTGCGGGTCCATCTTGTACCTCGCAGTGGGTCCGCCGCGCCGGCGCCGTGGGTGTCACGACCCCGGCAGCGACCACCCCGAGGACGACCAGAATTGGCTGTCAAATCTTTCCGAATCGAGAAGCGTACCCGCGCGGACGGCGTCGGCAAACCGTGCCGGCGACCTCGCCAGGACAGATCGCGACGATCTCGTCAGGGAGAAACATGTATCCGTCGCATGTGCGCCTGGCAGAGGACGACCGGGGCTTCTGGGCACCCGAGCCGAATGCTTCGCTGAGGCGGGGGCCTCGCCGCTCTCGGGGCGTAGCGAGACCCCCGCGACCTCCCCGTGGCGCGAGGAGATCGTGTGCAATCAGATCAGGTGCCCGGCAGTGATCGGGAGCACTCTCGACCCACAGGCGTCGAGACGCGGCGGATGCACGACGAGCGGGCGCGGCGTCTCGCCGAGCGGACGGCCCCGCCGCCCGAGGGGGATCGGACGACCGAGCCTGGTCGGCTGCCCCAGGGGCCACCACGAGGAACCTCTGATCCAACCGTGATCGGCGGTAGGCTCTCGTAATGCGACCCCTCCGGTATTCCATCAACGTCACGTTGGACGGGTGTTGCGATCATCGTGCGATATCGCCGGTCGAAGATTTGCATCGTCACGCAGCGGAAAACATCGACCGGGCCGACGCTCTCCTGTTCGGCAGGGTGACGTACGAAATGATGGAGGAAGCCTGGCGGCCGACGACGCGGACGGAATCGACGCCTGAGTGGATGGATCCCTTCGCCCGATCGATCGACGCGGCGAAGAAGTACGTCGTGTCGGACACGCTGGACCAGGTCGACTGGAACGCGGAGCTCGTACGCGGACCTGATCTGGCACGGACCGTTCAGCAGCTGAAGGAGGAGCCGGGCCGGGGAATCTTCCTGGGAGGCATGAAACTCCCGCTGGCCCTGGCCGAGCTGGACCTGATCGATGAGTACGAGTTCGTGGTGCATCCCAGACTGGCGGGTCACGGGCCGACGTTGTTCGCGGGGCTGTCGAAGGTCATCGACCTGGAGCTCGTGAGCCGGGTCGAGTTGGGCTCGGGGGCGGTGGCGACGCGGTACGAGCCCAGGAGGTAGCCATGCGCCTGGGCACCCGTCCGGTCACCGACGTCCGCCGGGTGGATCACATGACCATGGTGTGCGCGTCGGGGATCGTCAGGCCGGGCACGGCGTTCGGTGCCACGAGAACGAGCACGCCGAGGGCGATCAGCACGAACGCGATCCCGTAGGTAGCGAAGGAGCGCCAGGGCACGGTCTTCTCGATCGCGATCAGAGCGGCGATCACCGCCATCCAGACGATGCTCATGATGCCGAGAGCGAAGAGCGCGAGCATGAGCGCCCAGCAACACCCGAGGCACCACCCGCCCAGCCTCAGGCCCATTCGCAGGCCGCCCGTCGGCCCGTCGCGCCAGGAGCCGAGAAGGAAGCCCAAGGGGCTACGACACTTGCTCAGGCAGACGTTCTTCAGCGGTGTCACCTGGTAGACGCCCGCGAAGATCACGGCCGCAGCGGCCAGCACCCGACCACCCTGATCCCAGGACAACACGTCTCCGCCGACGCGGCTGATGGCAGCAGCGATCAGCCACGCAACCGCACCGGCAGCCGTCCACGTCAGGAGGTAGCCCGCGGTGAACATCGGTGGCGCCGCCGAGGTCCGCGTTCTGGTCATCCGCGAGTAGAGCGCGACGGTCGGCGCGACCGACGGGAACATCATCGCCGCCATCATGACCAGCCAGACCAGCACGAACCAGCCGAATCCGCCGAGATCGGTCCAGGGCCCGTCGTCCATCCCGCGCATCTCGTCGACCGTCCACCACCAGCCGAGCCCGGCCAGCACGAAGAGCGACAGCACCAGGCCAAGACACGCTCGCGCCGCGAACAGAGCCGACCGTGGGCCGTCCTCGGGCGCCGACCGGCGGTCCGGAACGGTGGTCACCCCTTCAGGCCGCCCAGGAGAAGTCGGACGTCGACAAGCCCGTCCTGCCCTCGTAGCTGATCCCGAAGGCGTCGATCCGGGAGCGTCTGGCCTCGGCCATCGTGAGGTTCGACGCCACGGGGTGGAACATGCCGTCGAAGCGCACCGGCTCGCCGGACTCGACACCGAACGGCACGATATCTTCGATCTCGAACTCGATGCCGCCGGTGATCCGTACCGAGTGACGCAGGCCGTCGTGGTCGATCTCGATCGCGGCACGCTCGGCGCCGAGCATCTCCCCGATCAGCGGCGCCAGGGCGGCCATCGGCCCACCCAGCTGACCGCTGAACACACGGACGAGCTGCCCGAACTGGCCGTCGTCGGCCTCGTCGCCCACGAAGACGCCGACGCGCCAGTTGCCCTCGGTCATCACTTTCGGGGTGTCGATGATGATCGCAATCTTGCAACCCGCGATATCGGTTCCTTCGATCGAGCCTTCACGGATGTCGAACACCAGGCTCGCCCGACAGAAGTCGTAGGTGGCTCCATGATCGAAGGAGAGGTTGCAGGGGCACATCAGCTCGCAAGAACACGTCTCCACGTAGCTGCCCCGGAGGTTCCACGACATCGTCGTTCTCCCATACCCGTCCCGATCCAGGAAATGACTGTCCTGCGCCCTCTCTGAAGTGTCAAGGCATACCCCGACCTGACCCACCACGGACTCCGAACGCAATCGATGTCCTACCGTGGGTGACGAATCATGAAGAGGCGGGTCTCCTCAGGGCTTGAGGTGCTCGAGGAACCAGTCGCGAGCCGGGACCATGGAAGCGTCGAAGCCCTTGACGTAGGCGTCGAAATGCCCGCCGGGCAGCATCACGAGCTTCTTGGGCTCCCGGGCCTTCTGGTAGGTGGCCAGCGCGAGCTCGGTCGGGGTGAGGACGTCGTTCTCCGCGACGAGCAGGAGCAATGGGGTCGGGCTGATGCGCTCGACGATGCTGTCGGGGCTGTACTCGCGGAGCATCTCGACCGAGCGCAGGGTGATCTCGTTGCGCCAGGACGGGGCCCGCTCCTCGTGGGTCTCGGTGAACCACTGGTACGAGTCGGGGGTCGGCATCGCGGCCGGGCCGAGCGGGTCCTTGTTGACCGCGGGCACCAGCACCGGTGCCTCCCCGCGGTATCGGGCGTCGCGGTCGTCGTTGAACGTGTCCTGGAAGCCGCCGATGAAGTCCGAGCGGACCAGCGAGCGGATGTTCTCGTAGCCGTCGACCAGCGGCACCTGCGAGACGACCGCCTTCACGCGGCTGTCGAACGCGGCAACGGTCAGGGCGTGCCCGCCTGAGTAGCTCGACCCCAGACCCCGACCCGTGTCCGGTCGACCTCGGGCAGGGTCAGCGCGTAGGTGATGGCGTGGCGGTAGTCGCGGACCTGGGCGACGGGGTCGATCTCCTGACGGGGCTCGCCGTCGCTGGCACCGAAGTTGCGATTGTCGAAGACCAGGACGTTGAGTCCGGCCTCGGCGAACGCGGCGGCGTACTTGTCGAGGAACATCTCCTTGACCGCGGACAGCCCGTGAGCCATCACGATCACGGGAACCGTCGGTGACGCCGCCTCAGCGGGGTAGAACCAGCCCCGGAGTGTGGTTCCCTCGGCGTCGAACTCGATATCGCGACGCGTCATCGCGGGCCCTCCAACGGACGTAGCGGTCGACCCCGGAGGAGGAGCCTTCGCTCATCCCTGGGGCGCTGTGACCCCAGTCTCACGACGCCGACGGTCGGCGCGATGAACGGCAGCGCCAGCCCATTGGACGGGCGCGCCATCGCTGCCGTCAGCACGCGCGAGAAGCCGGTAGTCGGTCGGCGAGCTTCCGTGGTGGGCCTTGAAGGTCCGGCTGAAGTGGCTCGTGTCGGAGAAGCCCCATCGATGGGCGATGGACGCTACGGGGCGGTCGCTGTCGGCGAGTTCTTCCCGGGCCCGGGCCAGTCGCCGCACGCGGATGACCTCGCTGACGATCTGACCGGTGGCGTTGAAGATCCGGTGCACGGTGCGAACCGAGACGCCGTGGGCGTGGGCGATGGCCGCCGGGGTGACGGTGGCGTTGAGGAGGTGGCGCTCGATGTAGCGATCCATACCGGCGCGAAGAGCGGGCCGCGCCTCGGCCGTCGTCGGCAGGTCGTTGCCCGACCGCAGTGCCCCGATGAACAGCTCCAGGGTCGCGTTGCGAGCTGCGTTGACCGACGAGGAACCGAGCTCCGGGAGGGCCGCGCTCAGGGTGTCGAGGTAGGAGGTCAACAGACGGGTCGCCGACTTCGTGCCGTCGAGCATCACCCCGCCGGACATCCAGGCTCGGCCACTGACCTCGTCGAGTGCTGCCCGGGGGATCAGCAGGCTTCGCTTCGACAGGGGCTCCGACACCGCGAACCGTGCCGGCTTGGTGCTGTCCCAGACCACGGCGTCGCCCGCCTTCAGCCCCGCCTCGGCCTCCCCCTGGGCGACCGTCTCCCGCCCGGCCAGCGTGATCAGCACGACGACGAACTCACCGTCGGTGTCGGAGAGCTCCCGCCGGGTGCGGGTGCCCGAGCAGGGGCCGCAGGTGCAGTCGACGAGCGCGAGATCGTCGATCCACCAGCGTCGGACCGCGGCCTCGAACATCACGGCGCCGCGCTCGTGGGGAGGTACGGCGACCGACCACGGCAGGTGGGTCGTGGAGAGCATGTCCTGCCACTGCTCGGCCACGACGTCCGACGACTCTCCGTCGGTCCGCCAGGATTCCCCGCCTCGAGTCACGACCTGGTCCTCTCGCCCGACCCCGCCGTCCGGCCCCACCAGACGACCCACAGTAGGGAGCTCAACCTGCGGCTCACCAGAGTCATCGCGCTCCGCATCAAGCACGGCGCGGTGGCGCTACCGCTCGAGGGGGCGGTCTCACCGCCCGCGGGGGGTTGCAGACGGCGAGACCTGGCCGGCGCCCCCCAGGGGGTCGAGCCCCGACGTGTTGCACACCCTGGCACTCCGACGCGATTTCCGACACCACGAACTGTGGGCAACCGTATGGCGGGCGACAGGGCCCGATGAAAACCGGAATCATCGAGCAGGCGCGCACCGACCGGATCGACGGCGGATGAGAGGAAGGCCGTAGGTCTCTGACGACATAGACAGTTCGGGGCCGCTGCAACGCGAGTGAACCCGCCGGGGTTCGTAGGGGCATGAGCGATCCCAAGAAGCACTGTGATCAAACGGCAACGCTCGTCTCGCATGCTTCAGCGTGGAGCGCCGCCACCGCGGAGAAGTGGGACGCCCCGCCACCACCGAAGGACTCGTTGGCAGAACGCGATCTCACGACGGTCGAGCGTGCCACCGCGCTGCGATCAGCCCGTTATGGCTCTCACGCATATCCTGGCCCGGTCGGGGATCTCATCAAGACGAAGATCGAAGAGTATGTCATGGACGGCAGGCTGCTCGAACCATTCGACCTCGCGCGTCGCCTGATTCGCTCGATGCAGACGATGGAAACCCGGAGCCCACTCCCGCCGCGTGGCGGATACGACCACCTCCCGGCGGTCGCTGTCCCGGGTAGCGGTAGCCGGTGGCGCTATCAAACCGCCGCGGACGAGAATCGCGACTAAAGGGAGAGGCCAGGCCACCGCTCTCCTATCCATTGTCGCTCACGCGGCCCCTCTTCGGGAGTTCCGAGTTGAAAGCTCACGTGATCCTGTGCAGCGGTACAGGACAAGAGATCGTTTCGGTAGTGGTCGAGGACTACGACCCATACGTCGTCATGACCCTGCGAGAGATGACAGTGTCCTTGACCAGGGACGAATGCCGAATGACGGCCGATGCGTTGAGGGCGGCCTCGCTCAGACGTCCGAATCAGGCGGAGTCATGACGGCGTCCGAAGAGGTCACCGGACCGCGGATGGACTCGCCCATCAAGGAAGTCCTGCTCAAGGCAGGGCGGACGGCTCAGGCACGCTACCCAGGCGCGGTGGGTGAACTGCTCAGTCAAGAGCTCTTCTCATGGATGGTCTTCGGCCACCGGCTCGGCAGCGACTTGATCGTGCGGGTGGCTGCCGAGGTTCTTACCGAAGGTGTCGACGACGCAGGGCCGCTACCTGGGCCGACGGGCCGTCACGAGCGACGCTGCGAACACCCTGGACGCGTCGTACCTGCTGACCGTGAAGGAGGGGACGACGCCGTTACCGGTGGCCAAGCGGTGATGTGATCTTGAGAAGAGGAAGGCCGTAGGTCTCTGACCTGCGGCGGGAGCTCCTCCGACTGGACTCGAACCAGTAACCCTGCAAATCCTCGCGGGCGCTGCCGAACGAAGCTCACAGGTTCGGGGTTGGCCGCGCTGACCAGCGACAACAGGTCCGTACGCCCCCCAGCGCTACTGACCACTCGTGGTGCTTACCGACACGAATCCCATGGGTTGAACATGGGCCGCCGCGACGGCTGCGCTCCTAGACCACGGCCAGCGGCACCCCGCCGGTCAGCCCGCGGGGTGCCTGCGGCGGGAGCCCGCTGCCGATGCCTCTTCGGTGTGGACGGGCCTGCGTTCTGAGACACCGCCCCCGACCACCACCACTCCCCCGCACCCGGCTCGTTCGAGCTCGCGGAGGGCTCTCCTGAGGCCGGTGCCTGGGTCCAGGGCGGAGCGCCTGGCCGCCGGAGGCCGGTCCTCGGCCTGGTCGGCTCAATCCCGGACCGGAGGCTGCTGAAACGCCGGGTCCCACGGGGTGTCAGGCGGGGTGGAAGGGCTATCGCGGCCCACGCTGCGAGCCAGGGTCGATCCGGCGGTGAGGTGCTGGACAACCGCGTGCAGGTTGTGTCCGGCCTGACTGGTCGGGACCGGGTCGAGATCGACGGTGCGCAGCAGCCGGACGATTCCGTCGAGGACGTGGGCGACCTCGGTGGCGAGGTTGGGCTTGCCGCTCTCCGGGACTTCACCCGCGGCGTCCGGGGACTCCGAGCCCGCCCGCAGCGCGCTGGAGGCGTCGCGCAGGGCAGTCACGGCAACGATCTCGGCGTCGATTCCAGGGTCGCTCACGGTGCGAGACTTTGCCGTGCTTCCGGTGCCAGCCGCAGCACTTCGGGCTCCGCAGCGGCAAGTGGTGTCCCTGATGCTGCCGTCGTCGTGGTGCCCGGGCCCCGGGCCGGGCGCGCGCCCCGGGTCGAAGACAGGAGGGGAAGCGTGCGCGGCCCGGAAAGCGCCGCCGCCGCGAGCACGCCCAGGCCAGGTCGGCGGAACAGGTCGCCGGGGCTCGGGAACGCCGAGCGAACCGGTGGCAGCGCCGAGCACAGCTCCGCAAGGTCTCGCAGCTCAACCGCATCCAGTACTGCGGGCACACCATGAACGCCGAGGCGGGCGTGACCCTCGGAGTGATCGAGAACCACGACGGCACCCGCTCCGCCGCGTACGGCGGGCTCAAGACCTGCGGCTCGGTGTGGTGCTGCCCCGTCTGCGCCGCGAAGATCGCCACCCGCCGCGCCGACGAGCTCGCCACCGTGATGCGTGCCGTCGACGAGCTGGGCGGGTCAGCCTTCCTGCTCACCCTGACTATGCGCCACGACCGCGGCGACCGCCTCGGCCTCACCAGCGAGGAACGTTCACGTCGCAACCGGCTCGAGGAACGCCTCGCCGACGTCCAGGTGGCGGAGGCCAACGGCTGGGACGTCGACGAGCACCAGTCCGAAGCGGACGCGATCGAACTGGACTCCATCAAGGCCCGGGAAGGCTGCTGGGACGTTCTGACCTAGACGGAGACCTGGCGGACTAGTTCACCAAGATGGCGCACGAGGTGACCGGCGGGCACCGCAAGGAAGGCCGCACCCGCGGCGGACGCACCCCCATGCAGCTCCTCGCTGAGGCCGTCGAGACCTACGAGGAGACCGCGATGGCGCGATGGCGGGAGTGGGAGGCCGCGTCCGACGGGCGCCGGCAGCTGACGTGGTCCACGGGACGTCGCGACCTTCGGAGGCTGGCCGGCCTGGACAAGGAGGCCACCGACGAGGAGATCGCCGAGGAGGATGAAGACGCGGACGCTCGGCTCGCGGTGCCCGCAGACACATGGAGTTGGCTCATGTCGTCAGGACGGGCCTGCGCCTTGCTCGCGGTCGCCGAGGCCGAGGGCCTCGACGGCGCCACAGCGTGGCTGAGCGCGCGAGGGTGTTCGTGGCAACGAGCGGACGGGTCTCCGCCTCGGCGAGCATCAGAGGCCATCCCAGACGACCGGGCCCACCGAGACACGCCCGCGCACTCGGAGGATCGATGCACGACGCTCACCCGGGACGAGCGGTCGAGGTCCTGTACTTCGCCGGCTGTCCCAACCACGAGGCCTTCGTGCCTCATCTACGGCGTCTTCTCTCCGACGCCGGCGTCGACGCCCCGGTTGAGTTCGTCGAGATCACCGGCGACGGAGACGCTCAACAGCATCAGTTCCTCGGCTCGCCCACGTTGCGGGTCGGCGGCGTCGACGTCGACCCCTCGGCGGCGCACCGCGACGACTACGGCATGCAGTGTCGGCTCTATCTGACCGAGTGGGGCAGCCAGGGGACGCCACCTGACGAGTGGATTCTGCGTGCCCTGGACGCGCAGTAGGCGCGAACCTCACCGGAGGTAGCGGGCGGCTGGCGGCGCCATGGGCGGTGTAGCCGGGCGCTGAGCCTGGTCGATCGCGTCGGTCAGCGCCGCGAGCTTGTCGTTGAGGTGCGTGGTCAGTCCTATCCGGATGTCGGCTCGTCCGGCGATGTCGAGCAGGTCAGCCAGCCGCCGGCGGCACTCGTCGTCGAGCACCGCACCGTCACGGACCGACTGGGCGACCTCGGCGGTCCTCTCGGCCTGGCGGGTCAACGCTGCTTTCAGTCGGGGGTGCGGTGCGCGGGCCACGGACGTCTCGGCGTGCTCCGGGCTCATCGCGGCAACCCGCATGCGCGACTCCTTCTAGTGGTCAGGCGTTGCTTTCCACGCATCCGCAGCCGACGGCGGTCTCGTCGCTGGTGCAGCAGGCGTTCACTCCGCAGCAGGCGCGGTCTTCGGCGGTGGCGCACGAGCCCATGGGCTGGCTGACGACGCCGTCGGTGCCGTAGTCCGGGGAGTCCTCCTTGACGGTGTAGACCTCCCAGGGCTCGTTGCCGGGGCCGTGGACCCACACCTTGTCCTGGCGGGCGTAGCAGCAGGTGGTGTCGTCCTCGATCTGGGTGAACAGGCCCAGCTGGTCGAGGCGGGCGGTGGCGGCGTTGACCTCGCCGGTGGTCTCGACCTCGACCCCGAGGTGGTCCATCACCGTGGGCCGCTCCGCCTCACCTTCGAGCAGCACCAGCTTGAGCGGGGGCTCGGCGACGGCGAAGTTGGCGTAGCCGGGGCGGCGCTTGGCCGGCTCCACGCCGAACAGCGACGAGTAGAACTTCACGGACTCCTCGAGGTCGGAGACCCGCAGGGCGAGCTGCACACGTGACACGATGACCACTCCTTGCTTCGACGACTGTCGAAGCACACCTTGCGCCTTGCTTCGATAACCGTCAAGGTAGACGCATGTCGAAGCAACGGGGCGATGAGGAACGGGTCCTCGCTCAGCTCGCCGAGGTCGTGGGGTGCTGCTCGCCGCTGGCCCGCGAGCCGCTCTCGGCCGATCAGTCGGTGGAGCTGTCCCGGGTGTTCAAGGCCATGGGGGACCCGGTGCGGCTGCGGCTGCTCTCGCTGATCGCCTCCCATGCCGGTGGCGAGGCGTGCGTGTGCGACCTGACCGACGTGTTCGACCTGTCCGGCCCGACGATCAGCCACCACCTCAAGGTGCTGCGTGAAGCCGGGCTGATCACCGGACAGCGCCGCGGGACCTGGGTCTACTACCGGGTGCACCCCGAGCTGCTCTCGCAGGTCTCCGCGGTGCTGGTCCCCGCCGCCCCCGACGACCCCAGTGGCGTCGTCCCCGCCGGCATCGCGTCCCTGCCAGTGGTGGACCGGTGAGCGCCGAGACCACCACTGCAGCCGAGGCCGGGATGGTCGGGAGGCTCTCCACCCCCGACCGGTTCCTGCCGGTGTGGATTCTCGCCGCGATGGCCCTCGGGCTGCTCGCCGGCCGGTTCGTGCCCGGTCTCGCGGGCGGGCTCGACGCCGTCGCGATCGACGGCACCAGCATCCCGATCGCCCTCGGGCTGCTGGTGATGATGTACCCGGTGCTGGCGAAGGTCCGCTACGACCGCCTCGACATCGTCACCGGCGACCGTCGACTGTTGGTCACCTCGCTGGTCCTGAACTGGCTGCTCGGCCCCGCGCTGATGTTCGCCCTGGCCTGGCTGCTGCTCCCGGACCTGCCCGAGTACCGCACCGGACTGATCGTCGTCGGCCTCGCCCGCTGCATCGCGATGGTCATCATCTGGAACGACCTCGCCTGCGGCGACCGCGAAGCCGCCGCCGTGCTGGTCGCGCTCAACTCGGTGTTCCAGGTCGTCGCGTTCGGGCTGCTGGGCTGGTTCTACCTCTCGGTGCTGCCCGGCTGGCTCGGTCTCCCGACCACTGGGCTCGACGCCTCCCCGTGGACGATCGTCCGCTCGGTACTGATCTTCCTCGGGGTTCCGCTGGTGGCCGGCTACCTCACCCGCCGACTCGGGGAACAGGCGAAGGGCCGCGACTGGTACGAGTCCCGGTTCCTGCCCCGCATCGGGCCATGGGCGCTCTACGGGCTGCTGTTCACCATCGTGCTGCTCTTCGCCCTGCAAGGTCGCCAGATCACCAGCAACCCGCTGGACGTCGTCCGGATCGCGCTCCCGCTGCTGGCCTACTTCGCGATCATGTGGGCCGGGTCCTACGCCCTGGGCCGCGCCGCCGGGCTGAACTACGAGCGCACCACCACGCTCGCGTTCACCGCCGCCGGGAACAACTTCGAACTCGCCATCGCCGTCGCGATCGCCACCTGGGGCGCCACCTCCGGCCAGGCCCTCGCCGGGGTCGTCGGCCCGCTGATCGAGGTCCCCGTCCTGGTCGCCCTGGTCTACGTCTCCCTCGCCCTACGCCGGCGCCTGTTCCCCACCACCGCCGCGCTCGAGGAGACCCGTCATGGCTGAGGTGCCCGAGGTGCTGTTCGTCTGCGTGCACAATGCCGGGCGCTCCCAGATGGCCGCCGGCCTGCTCGCCCACCACGGCGGGGACCAGGTCCGGGTCCGTTCCGCCGGGTCCACGCCCCGCCGACGAGGTCGACCCCGCCGTCCGCGCGGTCATGGCCGAGCTCGGCATCGACCTCACCCACAAGGTGCCCACCCAGCTCAGCGACGACGACATCGATGCCCGGGTCCGAGCGCTGGTCGACGCCCTGCTCTCGCATCGGGTCTAGCCACCGGAGCTATGTGCGTCTAGCCTTACCGTGCGTGGAGGCTAACGAAGATGGCGTGATCGGCTTGCTGGGCGAGCCGAACCGTCGCGCGATCTTCGAGTTCCTCGCCCGCCGTCCCAGCTCGGTCGGCGAGATCGCCGAGCAGCTCCCGATCAGCCGGCCCGCGGTGTCCCAGCATCTCAAGGTCCTCAAGGACGGCGGGCTGGTCGTGTCTCGTCCCGAGGGCAACCGGCGGGTCTACAGCCTCAACCCCGACGGGGTGGCGGCGATGCGGGCCTGGCTCGACGGCGTCTGGACTGACGCTCTCGCGAGCTTTCACAAGTTCGCCGAACAGACCGTCGCCGACGAGACCGCAGGCGCCGAGCACCGCAACGAGGAGAAGCCATGACGACACCGATCCCGGCCATCGAAGGCAAGACCACCGTCAACCTCAGCCGTGACCGCGCGTTCGCGCTGTTCACCGGGTCGTTCGGCGCCTGGTGGCCGCGCCAGTACCACATCGGCGCCGCCGAGGTCGCCGACGTCGTCCTCGAGCCCCGCGAGGGCGGGCGCTGGTTCGAGCTCGGGGTCGACGGCAGCGAGTGCGACTGGGGCCGCGTGCTGGCCTGGGAACCCCCGGAACGGCTGCTGTTCACCTGGCAGATCGGCGGCGACTGGCAGTTCGACCCCGATCCCACCCACGCCAGCGAGATCGAGGTCCGCTTCCACGCCGACGGACCCGAGCAGACCACCATCGAGGTCGAACAGCGCCACTTCGAGCGCCTCGTCGGCGGCGAAGGCGTCTACGGCGCCATCGAGCACGGCGGCGGTGGCTGGGTCGCGCTGCTCGCCGCGTTCTCCCAGCTGGTGGCCTCCGAGACCGGCGGCGGCCGAGCGTGACCGACCCGGACTCGATGCGCCTGGCCCAGGACGAGCGCGCCGACCTGGCCGAGCTGCTGGCCGGCCTCAGCCCGGAGCAGTGGGACGCGCCCACGCTGTGCAGCAAGTGGCGGGTGCGGGACGTGGTCGCCCACATCATCAGCTTCGATGACCTCGGCGCGGTCGGGCTCGCCACCCGGTTCGCCCAGGGCTGGTTCGTGCTCGATCAGGTCAACGAGGTCGGCGTCCAGCACTACGCCGCACTGACACCCGATGAGCTGCTCGCCGGGTTCAAGAACCGCCTCCAACCTGCGGGCCTGACCGCCGGGTTCGGTGGGCGCATCGGCCTGGTCGACGGACTCATCCATCACCAGGACATCCGACGCCCGCTCGGACTGCCCCGCGACGTCCCCGCCGAGCGGCTCGTCGAAGCGCTGCCGTTCGGGCGCACCGCACCACCGATCCGGGCGTTCTGGCGAGCCCGGGGCCTGCGCCTGGTCGCCACCGACCTCGACTGGAGCGCTGGACGCGGTCCCGTCGTCGAAGGCCCCGCCGAGCCCCTGCTCATGGCTATCGCCGGACGCGCCCACGCTATCGACGAACTCGCCGGGCCGGGCCGGTCGACCCTGGCCGCGCGCCTGGGCGGATAGCTCGCGCGATAGCTCCGTGGCGACCTTGACAAGGGTTATGGCGTGGATCACTCTCGACCTACGGCCGAACTGGGGGTTCGCGTGACACTCGACAAATGGCGTCAGGGAGCATTCAACGTTCCCGGCGCTCGGCCCAATGTGGCCGCAGGCGGGACTTGACCCACTCACCACACTTGACTGGAGACGTTGAGTAGAGCCTCCCGTGAGGAGGCCGAGGCTTTGCGGACCGAGATGGTTCGCGCAGACGTAGAACTGTTCCGTGGGCTCAGCGCCTACTGGTCCGGCATGGCCGACATCCTCGATGCAGGCCAAGCGGACGACGAATCCGAAGCGCTCAAGACCTGTGTCGCACCGTTCGACCAGGTGCTCGTCCACTTGCGTTCGGTGCGCGAGCACGAGCAGCGAATCTTCGAGATTACGACTGACATCGAGTTCAGCGCGTACTTCAGCCGTCGACACGAGGTCATATCGAACGACACGGCTGCGTTTGTCGACGCGGTCGAACTCCTCGCAGCAGACGTGCGGGACGGCTTCTATCCCGCGAAGGGATGCGAGGAACTCAACGTCATCGTCGAGCGACTCATGTCGAACTTTGCGCGAGACGCCCGCATCGAGGGGGTGCTTACACGCTTCGAGATCGACAGCCAGAAGGACTCCGGAAGCTGACGACACGACACCTGTCGGCGATCGAGAGGGATCGCTGCCCGACCGCGTACTCGCGCCCGAGGGTGTGCATGCAGTGCGGGCAGGTGGTTACGATCTTGCGCGTCCTCGGCTCGCGCCCCTCGAAGACGGGGTCCACCCCCGACGACGAAGTCGACCCCGCCGTCCGCGCGGTCATGGCCGAGCTCGGCATCGACCTCACCCACAAGGTGCCCACCCAGCTCAGCGACGTCGACGCCGCCGACGTCGTGATCACCATGGGCTGCGGCGACGCCTGCCCCGTCGGACTGGGCCCCGAGCAGGTCCGCCCGATCCGCGACGACATCGACCTACGCGTCCGGGAACTGCTGACCGAACTCGTCGCCGCGCCGACCATGTGACTCGTGGCCGACACCGGTGCGGCACCAGTCAGCACCCGACGGGCGCTCACCGGCGCCGTCCTGCTGGACCTGGCCGTCAGCCCGTTGTTCGCCTGGAACGTCTTCACCGACAGCCTTCGTCGCGACCTCGGCGCGAGTGACGCGCTGCTGGCCGGGGTCTTCTCCGCCGGTCTGCTCGCCTTCTGCCTCGGCGTCCTGATCGGCGGACGCATCGCGGACACGATCTCCCCGCGCCGCCTCGCGCTGATCGCGCTGGTCGGCGCCGTCGCGGGGCTGCTCGGCACCGCAGCCGCCGAGTCGGTGGGCGTGCTGTTCGTGACGTTCAGCGTGCTGATCGGCGGCTCCACCGGACTGGGATACGCCACCGCCGTGCGAGTCGCAGGCACCGTGCCATCCAAGCGCGGGCTCGCACTCGGCATCGTGGTCAGCGCCTACGCCGCCGGGACAGCCGTCCTCGCCCCGGTGGCATCGGCGCTGCTGACAGCGGTGGGCCGCGCGTGGACCTTCGTCGTCCTGGCCGGTGCACTCGGCGCCGTCCTCGCCATCGCGGCGGTGCTCGTCCCCGACCTCCGACCGGTTCCCGATCCCGGGACAACGCCCGGCGGCCGGCGACCCCGCCCGAGCGCAGCCGTCGTCATGCTGTGGGCGGCCTTCGGCCTCGGCAGCGCTCCCGCCCTCGCCGCATTCGCCCAGGCCGGAGCCCTGGCCGGCACCGCGGGGTCCGTGGCCGTTGCGGTGGTCCTGCTCAACGTCGGCAACCTCGCCGGGCGGCTCGCCGCCGGCCCACTGTCCGACCGGATCGGACGCCGTGCCGCGCTACACGCCAACTCAGCATTGCTCGTGCTCGCCTGCATCCCGTTGGCCGCTGGAACCAGTGGCTCCCTCGCCCTGGTTGCCCTGCTCCTGCTCGGCCTCCAATACGGAGCCCTCTCGACTCTGACCCCGGCGGCCACCGCAGACGTCATTCCCGCCGAGAGGTTCGGCACCACCTACGGACTGGTCTTCACCGGGTGGGGCATCGCCGGGCTGCTCGCCCCGGTCACCGCCGCCGCCCTCGCCCTCGAGGTTGGCTACAACGGCGTGTACCTGGCGTTCCTCGTCGTCGCGGTTCTCTCGTGGGTCAGCGTCACGATGTACGCGGTGACGGTTCGAGTCAGGAGCACCAGCACCCACCGTTAGAGCAGCAGTAGCAGCCACCGGGGGGCAGCCACTCGATCGGCAGGTCGGGTACCTCGGCGCCCTCGACGACCTCCACCATCTGGAGGTTGAGGACACGCAGCGGTAGCCCTTCCTCGCTCCGACTCAGCCTCGATCCGACGGCGTAAACGCGCGAAGAGCCCTTCACGGTTGATAGGGCTTAGCGCCCGATGGTTGGAAAACGTAGCGACCAGATCGAGATACTGATCTGCGTCGTATCGGTAGTCGACGGGGAAGCGCCGCAGTTCGACGTCGGTGAAGCCCGGCGCGGCCTCAAGATCGTATTGACCGACATCGGGCAGCTGGTCGAGACGCAGCAGCCGCAGGTCGGGTGGAGTGTCGGGGTCCCAGCGCTCGTAGCAGCGCTGGGCTTCGGAGAAGAACGCGTCCGAGGGACCCGCGATGTGGACGGTATGGATCAGCGCAAGGAGTCCTGCGGGCCTGAGCAGGCGGGCAACTCGGGCGAGCCGGTTCGCTGGGTCGAGCCAGTGGAACGCGGTCGCGCTCACGATCAGGTCGAAGTCGGCTGCGGGGCGACGCCAGACCCCGACGTCGGCATGGAGAAGCTCGACGTTCGGGTAGGACGCCAGGTTTCGCCGGGCGACGCTCAACATCTCGGCGCCGATGTCGACAGCGAGGACCTGGTATCCACGCTTGGCTAGCGGCAGGGTGGCCTGACCCGTACCGCAACCGATCTCGAGGACGCGGAGCTTCGAGGGATCGTCATAGCTGCAGGCGGAGTCAATGGCGGCAAAGAGCGCGTCGAGCTAGACGGGGCGGGCCCGGTCGTAGAGCCGGACACCCGGCTTGGAAGGCCGCGACGGGCTCGTGGTCAGGGGTGTGACCTCAGCCGTGGCCCGGCGGGCCCTACCCCGCGTGACCGTGACTGACTGCCCCTCATCGCACGCCAACTGAACAGGACCGTGCGAGGTGAGCGCCCGTGGCCCGAGGACATGAGCTTGGAAACGGGATGGTCAGCCCTCCGACATGGCAGCGCGAGTGAGCCATTGGGCTTGTGTGATCGCGAGTTCGGCTGGCCCGGTCGGTTGGGTGAGGTGGCTGAGGACGAGTCGGGCGAGCCCGTCGACGAAGACGTCGAGGGCAGCGGTGCTGAGGTCGCGGTCGAGTTGCAGGGCGAGCATCTCGGCAGCAAGTGCCTGTTTCGCGCGTGTGAGTACGGCCTCGGGGCGCGCAGTGAGCAGAGGTAGCAGGCTTTCGCCGCGTGGGTCACCCGCATGGAGGACCGCTTTCAGTAGGACGTTGTGGGCGCCGTGGTCGAGGGCGTGTTGGACCGCAGCGCCGACCCCGGCCACGGGATCGGTGGGGTGGGCGCGGAGTTGCTCGCACGTCACGGCGAGGAACTCGTCGGTCTCGCGGTTGATCAGGGCGTTGCCGAGCTCGTCCTTGGTGCCGATCTCGTTGTAGAGGTGCTGGCGGCTGATGCCGGCCCGGCTGGCGACGGCGCCCATCGTGAGCGCAGACCAGCCCTCTGCGGTCGTGATGTCACGCGCGGCGTCGAGCAGCCGGTCGTGCAGGAGCACACGCATGTCTTCTCGGAAAGATCCAGCACCCGCCATGGCCACCAGGTTACATCCACCAGCAATCGTCTTCGCCCTTGACATTTGATAGGTAGATGTCAACACTGCCTTGGTCTGACCGGCGATGTTCATGGTTGGGAGAGGCGTCGATGGCGACGACGACAGAACCGTCTGAGGAACGACGGGTGCTCAGCGAGGACGAGTCCCGGGCGATCCGGCGGGGCGTGCCGCACCCTCGGGTGCCGATGCCGGCGGTGGCTCTCCCGACTCTGGGGGTGTTCCTCGGGGCGTTGGCGCTCTGGGTCGGCGCCACCTGGCTGGTGCTGGCGAACGTGAGTTCGTGGTGGCTGCTGCTGACCATCCCGGTGCACGCCGCGGTGACGTTCTTGATGTTCACGGTGCTGCACGAGAGCGCCCACCTGGCCGCTGGCCGCATCCGGTGGGTCAACGAGGTGCTGGGGCGGCTTTCGATGATGTTCGTGGTGGCCTGGGCGTCGTTCCCGATCCTGCGTTTCATCCATATCGAGCACCACCGCAACACCAACGAGGATCGCCTCGCCGACCCCGACGCGTGGTCCGAGCTGGGGCCGTCGTGGCTGTTGCCGCTGCGCTGGATGACCCAGGATCTGTATTACTTCCGCTTCTACACCCCGCTGATGCCCCGTCGTCCCCGGGCGGAGGTCGCCGAGCAACTTGCGGTATTCCTCGCCGTCGCTATCGCCTTCGCGGCGCTCGTGGTCACGGGGCACGGCTGGCAGCTGCTGGTGATCTACCTGATCCCGCAGCGCCTCGGGATCGGCGTGCTGGGCTGGTGGTTCGACTGGCTGCCTCACCACGAGCTCGAGGCCACCGCGAAGTCCAACCGATTCCAGGCCACCCGCATCCGGGTCGGCTGGGAGCGGGTGATGAACCCGCTGATGCTCTACCAGAACTACCACCTGGTGCACCACATTCACCCGACCATCCCGTTCTACCGTTACGTGCAGGTCTGGCGACGCACAGAATCCGACTTCCTCGACCGCGGCGCCCCGATCGCGACCGCGTGGGGGAGCGAACTCTCCCCGGCCGAGTACCGGGCGTGGCGCCGCATCACTGAGAACTTCGACCGCGACGCCGACCTCCCCCGCCGGCTACACCGGCTGCGCGTGGCCGAAGTCCGCCGGCTCACCTCCGACTCCGTCTCGATCACCTTCGAGGTGCCCTCGGAACTGCGCGAGACCTTCCGCTTCGCCCCCGGACAGAACGTGACCGTCGCAACTGACATCGACGGCGAGACCGTGCAGAGGAACTACTCGATCTGCACAGTCGCCGGCTCCGGAGTGTTGCGCGTGGCGGTCCGTCTCGCCGAGCAGGGCCGCTTCTCGACCCACGCCAACACCCGTCTCGCCGTCGGCGACGAGTTGGAGGTCACCCCGCCCAGCGGCCAGTTCACCCTCACCCCGGACCCCCACACGCGCCGCCACCTCGCTGCGGTCGCCGCCGGCAGCGGGATCACCCCGGTGATCTCCATCCTCGCCAGCGCCCTGGCCGCTGAGCCCGGCAGCCGGGCCACCCTGCTCTACGCCAACCGCGACACCGGATCGACGATGTTCGCCGACGAACTCGCCATGCTCACCCGCCAGTTCGAAGGCCGGCTCAAGATCGTCCACTACCACTCCCGAGCCGACGCCGACCGCGCCACCTCGACCGAGCACGAGGACATCGTCGCCGGCCGCCTCAATGCCGACCGACTCCGCGCCCACCTCCGCGATGCGCGCCTGCAAGACGCCGAGTGGTTCCTGTGCGGCCCCTCCGCGCTGCTCGACGACGTGCAGACCGTCCTGGACGAGCACGACACCCCCACAAGACAGGTCCACCGAGAGCTGTTCGTCGCCCCCGACGACCAACTCGACGAAAACGACCTTGCCGACGTCGTCCCCGCGACCGTGACCGTCACGTCCGGCGGGGAAAAGACCCAGCTCCACAGTGAAGGCACAGCCTCCATCCTCGAGACCGTCCTCGACGGCGGCGTCGACGTGCCCTACCTGTGCACCGGCGGCATCTGCGGCACCTGTCGGGCCACCATCACCAACGGCACCGTTCACATGCAGCAGAACTACGCCCTCTCCGACGACGAGATCGAAGCCGGAAATGTGCTGACCTGCCAATCGCGCCCCACAAGCCCTGACGTCGCTGTCGACTACGACCGATGAGCAAGTTCAGGCGGCGACTGGGCAGGAGCTTCCAGTGACGACCGAGGCCTGAGTCGGAAGCCGTTGACCATCAACAAGCCAGCCGGGCACAACCTGGGTCCGAGGAGCAGAGGCGTGCGGGGCATCCTCGTCGGTCATCGCGCGGACCGTGGCCCGGTCGATGTCCGGGTCGAGAGCCGCGTACCGATTGAGGTCGAAGACGGGCACCGCCTGCTCATAGCGCCGCCGGAACTCCTCGTAGGTCAGGTCGATAGGAATCTGGAGCCGG